>JBJMPM010000009.1:0-47802 GCA_045803205.1 Longimicrobiaceae bacterium
CTGCCTGGCTTTCTCCGCTGACTCCGTTGACTCCGTGTGAGTCCTATCCGTTGGCAGAATGCACAATCAATCAACAGAAATGGTATCAGGCCCCGTAGAACAGCATCTCACGCAGAGACACGGAGGCGCAGAGAGCTCGCCCGAGCCTCTCTGCGCCTCCGCGTCTCTGCGTGAGACGTATCTGTTTCCCGGGAAAGCTCAGGAGTTCTGCCGCCCCCGGCGCGCCTCGCGCTGGTCTTCGATGCGCACGAACCACATGCACACCAGGAAGATCACGAAGGTGACCACGGCGAAAACGCCCATGTGGAAGAAGAGCTTGCCCATCTCGCGTCGTCGGTTGGGGTGATTCGGCCTCAGGCGCGGGGAAGATACTGCGCCGCCGGGGGCGGGGCCAGTCGCCGCGTCAGCGGAACGCCGCCTCCACGCTGCTCTCGCCGTGGCCGTTCCCGCCGTCGTCGTCGCCGCCGTCTTCCATCCCGAGCATGGCGTCCGCCTCGGTGTCTTCCGCCTTCTCCAGCGCGCGCTCGGCCTGCATCTGGGCCGCGGCCTTCTCCAGGTCCGCCAGCTCCAGCGCGCAGAGCAGCTCCTTCGACGGCTCCTTCTCCTTCGCGATGCGGTTGGCCTGCTGCGCCACCGTGCGCTCGAAGAGGTTCCGCACCGCGCGCCCGTTGGCGAAGGTGTGGTCGCGGTCCTCGTACATGGCGTGGAAGAGCCGGTCGGCGGCCTCCGACGCCTCCTTGCCGAGCGTGTAGGCCCCCTCGCCGCAGAGCTTGTCGAAGATCGCGCGCAGCTCCTCGGGCGTGTAGTCGGGGAAGTCGATGTAGCGGTTGAAGCGCGACTCCAGGCCGGGGTTGGAGCTCACGAACTCGCGCATCGGCTTCGGGTAGCCGGCGACGATCACCACCAGGTCGTCGCGGTGGTCCTCCATCAGCTTCACCAGCGAGTCCACCGCCTCGAAGCCGAAGTCCGTCGACCCGCGGCTGGTGGTGAGCGCGTACGCCTCGTCGATGAAGAGCACGCCGCCCAGCGCCCGCTCCACCACCTCCGTCACCTTCAGCGCCGTCTGCCCCACGTAGCCGGCCACCAGCCCGGAGCGGTCGACCTCGGTCAGGTGGCCGCGGGAGAGCACCCCCAGCGCGCGGAAGATCTCGGACAGGATGCGCGCCACGGTGGTCTTCCCCGTCCCCGGGTTCCCCATGAACACCATGTGCAGCGACATCGGCGCGCTGGGGAGCTCCATCGCGCGGCGCAGGGCGCGCACGCGGATGAGGTTGGTGAGCGTCTCCACCTCCTCCTTCACCCGCGTGAGCCCCACCAGCGCGTGCAGCTTCTCCAGCAGCGCGTCGAGCGCCGGCTGGTCCACCGGCTGCGGCTCGCCCGGGGCCGCGGTGGCGCGCGCCGCGTCCGTCGCCACGGCGGACGAGGGCTCCACCGCCAGCCGCAGCCCCTCCGCCTCGGCGGCGCCGCGCAGCACGGTGAGGTGGTGGGTGAGCAGCTCCACCTCGCGCGGGTCGCTGTGCTGGTCGGCGGCGATCAGGCCCAGCCCCAGCTCGCGCAGGCACCAGATCGCGTCGCCCGTGGCGCGGCCCCCGGTGGCCTTGTCGGTCTGGATGATGGCGCGGAAGTAGTCCGGCACCTTCGCCAGGTCGGTGCGCCGCGCGGCCTTGCGCACGATCTGCGCGGTCTCGCCCCTGGTGGGCTCCTGCGGCTGGAACGGCTTCGCCATCTCGATCACGAACTCGAGCTCGGGGTCCGAGGTGGTGTCGTCGGCGGCGATCAGGGTGCCCATCAGCCCGAGCACGTGGTTGGTGAGCTCGGTGTAGCGCCCGTCGCCGGTGGTCCAGAAGCCGCGGTCCGCGGCCGCGTCCACGGCGTCGAAGAGTCGCTCGGCGTAGCGGGAGGGGGTGCGCTCGATCATGCTCGCGGGGGCTGCGGGGGATGCTCGACGGGGTGGGGAAGGTGGCGCGCGGGGCAGGGCCGCGCAACCGTCGGCGCCGCAACCGCGAGCGTGCACCGCGGTCCCCGGAGCCGCAAACGTTTCCTATGTTCGACTCCGGGTCGAGCTTACGTTGTGGACGCGCGATGGAGCCAGGGCTCTGTCGGCGCCGCCACGCTCTCCCCCGGCTCCCTTCCCACCCGCCAGTCCCGCGCACTCCCGTCCTGAGGCCGACGGCGGGTCCGGGGATACGCTTCGCCGTCGTCGCGCCGTCCCTCCACTCCCCACCCCACGGATATCAAATGACTGCACGCCAGGCAGTTGTACTCATCGGTCTGCTCGTCCTCGCCGCCCGGCCGGCTCCGGCGGCCGCGCAGGAGCTCCTCGCCCTTCACGTCGTCCAGACGACGTCGGCCATCGCACCCGTGGAGGGCCGGTCCCCACAAAACACCGCCTTCGTCGATGCGTGCCCGGTCGCGGGGTTCTGGATCAACGCCGGCTGGTGGATCGACGGGATCCAGGTGGTCTGCGGCGGGGGCGGCGCGCCTCCGTGGCGCGGCGGCACGGGCGGCACGCGGCACGGGTTCAGCCTCGCCCCGGGAGAGCGGATCGTCGCAATCAGCGGCCTCGCGGGGGGTAACTCCGGAACCCACCTGTACGCGCTGCAGATTCACACCGACCAGCGCAGCACTCCCGTCTACGGGAACCAGGGCGCCGCGCAGGGCGATCCCGGCCGGATGCCCTTCAGGCTCGACGTTCCCCACGGATACACGCTGGTCGGGATCCAGGGGCGCACCAGCCAGTACCTGCTGTCCATCGGGCTGGTGGTCGCGGGACCGGAGGCCGGGGGGCGGTGACCCGGGCCGGCCCGGGAATGCAGGTGCCGTGGAGTCGGCCCCCTTCGCCCGGGGGGCCGATTTCGTTTCGAGGGCCCCCTCGTCCCGGCCCCCCCTTCTCCCGAACTGCACGGAAGACGGCCGCTGGATTTCTTTCGACCCGGCCCCGCGGCTCATACCCTATTCTGCTGATTCATTGTGCATTCGTTCGACAGATTCGAACTGCAATCTCTCGCAGAGGTCACAGAGGTCGCAGAGGAACTGCAATGCTTTCCTCTGTGTCCTCTGTGACCTCTGTGAGAGCCATTCTGTTTAGACATCGGATGAATGCACAATCGAGTTGGAAAAGCGGTGTCAGGGATACGCGGTCAGGGTTGCGCGCCGTCCCTTCGTGGTGTATCCTTCAATCCGGTTGAACGGATGAATACTCTCGCCGCCCCCCCGATCTTCGAGCGCATGTCGGCGCTGGCCGACAGCACGCGCTCCCGGCTGCTCCTGGTGCTGGAGCGGCAGGAGCTGACCGTGGGCGAGATGTGCGCGGTGCTGCAGCTCCCGCAATCGACCGTGAGCCGGCACCTGAAGACGCTGGCGGACGAGGGGTGGCTGGCGTCGCGGGCCGAGGGGACCAGCCGCCGCTACCGGATGGTGGCCGACCGGCTGGAGCCCTCGGCGCGGCGGCTGTGGACGCTGGTGCGCGAGCAGGTGGCGGCGATCCCCGCCGCCGAGCAGGACGCGCAGCGCCTGCGCAGCGTGCTCGCCCAGCGCAGCACGCGCTCGCAGGAGTTCTTCTCCACCGCGGCGGGGCAGTGGGACCGCCTGCGCGAGGAGCTCTTCGGCCGGCGCGCGGACCTGCTGGGGCTGCTGGGGCTCCTCGACCCCGCGTGGGCGGTCGGCGACCTGGGGTGCGGCACGGGGCAGGTGAGCGAGTCGCTGGCGCCCTTCGTGGGCCGCGTGCTGGCCGTCGACAGCTCGGCCGCGATGCTCTCCGCCGCGCGGAGCCGCCTGGCGGGCGCGGAGAACGTGGAGGTGCGCTCCGGCGAGCTGGAGGCGCTGCCCCTGGCCGACGCCGAGCTGGACGCGGCGCTCCTCTTCCTGGTGCTGCACTACGTGGCCGAGCCCGCGGCGGCGCTCGCGGAGGCCCGCCGTGTGCTGCGACCCGGCGGGCGGCTGCTGGTGATCGACATGGCGCCGCACGACCGCGAGGAGTACCGCCAGACCATGGGCCACGTGTGGCTCGGCTTCGGCCGCGAGCAGCTCGAGGCGTGGACGCGCGAGGCCGGCCTCACCGGCTTCCGCTACGTGCCGCTCCCGGCCGACCCGTCCGCGAAGGGTCCGACGCTGTTCGCTGCGCGGGCGGAGAGCCCTCACCCCGGTTCGTGATGCCGAGACTGATCGAGGCGCCGTCGGTGATCGAGGCGGCGGGGAACAGGCCGAAGCGCATCGAGGAGTACGCGGGGCGCGTGAACTCCGGCCACGCCGGCGTCAGCGTCGCGCGGATGCGCTCGCCCGAGGGGTGGGTGGAGCCGGGGCAGCGCCCGGAGTTCGAGGAGATCACCGTCGTGCTGGCGGGGATGCTGCGGGTGGAGCACGAGGGCGGCGCGATGGAGGTCCGCGCCGGCCAGGCGGTGGTGACCGCTCCCGGCGAGTGGGTGCGCTACAGCACCCCCGAGCCCGGCGGCGCCGAGTACGTGGCGGTGTGCCTCCCGGCCTTCTCGCCGGAGACGGTGCATCGCGACGCAGCGTGACCCACCGGCGAGGGTGAGGACTTGCGCCACGGTGTCATCCCGAGGCCCGAACGCACATCATCCGCGTTCGCGACGCGGTCGGCAGGGCCGAGGGATCTGACCGCGTACGAGCGGGGCCCGTCGCGGAAGCCGCACGGGAGTGGCAGCGACACGCGAGGTCGATCAGCCGGTCCGCATCCGTGACGCTGCCGCGCCCGGGCCTCGTGGCGAGCCGAGCAGATCCCTCGGCCCTGCGGAGATCGGCGCCGATGCGAGCAAGGCGTGGCCGGGCCTCGGGATGACACGGTGTGGGAGGACGGCATCCCGGGACGCGCAAGTCTTTGCGGCTGGCGCGGTTGCATGAGGGATGCGCGCCCGCAGGGCCGAGACGGTGGCGCGCACGCACCCGGAACACGGCCGTGCGCGGGACGATGGCGCGCCGCCGGCTCGGCGCAGTTGGGCAGCGTTGTTTGCTGCCCTACTGCGCGCGCAGCCCGGCCCGGAGCGCAGCGGAGGGACATGCCCAAAACTGCAGTGCGGAAGTGCGAGAGTGCGGAAGTGCGTGAGTACGCGTGAAGTTCGAGATGTGAGCTGGTAATCAACCCGACGAAGAGGAGAGAGACCGTGAGCGCAGTCGCCGAGATGGCCAACCCCTTCACCGCCGCCGCCGAGGCCGGGCGCGAGCCCTTCAAGGTGGCCGACCTGTCGCTGGCCGACTTCGGCCGCAAGGAGATCCGCCTGGCCGAGCAGGAGATGCCGGGGCTGATGGCGCTGCGCGAGGAGTACCGCGCGCAGAAGCCCCTGTCGGGCGCGAAGATCATGGGGAGCCTGCACATGACCGTGCAGACCGCCGTGCTGATCGAGACGCTGGTGGAGCTGGGCGCCGACGTGCGCTGGGTCTCCTGCAACATCTTTAGCACCCAGGACCACGCGGCCGCCGCGGCCGTCGTCGGCAAGCACGGCACGGTCGACGACCCGCAGGGCACCCCCGTGTTCGCCTGGAAGGGCGAGACGCTGGAGGAGTACTGGTGGTGCACCGAGCAGGCGCTGATGTGGCCCGACGGCTCCGGCCCCAACCTGCTGCTGGACGACGGCGGCGACGCCACCCTCCTCATCCACAAGGGCGTGGAGTTCGAGAAGGCCGGCCGCGTGCCCGACTTCGACCCCGAGAACGACGCCGAGGAGTGGGGCGTGATCCTGGGCCTCCTCTCCCGCGAGCTGGTGACCAACCCCGGCCGCTGGACGCAGGTCGCGGCGTCCATCCGCGGCGTGTCGGAAGAGACCACCACCGGCGTGCACCGGCTGTACGAGATGATGCACGCGGGGACGCTGCTGTTCCCGGCGATCAACGTCAACGACAGCGTCACCAAGTCGAAGTTCGACAACCTCTACGGCTGCCGGCACTCGCTCACCGACGGGATCCTGCGCGCCAGCGACGTGATGCTGGCCGGCAAGGTGGCGGTGGTCTGCGGCTACGGCGACGTGGGCAAGGGGTGCGCGCAGAGCCTGCGCGCGCAGGGCGCCCGCGTGATCGTCACCGAGATCGATCCCATCTGCGCGCTGCAGGCCGCGATGGAAGGCTACCAGGTGACGGTGCTGGAGGACGTGGTGGAGACGGCCGACCTGTTCATCACCGCGACCGGCAACAAGAACATCATCACCGTCGAGCGCATGGCCCGCATGAAGGACAAGGCCATCGTGGGGAACATCGGCCACTTCGACAACGAGATCGACATGGCCGGGCTGAAGAAGTTCGCCGGGATCGAGCGGATCAACATCAAGCCGCAGTACGACGAGTGGGCCTTCCCCGACGGCCACAGCGTGATGATCCTGGCCGAGGGCCGGCTGCTGAACCTGGGCTGCGCCACGGGGCACCCCAGCTTCGTGATGAGCAACTCGTTCAGCAACCAGGTGATCGCCCAGATCGAGCTGCACCAGAACGCGGACAAGTACGAGAAGAAGGTGTACACGCTGCCCAAGCACCTGGACGAGAAGGTGGCGCGGCTGCACCTGGAGAAGCTGGGCGTGAAGCTCACCCGGCTCACCCCGGACCAGGCCGCCTACATCGGCGTGGACCCGCAGGGGCCGTTCAAGCCGGACCACTACCGGTACTAGGCCTTTACGGCAGGTCTCACGCAGAGACACGGAGCCGCGGAGAGGGCACGCCACCCTCTCCGCGGCTCTGTGCCTCTGTGTGACATTCAGTTGCCGAAAATCTCCCCGAGGCCTGCCGCACAGGCTGCGAGCACCCGCTCCGGGCGGAGCGCACGGTCCGGTTGGATGCGGGCCGCGGTTCGGATGACGTCGTCGACTTCGCGGAAGCGCTCGCGGACGAGACGTTCGACTCGCATCGCGGTTCTCGGTGGGAGCGAAGGCCGAACGTCCTCCCTCCAGATCTCTCGCAGATCGTCCAGGTGCGAGGCGAACAGCATCAGCGTGTCGTGAACGTACAGCACGTCGTGAGGCCGCTTCCCGGGGCTGCGCTCCTGCTGGATCAGCAGCTTCTGGACGATGTAGCTCACCGGGTTGGGGAGCAGCACCTCCGCCGCGGGCTCGATCGCGAATCCGACAGCGCTCCCGACCGTCACCGCGAATGGTTTCTCCAGCAGCAGACCGACATGGCGAAGCTTCTGGGCGGTGACGCCAGCCTTGAGCGCCGTCGCGTCGAGCTTCCCGTGCCGCTTGACTGCGCTGCCGCTCAATGGAGCGAGGAACTCGGCGTAGAAGCCCCCGGCACCGTCACCGAGCCGATACCGGCTGACCGGCGGCATGTGCTCTCCCGTGCGCTCCTCCTTGAATCCGGCGGCGGCCAGCGCCACGGCGATGTCGCCCTGCATCGGTTCGTTCGGCGAGAACGCGACATCCGCATCACGAGTCGCCAATGGAAGGAACGACGGCGGATTAGCGAGCGGGTGGTGCCGATGGAGGCGGTGCGCCCATCCGCCGACGATGACCACGTGAGCAAGCCACGGACGAAGCGCTTCGATCAGTCGGGCGAACGCGGCCAGGTCGTCCATCACGTCCCCTGTATCACGGGCTCCAGGATTCTCCGGCGGATGAGCTCGGCCTGCTCGCTCCCGCGGGAGGGATGTCCGTAGACGTCCAGCCAGACCTGCACCACGTCGCACACGGGAACGGAATCTCTCGTTACCGCGCCACGGAACACCGACTGCGGCGTGCTCGCAGCGCGAATGATGACGTCCGGCACCTCGCCGGGCGCGGCCGGCACGAGGTTCTTCCAGTCGGACACGGCTCCGGGACTCAACTGGCGCACGTACAGGTGAGGTGGAACGCCGTGTACGAACCCGATGCCCAGCGCATCCGCGGCCGCGAAGAGTGCCAGGCATCCGTCGACGTTCCGTACGGCGCCGGCCAGCAGCCTTCGAGACTCGCCGGGGAGGATGAAGCGGAACCCTGCCTCCCTGACTCGCTGCCCGGCCCACGCCTGCCAGCGGCGAAACAGCTCCTCGCGCCGCACCAGCTGCAGGTACGCCGCCGACTCGTGGAGGAACCCCTCCTGCTGTAGCTGGCGCACGAGTCGCGAGGCGCTCATGACCGAAACGTCCGCTGCGTGGGCGAGTTGCGTAGCGTTGCGGTAGCGGCCGCGGGGCGCGGCGAGCATCTCCTCGGGCAGCTCCGGCGCCAGCAGCACCTTGAGCATCCACTGGTTGAGGTCGGAGAAGATGTTCGCGGGTTGGCCGGTGGGGGTCGCCCGCACCCCTGCAGGTGCGAGAGGCCCTTCGTGGTTCAGGTGGTCCAGAAGGTCGCCCCGGAACGCGCGCCGCCCGGAGAAATCGAGCACCCCGGCGGCTGCTTCCGGCGCGTGCTCCGCCACGAAACGAAGCACCTGCTCCGCCACGCGCGGCGGGATTCGTGGCGCCACCACGACGGCGAGAGGCTGCTGGTCCTTCCCCGCCGCCCGGACAGCCTGCAGCCACGCCTGCGCCCACAGCGGCACGAGCCGGTCGCTTCGTCCCTCGGATGCCGTCTTCACCTCCACCGCGTACGAGACCCCTCCGCGCTGGGCGACGAAATCGGCCGATGGAGAGGCGCTTGGCTCCACCCGCCACCCGTCTTCCCTGAGCAAGTCTGCGACGAGTTGCCCGGCCAGCGCTCCGGCTGATTCGCTGTCGCGCTCGCGAGCCTTCGAATCGACCATGGGTCCAGTGCTGTGCGTGGATCCGGCAGTATTCGAAATACTAACACGGCCGTGTTAAATAACAAGGCCACGTTAAATCCACGGTTGTCGTTGCGGTCACCCCCTTCTCCCGGCAGCTCGGGAGAAGGGGCAAGGAGCTACTTCAGCCCGATCGCGATGGCGACGACGACAGCGAGGGCGCCGAGGGCGAAGAGGAGGCCGAGGAGCGGGAGCGCGAACCGGAGCCAGCGGTCGAAGCGCACGCCGGCGGCGATCAGCACCGCCATCAGCGCGCCGTTGGTCGGCGCCAGCAGCTCGGTGATGCCGGCGCCGTACTGGTAGGCGAGCACCGTCACCTGGCGCGAGAGCCCCAGCAGGTCCGAGGCGGGGACCAGCACCGGCATCGTGAGCACCGCCTGCCCGCTCGTGCTGGGGACGGGGAAGTGGATGAGCGTCTGCGCCACCATCATCGCCAGCGCCGAGAGCGTCACCGGGAGCGCGGCCACGGGGGTCACCAGCCCGCTCACGATGGTGTCGACGATGCGCCCGTCCTGCAGCACCACGTAGATGGCCCGCGCGAAGCCGATCAGCACCCCCGCGAACGCCATCTCCCGGAAGCCCCGCACGTAGCCCTCCACCGTGCCGCCGATCCCCAGCCCGCCCACCAGCCCCGCCACGCACCCCATCGCGAAGAAGAGCCCCGACATCTCGTTGAAGCCCCACTCCAGCCGCAGGATGCCGAAGACGTAGGTGGCGAAGGTGGCGAGCACCAGCAGCAGCACCACCGCGTCCCGCGCGCGCATCCCCCCGGGCGCGCCCTCCTCCGTCCCCGCGTCGGCCGAGAGCCCGGTGTGCACGGCGCCCGGCTCGTCGCCCACCGCGGCGGCGCCGGGGACGGTGCGGGTGCGCGCGGCGTAGCGCAGCGTGCCGCCGATCCAGATCGCCAGGGCGAGGGGGAGGAAGACCAGCCGGTACCCCGTGCCCGAGAGGAGCGGGAGCTGCGCCAGCTTCTGCGCGATCCCCACCATGAAGGGGTCGATGGGGCTGAACGCCGCCCCCACCGCCGCCGCGCCCACGCTCACCGCCACCGCCACCAGCGCGTCGTAGCCGATGCGCCGCGTGAGCACCAGCAGCACCGGCACCAGGGCGATGAACTCCTCCTGCATGTGGATCAGCACCCCGCCCGTGGCGCAGATGAGCGAGATCACCGGGATCACCACCCAGGTGCGCCCCTCCAGCCGCCGCACCAGCGCGTCCACCGCGCGCCGCAGCACCCCCGTCTGGTCCACCACGGTGAAGGCCGCGCCCACCAGGAAGACCAGGAAGATCACGTCCGCCGCGTCGATCATCCCCTTCGGGATGTCGACCAGCGCCTTGAAGGGCCCCACGGCGGCGGAGGGCACCGCGTGGTAGGTGCCGGGGACCACGATGCTGCGCCCGGTGGCCGCATCGTCGCGGCGCGCGAACTCGCCCGCGGGGAGCACCCAGCTCAGCGCCATCGCCAGCACGATGCAGGCGAGGAGCAGGGTCATCGGGTGGGGGAAGCGGAGCTTGCGCATGGGGCCGGGCGGGGCAGGGTGGGGAACGGAGACGACGGTGCGCCCAAGATCCCCCGCGGCGGCGCCGCGCACAAGCGCTCCGCGCGGCCGGGCGTCCGCGCCGGGGCCGCCACGCCGTCCACCCGCCGCGCCCCAGGGGACCTCGCACGTGGGCCGCGGCCGCGCGAGTGCCGGACGGCTTCGCGGCGAGGGCGGCCACGCGCGCCGACGGCTGCATCCCTCTGGCGCAGCGTCGTCGCGGTGACCTAAACTAGCCGGCACTATCCCGGCCAACCGTCCCACGCACCGTTCCGGAGAATCGATGGTCAGGCACTCCCTGCGTCGTCCCCTGGCGGGGCTCGCCGCGGCGGCGCTGCTGCTCGCCGCCTGCAAGGACCAGCGCGGCCCCGGCGGCGTCGGCGGGCCCGAAGGCGAGGTCCCCGACTCGCTGCGCTACGGCGGCACCGCCATCATCGGCAACTACGGCGACCTGCAGACCATGAACGTGCTGGTGAACAGCGACTTCAGCAGCATCAGCGTGCAGCGCGACCTGCTGTTCATGTCGCTGGTGCGGTACGACGAGCACCTGAGCCCGGTCCCCTGGCTCGCCGAGCGGTGGGACACGACCCGGGTGAAGCCCGACACGCTGGAGCTCACCTTCCACCTGCGGTCGGACGTGCGCTGGCACGACGGCAAGCCGGTCACGGCGCGCGACGTGGAGTTCACCTACCTGCGCGCCCGTGACTCCCTCACGGCGTATCCCAACGCCTCCAGCTTCGACTTCTACGACCCGAAGCCGGTGGTGGTGGACGACCGCACCATCCGCTTCCGCCTGCGCCCGCACTCGGAGTTCCTGGACGCGTGGTTCATGCTCATCCCCATGCCCGAGCACGTGCTGGGGCAGGTGCCGCCGGCCGAGCTCGCCAACCATCCCTTCGGCACGCAGAGCCCGGTGGGGAACGGGCCCTTCCGCTTCGTGCGCCACGACGCGGGGCGCGACTGGGTGTTCGAGGCGAACCCCGACTTCCCGAAGGCGCTGGGCGGGCGGCCGTACCTGGACCGCGTGGTCTACCGCTTCGTCCCCGAGCAGACCACGCTCCTCACCGAGCTGCTCACCGGCACGGTGGACCTGTACCTGAATGCCAACCCGGCGCAGGCGCAGCGGATCGCGTCGAGCCCGCGCACGCGGCTGGACGCGTCGCCGGGGCGGCAGTGGAACTGGATCGCCTGGAACGGGCTGCGCCCCATGTTCGCCGACGCGCGGGTGCGGCGAGCGCTCACCATGGCGATCGACCGCCGCCAGATCGTGAACACGCTCCTCTTCGGCTACGGCGAGGTGGGGCGCTCGTCGGTCACGCCGGCGCACTGGTCGTACGACACCACCGACGTGCAGACGCTCATCCCCTACGATACCGCCGGCGCGCGGCGGCTGCTGGCCGAGGCGGGGTGGCAGGACCGCAACGGCGACGGCACGCTGGAGGACGCGGCGGGCCGCCCCTTCCAGTTCACGCTGAAGACGAACGCGGGGAACCAGGTGCGGAAGGACGCGGCCGAGATGGCGCAGGCGCAGCTCGGCCGGATCGGGGTGAAGGTGGACGTGCGGCTGGTGGAGTGGAACACGCTGGTCGCGCAGATGACTGGCGCCGGGCGCGACTTCGACGCCATCCTGGGGTCGTGGATCGACTCCTTCCGCAAGGACGACTCGGACTCCTTCCTCTGCCGGCTGCGCGGGCGGCCGTACCAGATCATCAGCTTCTGCGATCCGAACATCGACCGGCTGATCGACACGCTGAACGTGACCGCCGACCGGAAGCAGGCGGCGCCGCTCTGGCGCGAGTACCAGCACGCGATCGTGCAGGCCGCGCCCTACACCATTCTCTACTATCCCCGCCGCCTGACGGGGATCAGCCGGCGCCTGCAGGGGGTGCAGATGGACGTGCGCGGCGAGTTCAACACCATCGGCAAGTGGTGGATCGCCCCCGCCGATCGTACCGCCGCGGCGCCGCCCCCTCCGCCGCCCGATACCTCGAAGCGCGACACGGCGAAGAAATAAACTGCTTTTCTCTCACAGAGGACACAGAGGTCACGGAGGAACCTTCCCCCGTGACCTGCGTGTCCTCTGCGCCCTCTGCGAGAGACTGCAGCTGCTACCGCCGGGTGACGGAGAAGTCGGCGACGTGCACGTCGAGGTTGTGGTTCACCCGCAGCCCCACGATGCCGTCAGTCTTGAGGTACGGAACGTCGCGCTTGAGCCACTCGTGCACCTGCGTGCCGTTGATCTTGAGGCGCACCCCCCAGGGCCCGCCCTCCACCGCCAGCGCGTTGCTCGCCTGCCCCGCTTCGTTCTGCCTGTGCACAGCCGGGCTCTCGGTCCAGTCGACGATGGTGTGCAGCTCGCCGCTGGCCGCGCGGTGGCGGACCATGTACTTCCCGTCGCCGCGCACCAGGAAGTACATGTAGTCCGGGTTTGCCTCCAGCCTGCTCCCGGCGATGAAGATCCCGTACGCCTCGGGGTGCGCGGGCGCCTTGGTCTGGTGGATGGTGGCGCTCGCCGTGAACTCGCCCGTGGCCGTGTCCTGCGGCCGCCAGAGGATCACCGCGGGGCCGGTGGTGACGTGCCACCCCGGAGGCATGCTCGCGAAGCGCAGCCCCGCCATGTCGGCCTCGGCGCGGTCCGGGTGCGCGTGCCAGCCGGCGGGGAGGGTGCCGCCGCCGCCGGTCGCCGGGCGGTCGGGGTCGTGCTGGTGGCCCTGCGCGGCGAGCGGCGCGGCCGCCGCCAGCAGCGCGGCGCAGAGGGTCAGGGTTCGCATCGGTTCGTTCCTCGCGGGTGGTCGTGGGTGTGGCGTGAGTGCGAATGGTACGTCGCCGCCGCGGCGCGGGGAAGCCCGTCAGACCGGGAGCGGGAAGAGGAGGAGGAAGCCGTTGGCCATCAGCACCGCGCCGATGGCGCCCAGCACCACCGACAGGGTCAGCACCGCGCGCGACGAGGCCAGGATGGCCACCGAGCCGAGGACGATGGCGAGCTGCAGGAAGACCTCGGAGTAGTCGAAGTTCCCGTCCCGGGCCTCGGCGCGCTCGCGGACGGCCTCGTAGCTCCTGGCCTGCGCGGCGAGCTGCTTCTTCCCCTCGCCCCGGAGCGAGTCGGCGGGGGCCTGCGGGTCGGGCTCGTTGTCGTAGCGCGCGATGGTCTCGCGGTACTTCCTGAGCTGCGCCTCCATGGCGGCGCGCTCGGTGGCGTTCAGCGTGGGGTCGGTGAGCTCCACCTCCAGGCGGTCGGCGGCGATCCGGTACTGCGTCTGGCGGACGTTCTTCGCCTGGTAGAAGGCCCAGGTGTCGCTCGCCTTGATGTTGCCGAACACCATGTCGTCGGTGGCGTTGCCGCCGCCCAGGGAGCCGATGGCCAGCAGCATGGCCATGATGGCGATGATCAGCGCGGCGGCGTTCCGGAACTTCTCGGTCGCCTCCGCCTCGGCGCGTTCTTCCTTGATCTCGGAGATCAGTTCCGCGGCATCCGCTGCTTCCATGTTCGTGTCGCTGGGTTCGTTCGAGGGTGCGAAGGGTGGGTTCGGGGCGGGGAAGATCTGCGGCGCTCCGCGGCCACGCAATGGGAGCCGAAGCTGCTGTCGCTGCCGGGCGGATGAATCCGCGGCAACAACCACACGAAGTCCGCCTCCGCGGACCACCCGTTGTAGCGCTGCCGTGGCCCTGGAGCGCGGCAACGGGGCTCGAGCCGCCGCGGGGAGAGCCGCGAGCGGAGCGAGCCTCCGTCCCTCTCCCAGGCTGTTTTGGGAGAAGGACCGGCGCGAAGCGCCAGGGTGAGGGTCCGGCCGCGCCGGATCGAAGCGCGGGCCGCGCAGCCAGCTTCCAACGGTTGACTCGCGAAAACCGCCGTGTTCGTTTCAGCGCTCACCGGCATGGCGCCGCTCGTCCATCCCTCCATCACCATTCCCATGATCCCACGCCTCCACACGCCTGCCGCCGCGCTCTTTCTGACGTTCTGGGCCGGGGCGGCCCGTGCCCAGCAGCCGGCCGCCGCGGCCGGTCCGAGCGCCGATGCCTACGTGGTTCCCGCGCTCCCGCCGCCGGCGGTGGTGACGCGCGACGAGTACGCCCGCCGCCGCGCGGCGCTCGCCGGGCGCATGGGCGAGGGCGTGCTGGTGGTGTTCGGCGCCGACGATCCGCCGGCCAGCTATCTCCGTTTCGCGCAGACCCCGCCCATGCAGTACCTGACCGGGGTGACGGAACCCGGCGCGCGCCTGGTGATCGCGAAGCAGGGAGGACGGGTGCGCGAGCTCCTGTTCGTGCTGCCGCGCGACCCCGCGACGGAGCTGTGGGACGGCGTGCGCATCGGAGCCGAACGGGCGGCGCGCATCACCGGCATCGAGTCGCGCCCCGCTCCGCGTCTGAACGCGGCGGTCGATTCGCTGCTCGGCGGCGGGGGAACGCTGTACCTCCTTTCGCAGTTCCCGGGCGACGAGGGCGAGCAGCCGGAGGTCCGGTTCGCGCGCGAGCAGGCGGCTCGCCGCGCGGGGCTGCGGGTGGCGCCGCTCGACGGCGCGCTCGCGGCGCTCCGCGCGTCCAAGTCGCCCGCGGAGCTGGACCAGATCCGGCGCGCCGCGATCATCACCGCGCTGGCCCTGCGGCAGGCGATGATCGCCATCCGCCCCGGGATGAACGAGTTCGAGCTGCAGGCGGTGATCGAAGGCACCTTCCGCCGCAACGGCGCCGACCGGCCGTCGTTCGGCAGCATCGTGGGCTCGGGTCCGAACGCCACCACGCTGCACTACCGCACCGCCGACCGCTTCATGCAGGCGGGCGAGGTGGTGGTGATGGACGTGGGCGCGAGCTATCGCGGCTACGCGGCCGACCTCACGCGCACGGTCCCGGTGAGCGGCCGCTTCACCCCCGACCAGCGCGCGGTCTACGAGATCGTGCTGGCGGGGCAGAAGGCGGCCGAGGCGCGGGCCCGCCCCGGCGGCAACCTGGGCGAGCTGCAGGAGGCCGCCACGCGCGTGATCGCCGACGGGCTCGCCCGCCTGGGACTGATCGAATCGCCCCAGGCCACGTACGACTGCAGGCCCCAGGTCCCCTGCCTGCAGGTGGGGCTCTACTTCATGCACGGGGTGGGGCACGGGATCGGCCTGGAGGTGCACGACCCCGACGCATCGTACCCCCCGTTCGGCGGCGGCTTCACGCGCGGGAGCGCCTTCACCATCGAGCCGGGCATCTACGTGCGCGGCGACGTGCTCGACTACCTTCCCGACACGCCGCGCAACCGCGAGCTGCGCGCGAAGCTCGGCCCGGTGGTCCGGCGCTTCGCCAACATCGGCGTCCGCATCGAGGACGACTACTTCGTCACCGACCGGGGAGTGGAGCGGATCACGGCGGGTGCGCCGCGCGAGGTGGCGGAGATCGAGGCGCTGGCGGCCCGCGCGGGAACGTGGAACGCCGAGCGCCGCCCGGAGATCGTGGAGTGGTACCGCGCGCAGGAGGCCGCGCCCTGACTTTTTCTCCGTGCCTCCGTGAGAGCCCCCGGCAGTGCCTGGAACCATTTCTGTTGATTGAATGTGCATTCGGCCAACGGAATGGACTCACACGGAGTCAACGGAGTCAACGGAGTCAACGGAGTCAACGGAGTCAACGGAGGACTGCCTGGCTTCTCCGTTGACTCCGTTGACTCCGTGTGCGACCCCTCTGTACTGGTCTCTACGAATGCACAGCCATTTGCCAGAGGGTGGTATGAGACACAGGGTTTCAGCGGCTCAGGGCCGGCCCGGGGGCAGCGTGCGGTCCTGGTTGAGCGCGTTGTAGCGGCGGAGGACCTCGAGGGTGCGGTCGAGGGGGAGCGCCTCGGCCGTGATGCCCCGGCCGCGGACGGCGGTGGCCCTGAAGAGCGCGTTGTAGATGGCCTCCTCGGTCGCCTCGGCCACGGCCTGGAAGAGCGGCGACGTCGCGTCGTTCGGCAGGTCGGCGACGGTCGCGGGCGCCGTACCCGGGCGGCGGCGCACCTGCGGGTGGGTGGAGAAGGCGATCACGTAGTCGCCCGAGCCGTTCGTCATCCCCGAGCCGGTGCGCGCCAGGCCGGTGAGGGCGCGCTCCGCCAGCCGGCCCAGGTTGCGCGCGTCGAGCGGGGCGTCGGTGGCGACCACCATCATGATGCTGCCGTCGCCGCGGTCGGCGGGGCCCTGCTGCGGCGGGGCGAGCTCGCGCTGCAGCATGAACCTCCCCAGCTCGCGACCCACCGGCGCGCCGTTGATCGTCAGCACCCCGCCGTAGTTCGTCTGCACCAGCACGCCCACCGTCCATCCGCCGAGCGACGCCGGGAGCCGCCGCGAGCTGGTGCCGATCCCGCCCTTCCACCCGAACGCCACCGTCCCCGCACCGGCGCCCACGGAGCCCTCCTCCACCGGCCCCGCCGACGCGGATTCCAGCGCACGCACCACGTCTTCGGCGCGCACCGGGCGGCTGCGGATGTCGTTCAGGAAGCCGTCGTTGGTCTCGCCGACCACGGCGTTGATGGAGCGCACCTCGCCCATCCCCGGCTGCGCCAGGAGCCAGGCGACCATCGCGTCCGCCGCGCGCCAGACGCAGAGGGTGCAGGTGAGCAGGATGGGCGTCTCCAGCTCCCCCAGCTCCCGCACCTGCGTGACGCCCAGCAGCTTCCCGAAGCCGTTGCCCACGCGGATCGCCGCCGGCACCCGCTCGCGGAAGAGGTTCCCCTCGTGCGGGAGGATGGCGGTCACGCCGGTGTGGATGGAGTCGCCCTCGTGCCGCGTCGCCTGCCCGACGCGCACCCCGGCCACGTCGGTGATGGCGTTCAGCGGCCCCGGCGCGAGGATGCCGACCACCACGCCGGCCTCCCGCGCGCGGGGCCGCGCCTGCGCGTGGGCGGAGGCGGATGCCGCGGCGGAGAGGGCGAGGAGCGGGAGCAGGATCCGGTGGATGCGCATCGTTGCCACTCCTGCATTGGGGAGTGGCGAAAGATCGTGTAGGGTGCGGGGGGATGCAACGTGTCTAGAAACACGGCGATCGCGCCGGTGTCACATCATCGCCGTCGCACGTTGTGGAGAACCGTACCGCATCCGGAGCAGGGAACGACCATGAAGATCCGCATCACCCTCGCGGCCGCGCTGCTGGTCGCGGCCGCCTGCCGCAGCCGGCAGCCGCAGGCCGGGCCGCAGCCCGCCGGCTCGGGCGGCTCGCCGCGCGACTCCGTGGAGCGCGAGATGTTCGCCGCGTACCGGCGGGCGCAGATGCCCTCGGTGTTCGGCCTGATCGGCGCGCGCGAGCGGCTGAAGCTGACCTCGCCGCAGGTGACGGCGCTCGACTCCATCGCCGAGGCGGTGCGCGAGCAGAACCGGCCCTGGACCGACTCGCTGCGGCGCTTCTCGCGCTCCGGCAACGGCGGGCCGATGCGCCTCCCCACCAACGAGGCCCAGCAGCGCGACTTCACCGCCATCCTGCAGAAGATGGGCGAGAACACCCGCCGCGCCGTCGAGGCGGTGCGTGGCGTGCTGAACGAGGAGCAGCGCGCCGGCGCCTGCACGCTGGCCGCCGAGGAGCGCCGCGAGCGCGGTACGCGGTTCGGGGCGCGCGGGATGGGTGGGGGCGGGGGAGGGATGATCGGTGGACGCCGCCAGCGCGGGATGATGGCCGACAGCCTCGGCGGGCGCGGGATGGGCGGCTGGCCCTGGTGCACGCGCGCGAGGCCGCCTCAGTAAAAGCATCACACGCAGAGGCGCAGAGGCACGGAGAGGAGCGGCGATCCCTCTCTGTGCCTCTCTTGTCCTTCCGGCCGCGCGGGTGCATCGTTCCAGGAGTTGGAGAGCCGGAAATCTTTTGATCGACGGTCGAATTGAAGCTGAAAGTCGTGGTTCACGAGGCCGAGGAGGGGGGCTACTGGGCCGAAAGTCCCGCGATTCCCGGCTTCGCGACACAGGCAATCAGGCGCTGAAGATCGGAATGCTCCGCCACTTCATGCGTGTCGCTGGACTCTCCGAGGACGACCTGTGTAGCCACCCCGAGAACCTGTCAGCGAGTTGTGGAGAGCCTGGAAAGCCGCGAGAGCCCGGAGGAGCCGAGGCGTGGGTGGCTGGCGCGCCTGCGGCACCGGCGGGCCGCGCGCGCGCTGGAGCGGCAGCTCGCCTCTCAGCAGGCCAAGGCGACTGCCATAAGTGGCCAGGAGAACGAGGTGGCGCTCCGGAGGATGGCCCATTCACGAGACGTGCGTGAGCGGCTGGAGCGCATCCGCCCGCTGCCGCGGGACGCGCGCGTGCTGGAGGTGGGGAGCGGCCCGCACGGGCTGATCTTCTTCTTCGGAGCCAGCCGCGGGGTCGGCGTGGATCCCCTGGCGGCGCAGTACCGGCCGCTGTTCGCAGGCTGGCAGGGGCGCGCGCCCACCATCGCGGCGGAGGGCGAGGCGCTTCCCTTTCCGTCCGGCGCCTTCGACGTGGTGCTGTGCGACAACGTGATCGACCACGCGGAGCGGCCCGCGGCCATCGTCGATGAGCTGGCGCGCGTGCTGGCACCCGGCGGGCTGCTGTACTTCGCCGTGAACGTGCACCATCCGGTCTACGGCGCGGCGTCTCGCCTGCACGGCCTGTGGAACGGGCTGGGGCTGCGGCTGGAGATCAGGCCCTTCGCCGACCACACCGTCCACCTGACGGGGGAGGAAGCGCGCCGGATGTTCGCTCCGCTGCCCCTGCGCGTGCTGGAGCAGTCCGTGAAGCGGCGGAACCCCGGCCGCGCGCGCCACCCGGGAGACCTGCTGAAGCGCGTCTTCTTCAAGAACGCCAGTTTCGAGGTGATCGCCATCCGCGAACCGCACTAACGGCATCAGCCCTCTGCGTCTCCGCGTGATGCTTTTCGTTCATTCTCCCCTGAACTCCGCCTTGCGCTTCTCGGTGAAGGCGGCGATCCCCTCGCGCACGTCGGCGGAGCGGAAGAGGCGCATCTGGGCCTCGCGCTCCACCTCCAGCATCTGCTCCAGCTCCGACTCGGGCGACACGGCGAGCGAGTGCTTGGCCGCGGCGAGCGCGAGCGGCGGCTTGCCGGCCAGCTCGCCGGCGAAGGCGCGCACCTCGTCCTCGAACGCGTCCGCGGGATAGACGCGCTGGAAGAGGCCGATGCGCACCGCCTCGTCGGTGTCGACCATGCGCGCGGTGAGGATGAGCTCGGCGGCGCGGCCAGCGCCCACCAGCCGCGGCAGCATCCAGCTCGCGCCCCAGTCCGGGTGCAGGCCGATGCGGTTGAAGGTGAAGCCGATGCTCGCGCGCTCCGACGCCAGCCGCACGTCGCACGCGGCCGCGAGCGACGCCCCCGCGCCCGCTGCCACCCCGTTCACCGCCGCGATCACCGGCTTGCGGCACGCCCGGACCGCCCGGACGGCGCGCGCCCCCGCCTCCACGTACCCCTCGAACGTCGCCCCGTCGCCGCGCGCGAGCAGCTCCTGCATGACCTCCACGTCGGCCCCGGCGCAGAAGGCGCGGCCGGCGCCGGTGACCACCACCACGCGCGCGTCCGCCGATCCGGCGGCGCGCTCGACGGCCGCGCGCAGGTCGTCGCGCATCGTCCCGGCGAAGGCGTTCAGCTTCTCCGGGCGATTGAGCGTGATCCACGCGACGCCGTCCTCCTCGTGGTAGAGGATCGCGTCGGACGTGGCGGATTCGTCGCTCATCGCCGCACCTTCGCGGGAGCGCGTGGCCGCGCGCGCAGTCCCGCGTCACACCGGGAGAGTTGCGAGCGAAGCGAGCCCCCGTCCCTCTCCCAGGCTGTTCTGGGAGAGGGACCGGCGCGCAGCGCCAGGGTGAGGACCCCGCCGGTCACGCGACCCGCTCCACGATCATCGAGATCCCCTGGCCGACGCCGATGCACATCGACGCGAGGCCGTAGCGCACCTCGCGGCGCCGCATCTCGTGCACGAGCGTGGTGAGGATGCGCGCGCCGGAGGAGCCGAGCGGGTGCCCCACCGCCACCGCGCCGCCGGAGACGTTCACGATCTCCGGGTCCAGCCCCAGCTCGCGGATGCAGGCGACCGACTGCGCCGCGAACGCCTCGTTCAGCTCCACCAGCCCCAGGTCGGCGATCGACAGCCCCGCGCGCTCCAACGCCTTGCGCGTGGCGGGCACGGGGCCGATCCCCATCCGGTGCGGCTCCACGCCGGCCACCGCGCTCGCGACGATGCGGGCCATCGGCTTCATCCCCAGCTCCCCCGCCGCTTCGCTCGACGCGACCAGCAGCGCCGCCGCCCCGTCGTTCAGCCCCGACGAGTTGCCGGCGGTGACGGTGCCGTTCTGCGCCCGGAAGCTCGGCTTGAGGCCCGCGAGCGACTCGCAGGTGGTGTCGGGGCGCGGGTGCTCGTCGGTGTCGACGACCTTCGGCGGGCCCTTGCGCTGGGGCACCTCGACGGGGGCGATCTCGCCGCGGAAGTGGCCTTCGGCGATCGCGGCAGCGGAGCGCTGCTGGCTCGCGTGCGCGAAGCGGTCCTGGTCCTCGCGGCTCACGCCGAACTCCTCCGCCACGATCTCCGCCGTCTCGCCGAGGGAGACGGTCCACTCCTTCGGCATCTTCGGGTTGACGAAGCGCCACCCCAGCAGCGAGTCCGCCATCTCCGGCACCCCGCGCGGGAATCCCTCCTGCGGCTTGAGCATCACCCACGGCGCGCGCGACATGCTCTCCACGCCGCCGGCGATGAACAGCCGCCCCTCGCCCGCCCTGATCGCGTGCCCGGCGCTGCGCACCGCCTCCAGCCCCGAGCCGCAAAGCCGGTTCACCGTCTGCCCGGGGACGGAGACCGGCAGCCCCGCGAGCAGCGCCGCCATCCGGCCGACGTTGCGGTTGTCCTCCCCCGCCTGGTTCGCGCACCCGAAGATCACGTCGTCCACGAGCGACGGGTCCACGCCCGTGCGCTCGACGATCGCCTTCACCACGGCCGCCGCCAAATCGTCGGGCCGCACGGACGAGAGCGCGCCCGCGAACCGCCCGATCGGCGTCCGCACCGCGTCGATAATCAGCGCTTCGGTCATGTTATCAGGTGGTCGGAGCGTCAGGGCGCGGGGATTTGCAAGTCGCGGCAGATCTTCGCTGCCATCTGATCGTTGATTTCGCGATGCCGAGGCACGGCACTGGATGTTCGCTTCTTTCGGTTCACGTACACGGTATGGCTGCCGCCCTCGCGGAGGAATTCACAGCCGTGTGCCTCGAGATGGATGATCAGGTCTCGTCGTTTCATGCCGCCCGGATCAGGAGGGGCTCCCGAATCACTTCGGCGGCTCCTGCCTCTTCCTCGGCAAGCACACGGTTCGCTTCGATCACGAGCATCACGGCTTCCTGGAGATTCTCCCGCGCCTCTTCGAGCGTATCGCCCTGCGTGTTCGCGCCGGGAAGCTCTTCGACCCACCCGATGTAGCCCTCCGGGACCTTCTGGAAGACTGCCGTTAGTTCGAGATGCACGAGTTACCTCCAGTTCAGCCCAGGTTCACCCAGACGCTCTTGACCTGCGTGTACAGGTCGAGTGCGTACTTGCCGAGTTCGCGGCCGTAGCCGCTCTGCTTGTACCCGCCGAACGGAGAGCCGGTGTCGAGCGTGTGGTACATGTTGATCCACACAGTGCCGGCGCGGAGCGCGGCGGCGGCGCGGTGGGCCTTCCCCACGTCGCGCGTCCAGACGGCGGCGGCCAAGCCGTACTCGCTCGCGTTGCCGATCGCCAGCGCCTCGTCCAGGTCCCTGAACGTGGTGACCGCCAGCACGGGGCCGAAGATCTCCTCCCGCGCGATGGTCATCTCCGGCGCCACGCGGTCGAAGATGGTGGGGTTCAGGAAGAAGCCGTTCCCCTCCGGCCGGTCGCCGCCGTACACCAGCTCGGCGCCCTCGGCCTTCCCCTTCTCGATGTACCCCACCACCCGGTCGAGCTGCTCCTGGCTCACCAGCGGGCCCATCCGGCACTTCGGGTCCAGCGGGTTGCCGGGGCGCATGCTGTCGGCGCGCTTCACCAGCTTCTCCACCAGCTCGTCGCGCACGGCCTCTTCCACCAGCAGCCGCGAGCCGGCGGTGCAGGCCTGCCCGGTGTTGTAGAAGATCCCGCTGGTGGCGCCGCGCACCGCCGCCTCCAGGTCCGCGTCGGCGAGCACGATGTTGGGGCTCTTGCCGCCCAGCTCCAGCGACACGCGCTTGAGCGTCCCCGCCGCCTCGCGCTGGATGATCTTGCCGACCGCCGTCGACCCGGTGAAAGCGATCTTGTCGACGTCGGGGTGCGCCACCAGCGCCGCCCCCGCCGTCTCGCCGAAGCCGGGGACCACGTTCAGCACGCCGGCCGGCACCCCCGCCTCGGCGCAGCACCGCGCCAGCTCCAGCGCGGTGAGCGGCGTCTGCTCGGCGGGCTTGAGGACGACGGTGTTCCCGCAGGCGAGCGCGGGCGCCACCTTCCACGCCGCCATCTGGATCGGGTAGTTCCAGGGGATGATCTGCCCGCAGACGCCCACCGGCTCGCGCCGCGTGTAGTTGAGGAACGGCCCGGGAACGGAGATCACGTCGCCGTCGATCTTGTCCGCCCAGCCGCCGTAGTAGCGGAAGCAGTCGATGGCGCCCTGCACGTCGAACATCCGCGCCTCGCGCACCGGCTTGCCGTTGTCCAGCGTCTCCAGGCGCGCCAGCTCGTCGGCGCGCGCCTCCAGCGCGTCGGCGATGGCGAAGAGGATGCGTCCGCGCTTGCGGGCGTCCATCCCGCTCCACTTCCCCTCGTCGAAGGCGCGGCGCGCGGCGGCCACGGCGCGATCGATATCCTCCGCGCCGCCCTCGGCGACCTGCGTGAGCACCTCGCCGGTGGCGGGGTTCACGGTGTCGAAGGTCTTCCCCGACGCCGCGTCCACCCACTCCCCGCCGATGAACAGCTTCCCCGGCGCGACCGCCGCCGTGCTCTCCGTCGTAGCCATCGTGTTCCGTTGATGTCCGGTGGTGGTGATCCGTGGCCCAGTCGTCGTTCTCTCTGTGCCTCTGCGTCTCTGCGTGAGATGCCGTTCGTCGTTCCATCAAACGCAAAGGGAACCGGGCACCGGCCCGGCTCCCCCGCATTCCGCGCGCCGCGCCCTTACTTGCCGGTGAACTGCGGCTGGCGCTTCTCCACGTAGGCGCTGAGGCCTTCCTTGGCGTCGCTGGAGTTGAAGAGCAGCGCCTGCAGCTCGCGCTCCAGCGCCAGCCCCTGCTCCAGCGGCAGCGCGCCGCCCGTCTGGCAGGAGCGCTTGATGTTGCCCACCGCGAAGGTCGCCTTGTTGGGCCGCGTGAACTGCCGCGCGTACGCCAGCACCTGCTCCAGGAAGGCGTCGCGGCTCTCCGCGTCGACGATCCGGTTGACGATCCCGTACTTCTCCGCCGTCTCGAAGTCGAAGTTCGAGCCCTCGGCCATCAGCTCGATCGCCTTGGAGGTGCCGACCAGCCGGGTGAGCCGCTGCGTGCCGCCGGTGCCCGGGAGCACGCCCAGCGCCACCTCGGGGAGCCCCACCTTCCCCGCGCCGCGCCGGGCGACGCGGATGTCGGCCGCCATCGCGATCTCCAGCCCGCCGCCCACGGTGTGCCCGTTCAGGGCGGCGATCACCAGCTTGGGCGTGTGCTCCAGCCGCAGCAGCGTCTCGTTGGCGTGCAGGCAGAAGTAGTACTTCCAGGTGGGGTCGGCCTTCTGCAGCATGTTGATGTTGGCCCCCGCGCAGAAGAACTTCTCGCCCGCGCCCACGATCACGATCACGTCCACCGCGGTGTCGAAGCGCGCCCGCAGCACGGCCGCGTCGATCTGCCGCATCATCTCGTGCGTGTAGGTGTTCGCCGGCGGGTCGTCGAGGGTCAGGATGGCGACGCCGCCCTGCACCTCGTAGTGCACCAGCGTCTTCTCGGCGGTATCCTGCGGTACGTCGACGGTCGCGGTAGCCATCAGTCTCTCCGAATTGGTGAAGGGTCAGGATGTCGTTCGTTGCTGCTCTCGTTCTCGCGCCGGCCCCCAGCACCAGGCACTAGGCACTAGGCACTAGGCACTAGGCACCAGGCACTTCCGTTCACGCCGCCGCCGTGCGCCAGATCGGCTGCGTCTCGCCCGCGGCCGCGTCGCCCGCGCCCTCCGGCACCTGCGCGCCGTCGGGGAGGTAGCCGTGCAGGAAGATGCGGTACATGTCGTCCACCAGCCGCTCCACGGGCGGGTCCACCCCCGGCTGGTGCCAGTTGTACAGCCAGTTCATCATCCCGAAGAGGGAGAAGGTGGCCACCCGCGGGTCCACCCCGCCGTCGGGCCGGATCTCGCGCAGGATCCCCATCGCGATCTCCGTGAGCCGCCGCTTCTTCCCGTTCACCGTGCGCCGGTACTCGCCGGTGAGCGACTCGCTGTCGTGGCTCAGCACCTTCATCTCCGCCTTGGCCCCGATGAAGTAGCGGAGATGGTTCTCCATCAGGATGCGCAGCCTGCGGTGCGGCTCCTCGACCCCCGCCAGCATCCGCTCCAGGTTCCCCAGCAGCGTGCCGAAGGCGTGGTCCTGGATCAGGAAGAGGAGCTCCTCCTTGCTGTCGAAGTAGTAGTACAGCCCCGACAGGCTCACCCCCGTGCCGCGCGCGATGTCGCGGATCGACGCCTGGTGGTACCCCTTCTCGGCGAAGATCGCGGCCGCCGTGCGGAGGATGCTCTCCAGCTTCTCGTCGTAGGCGCTGCGCTCGTCCGTCATCGCGGGGCCGCTGTGTCTGGTTCGAACGTCCGTCAACCTATCCCGCGCCCCCGGGCGGGGCAACCCGGGGCGGCCGGCGCGGCTTGACCAAGCCCATGCCCCACAGTAGCTTGCTGAGGCTCTCCCGCCACGCCTGGCACGCACCTACGCCCCCGGCAGAATGACCCGCTTCCGCCTCGCCGCGGCGCGCCTCGCGGCGCCGCTCGCCCTCTGCGCCGCGCTGGCGGCGTGCGGCGACGCGCCCACGCTGCCCACCTCGTTCGCGCGCGAGGCGGGAGGGAAGACGTGGGTGGCGGTGCGCGAGCCCGCCGGCCTCTCCGACGCGCGGAGCTGGCTCCCCTGGCTGGCCCCGGGCGACGCCGCGCGCGTGCGCCAGGCGCAGGCCGCGGCCGACGCCGCGCGCCGCCAGGGCCGGCTGGAGGCGGCGCTGGAGCTGGACGGCGAGGCCCGCCTCGCCGCCGCGTCGCTGCTGGCGGCCGACCCGCCGCCGGCGCAGGTGCGCGCCGCGCTCTCCGCGCTGCGGGAGTGGGAGGCGCGCGCCGCGGAGCGCCTGGACGCCGGGAGCTACCCCGCGCTGCAGGCGGTGGCGGCCGTGGTCTCCGCGCGCCGCGCCGAGGCCGAGGCGGCGCTGGCCCGCGGCGGCGGGCGGGCCGCCGTGCGGCGGCTGGCCGAGGGCGGCGAGGCGGCCCGCAGCGCGTCGCCGGTGGCGGTGGCGCTCAAGCTGGTGGCGAGCGCCGAGCAGCGCATCGACGGCGACCCGTCTCCCTCCGCGGACCTGCGGCGCGCCCGGCTCCTCCTCCGCCTCTCGCGCGAGGCCATGGCCACGGGCGACCAGACGCGGGCGATGAAGCGCGCCCTGTACGCGCTGCAGCTCATCGACGCCGAGAACGCGCGCCGCGGACCCTGAGCCGCAGGGCGGTTGAGGCGCGGGGCGCGCGCGGTTAGCTTTCGTGTACGCCCGGATGGCGAAATCGGTATACGCAGCAGACTCAAAATCTGCCGCCCGCAAGGGCTTGTCGGTTCGAGTCCGACTCCGGGCACTCCCACGGCGGGCCGCGCGAACGATCGCGCGGCCTGCCGCCTTTTTATCCTGGCCGATCAACGGGCTGGTTCCCGGACCGGGGATGAGGCCGAAGGAGCGTGGCCAGCCTCTTCACGCCTGTGCATCTCGCCGCCAGTCGGGTTTTTCCCGGCGGGGCGCCCTGGAATGGACGTTTTGCGACTCCGTCTGTGTCTCATTGGGAACGGATGGCGAATGGCCGTTTTCCGGCGGCGGGGTCTGGCGGCGTTGACTCCGTGCCAGACCGGAGCGAGGATTGAGTCACGTGCTGCCCTCCTCCAGGGCGTCCAGTACCGGCCTCTCCTGGCCGTGCCGGTCTCTCCCTCCTCAGATGGACGACATGGCTGCCCCTCCTCGACCCCGTGGCGGGTCCGCGCCCGCGTGCATGGCCGCGGCGCTCCTGCTCGTGCTGGGCGCCTGCTCCGACCGCGGCGGCCCCGTCTCCGCGCCTCCGTCCGAAGCCTCCGCGCCGCAGCCGCTGCTGGCCATGAGCGTGCTCTGCCAGGCGGACCGCGTGGCGGCCACGGTGCGCTGCGGCGGCATCGAGCCCACCGGCACCGCGCGCGGCGCCATCGTGGTGGGCGGCCAGGGGCTCTACGTGCAGCTCACCTCGTCGAACGTGGTGTCCGTCCCCGGCACCTTCAGCTTCGACGTGACGGTGCAGAACCTGATCCCCCAGGCGATGGGAACCACCGACGGCACCACGGGCGATCCCGCCGGGGTGCGGGTGTTCTTCGCCAGCGGCCCCACCACCACCGGGGGCACCGGGAACGTGACGGTGGCCAACCACGACGGGACGGGGACCTTCACCAACACCAACCAGAAGTACTTCCAGTACTCCGGCGCGCTGAACGGCGCGGACGGCATTCTCTCCACCAGCGAGACCACGGGGGCGAAGAACTGGCAGATGAGCGTGGATCCGGGGGTGACCCACTTCTCCTTCACGGTCTACGTGGCGGCCGAGGTGCGGTTTCCCAACGGATGGATCGACGTGACCCCCGCCGCGCCCAGCGTGCTGCAGGGGAATGCCCAGGCGCTCACCGCCACGGTGCGCTCCGCGGTCGGCAACGTGCTCGCCGGGCAGACGGTGACGTGGGGAACGACGGACGCCGCCGTGGTCACGGTCGACGGCTCCGGCACCGCCACCGGCGCCGGGGTGGGAACGGCCGGCGTGACCGCCACCAGCGGCCCGCGCAGCGGGAGCGCGGCGGTGAGCGTCTGCCCCAACCTGGCCGTGGGCGGCGTGTACACGGGGGTGATGCCGCTCGCCTCCAGCCTCTGCTTCGGCGGGGGCGGGGCGGACGAGGAGTTCACCTACATGCCGGTGAACCTCTCCGGCTCCAGCGCGCTCTCGCTCACCCTGACCGCCACCGGGATCCAGGCGGTCACCGGGCCGCCCTCGCCCATTCGCGCCCCCGCCGAGGGGCCGCGGCTGGGGCGCAGCGCCGCGAACGAGCCGGCGATCGACGAGGACTTCCGCGCGCGGCTGCTGGAGCGCGACCGCGTGCTGGGCGAACGGATGTACCGCAAGGGGAACTACCGGGTCCGGCGCCAATCGGCCTCCCCGGGCGGGCCGCGCCGCCTGATCACGGCGGGTGTGCCCTCCGTGGGCGACCTGATGAACCTGAACGTGGCGCAGGGGTGCAGCGGCGCGCTGGACACGCGCGTGGGGCAGGTGCGCTCCATCGGCCAGCACGTGATCGTGGTCTCCGACACCGCCAACCCGCCCGGCGGCTTTACCACGGCGCAGTACGACAGCATCGCGCTGGAGTTCGACTCGCTCGCCTACGCGGTCGACACCACCAGCTTCGGCGGGCCCACCGACCTGGACACCAACCAGCGGGTGGTGGCCTTCTACACCCGCGCGGTGAATGAGCTGTCGCCGCCGGCGTCGTCGGTGGTGGTGCTGGGCTTCTTCACCTCCCGCGACCTGTTCAGCTCCGCCCCCGCGTCGTGCCCGCGGAGCAACGAGGGCGAGATGTTCTACATGCTGGTGCCTGACCCCACGGGGGCGGTGAACAGCAACGTGCGGACGGTGTCGTTCGTGCGCGGGAGCACCGTGGGCACCATGGCGCACGAGCTCCAGCACCTGATCAACGCCTCGCGGCGCGTGTACCTGAACGGCACCTGGAGCGGGGTGTTCGAGGAGGTGTGGCTGAACGAGGGGCTCAGCCACGTCGCCGAGGAGCTGGTGTTCTACCGCGCCTCGGTGGGGCTGGCGCCGCGCGGGAACATCGTGGTCACGCAGCTCACCACGGGGCCCAACGCGTCGCGGCGGGTGGCGGCGTTCAACACCTACGCGAACGCGAACTTCGGCCGCTGGAGGGGGTGGCTGCAGCGGCCGGACACCTCGGGGCCGGTGAAGAACGTCGACGCGCTCGCCTCCCGCGGCGCCGCCTGGTCGTTCCTGCGCTACGCGTCGGACCGCGTGAACGGGGTCGAGACCGCGTTCTGGTCGTCGCTGGTCAACACGCAGACGACCGGCGCCGCCAACCTGTCGGCCGCGATCGGCGGCGCCAGCGTGGACGACTGGGTGCGCGACTGGATCGCCGCCAACTACGGCGACGACGCGGTCGCGGGGATCGCCGCGCAGTACACGCATCCGAGCTGGAACTACCGCTCGCTGTACATCGCGCTGAACACCTCCTACCAGCTCGTGCCGCGCCCGCTCAGCAACGGCGTGGGGCTCACGCTCAGCTACTCGCGGGGCGGATCGACCGCTTACGCGCGGTTCGGGGTGCCGGCGTCCGGATTCGCGAAGGTGACGGCGCTCTCCGGCGGCGTGCCGCCCTCCAGCCCGTACGCGCTGATCGTGATGCGCACCCGGTAGGCCGCATCCGGGAAAGATCGTCTCACGCGGAGGCGCGGAGAGGCACGGCGACGCTCTATGCGGCTCCCGCGTCCGCGCGCGAGGCCGTTCCACTCCGGCGTTGACGCAAGCCCCGTTGCTACGCAATGTTGTAGCATCGGCACCTCCGCGCGTCCCGCGCACTTCCGGCGAACCTCCGTCGCCGCTCCGCTTCCCTCCCTGACGCTCTCCACCATGCACCGACACCCCGCGCTTCGCTCTCGCTCCACGTTCGCGGGCCTCGCCGCGCTGGCGCTCGCGCTCGCGGCCTGCGGCGACCGCGGCGGTCCGCTGCAGCCCGCGCCGCCTCCGGCGCCGGCCCCGGCCGACCCGCTGCTCCTCGCCACCCTCAGCTGCCAGGCGACCGTGTCCACCGGCGCGGTGCGCTGCTCCAGCTCCACGCTGCCGGCGGACGCGCGCGGGTACATCATCGTGGGCGGCCAGGGCCAGTACATACAGCTCACCAGCGGCAACGCCGCCTACAATTCCGATACGCACGTCTTCTCCTTCGACGTGACCGTCCAGAACCTGGTTCCCCAGCCGATGGGGACCACCAACGGGACGACGCCCGACGGGAGCGGGGTGCGGGTGATCTTCCACTCCGGGCCCACGGTGACGGGTGGCACCGGGTCCGTGACCGTGGGGAACGCGAGCGGGACCGGCGCGTTCACCGGCGCCAACCAGCCGTACTTCGCCTACACCGGCGGCGAGCTGGGGGGCGACGGCATCCTCTCGCAGAGCGAGACTTCGTCGGCCAAGAACTGGCAGCTCGACGTCACGGGGAGCGTCTCCACCTTCAACTTCCTGCTGTACGTGGTGGCCGAGGTGCCCTTCCCGAACGGGTACATCGACGTCTCGCCCAGGGCCGACACCATGCTGGCGGGCGGCACGCAGGCGCTGACCGCCACGGTGCGCTCCGCCGTCGGCAGCCCCATCGCCGGCCAGACGGTGACCTGGGGCACCGGCGACGGCGCCGTGGCCACGGTGAACGGCTCCGGCACGGTCACCGGCGTCGGTCCCGGGACGGTGACGATCACCGCCACCAGCGGCGTGCGCAGCGGCACGGCCACCATCGCGGTGTGCCCCAGCCTGGCGGTCGGCGGCGTCTACGTGGCGGACATGCCGGCGGGTTCGAGCTTCTGCCTGGGCGGCGCGGCCGAGTTCACGCTCGTTCCCATCAACCTGCACGAGGACAACGGCGTCTCGCTGACCGTGACGGGCTCGGGGATCGTGCCCGTGAGCGGCCCGCCCACGCCGAACCGCCTGCCGCTGGGGCCGCGCCTCACCCTGCTCCGCGGTCCGCGGCCGGACGACACCTTCGAGGGGCGTCTCCGGGAGATGGCCCGCCGGGAGCTGACGCCGCTGCTGCGCACGCTCGACCGCGGCTACGGGCAGCGCTCCGGCGCCCCCCCGGCGGCGGGGCCGCGGCGGGCCATCACCCCCGGCGTGCCGCCGGTGGGCACCCTGATGACGCTCAACGTCGAGACCGACAACTCGTGCAGCACCTTCGACAGCCGCGTGGGGCGGGTGAAGGCGGTCGGCACGCGCATCATCGTCATGGCCGACACGATGAACCCGGCCGGCGGGCTGAGCGACGCGCAGTACCAGGCGCTCGCCGACAGCTTCGACACCTTCATCTACCCGACCGCCACCGCGAACTTCGGCACACCGGCGGACATCGACGGCAACGGCGGGCGGGTGATCGCCTTCTACACGCGCGCGGTCAACGAGCTGACGCCCCCGGCGTCCAGCGCGTTCATCGGCGGGTTCTTCTTCAGCCGCGACCTGCTCCCCGCCACGAGCTGCCCCACCAGCAACGTGGGCGAGATGTTCTACATGCTCGCGGCGGACCCGTCGGGGACGGTGAACGGCAACGAGCGCTCCGTGGACTTCATCCTGGAGCACACGCTGGGAACGCTGGCGCACGAGTTCCAGCACCTGGTCAACGCGTCGCGGCGGATGTACGTGAACTCGGCGCCGGACTTCGAGGAGCCGTGGCTGGACGAGGGGCTGGCGCACATCGCGGAGGAGCTGATCTTCTACAACCGCTCGGGCCTCGCGCCCGGCGCCAACCTCGACGCGTCGAACATCTCGCCTTCCGCCATCCTGGACGCCTTCTTCAAGTACGAAGAGCCGAACCTCGGACGGCTGCGGCACTGGCTGCTGGCCCCGCACGACAACGGGCCGTTCCAGCTCGACGACGACCTGGCCACGCGCGGGGCGAGCTGGGCGTTCCTGCGCTACGCGGCGGACCGCAAGGGCGGCACCCAGTCGGCCACCTGGAGCGCGCTGGTGAACAGCAACACCACGGGACTGGCCAACCTCCAGAACGTGCTGGGGACCGATCCGCTGCCGTGGTACCGCGACTTCGCGGCGGCGATGTATATCGACGACGCCGCGGGCTCTCCGCCGGCGGCCTACACGCAGCCGAGCTGGAACTTCCGCAGCCTCTACACGAACCTGGACTACGACCCGACCGCGGCGTGCAGCTGCGCCTACGAGCTCGCGGTGCGCAACCCGGCGAACGGGGTGGGCGACACCTTCACGCTGGCCAACGGCGGCGCGGCGGCGTACCTGCGGATGGGGGTGTCGTCCGGCGCCTTCGCGGGCGTCTCGGTGCTCTCCGGCGGCGTCGCGCCCGGCTCGACCGTGAAGATCGCCGTCGTCCGCCGCGAATAGCGCGGACGGTGGCCGAGGCGCCCCGCTCGCCGTGGTCGTGATGCGCACGAAGTAAAAAGATTTCGTCTCACGCAGAGACGCAGAGAGGCACGGAGAGAGTGCGGAGTTCTCTCTCCGTGCCTCTGCGTCTCTGTGATGGATCAGGAGTCGTCGGGCATCGAATAGCGCGTGACCGTCCCGTCCGCGTCGACCTGCAGGACCGTGTTGACCATGTCCAGCGCGTGGTCGCGGATTGCCTCGAGGGCGGCCGTGAACAGCTCCACCTGGCGCTTGCGGAGCACGTTCGGGAGGATCACCACGATGCCGGCGTGCACCGCGGCGCGCGCCAGCATCGGCCTGAAGTCGTCCCAGTTGTTGGTGACGAGGGTGAGGTCTTCGGCCAGCAGGCGCCGCAGGAGCTGCGGGTCCTTGAGCGACGACCACCCGCGATGGTTGATGTGGAACGCGACGTGGCCGAACGCCTGCGCCGTCTCCACGAGCACCGGCGAGAGGTTCTCGTCGATCAGGAAGGTGATCACGAGACGGCCGCCGCGTCGGTCACGACGGCCGTCTCACCACCACCCCATCCTTCCAGGGCGCCCGGCGCGGCCGCCCGCGGCGCGGGTACAGCCGCGCGTGGAGCAGCGCCGCCTCCAGGCTCTCGGGCGTCAGCGCGGGATAGTCCTCGAGCAGCTCCTCGTGCGTCGCGCCCTGCCCCGCCAGCTCCGCCAGCATGAACACGGGGATGCGGGTGTCCCGCACCACCGGCTCGCCCGCGCGGACCTCCGGGTCGGAGATCACGAACGCGCGTGCCCGCTCGACCTGGTTGAGCCGTTCGAGCACCGTTTCCACGTCACGCCCGATGTTCAGCTCGAGGCAGCCCATGGTGACCCCGCCGGGGACAGGCGAGGCCCGGAGCGCTTCGAGCTGCTGCCGGAGCCTGCGCTTGCCCTCCGCCGAGAGCAGGTGCCCCACGCTGTCGCGAAGGCTCAGGTAGACGAGCTCGGGGAAGCCGAGGAGCCGCTCGCTCTCGCCCTTCCGGCGCGCTGGAAGGGTCGCGACCTCCTTGCGGTCGATCGCCTGGTTGATGGTCTTCTCGGGCAGCCCGGTGACGTAACCGGCCTCGCGGGGCGAGACGGCCGGACGGCTGACTCTGCGCTCTCGGGTCGCGAGCATAATCATTCCTCCTGTTGAGGAGGAATTTTAGCAGCCACGCTGCGCGGCGTCAAGAGCGGCCACATCCCCTCACCGGATGTCCAACACCCCGATCAGGAGCACGCTGGCGGCGATCATCACGGCGAGGGAGGCGACCACGGCGAGCATCACGCGCGGGCCGACCTTGCCCAGCGCGCGCACGTCGACGCCGAGGCCGAGGGCGGCCATGGCGGCCACCGTGAGCCAGCGCGAGACCTCGCGCACCATGCCGGCGATCTCCGTGGGGATGACGCCCAGCGAGCGCGCCGCGGCCAGCACCAGAAAGCCGGCGATGAACCAGGGGACGAAGCTCGCCGGGTTCAGCTTCTGCGTGCCGATCTTCCGGTGGCGGAAGGAGAAGAACACCACCACCGGCCCCAGCAGCAGCACCCGCACCAGCTTCACCAGCGTTCCCACCTCGCCGCTCAGCGCGCTCACCGGGAAGGTGGCCGCCAGCACCTGCGGCACCGCGTACACCGTCATCCCCGCCAGCACGCCGTACCGGTAGGCGCCGTAGCCCAGCAGCGTGCCCAGCAGCGGCAGCCCCAGCACCACCACCACCCCCAGCACCGCGGTGAAGGCGATGGACGACGCCACGTCTTCGCGCTCGGCCCCGATCACCGGCGCCACCGCCGCGATCGCCGAGTTGCCGCAGATGGCGTTGCCGCAGGCGATCAGCGTCGACAGCCGCGGGTTGAGCCCCAGCGCGCGCCCCACCGCGTAGCCGCAGACGAGCCCCGCGAGGACGACCGCGGCGATCGCCCCCGCCAGCGCGGGGCCCGCGCTCAGCAGCAGCGGCAGGTCCACCGAGGCGCCCAGCAGCACCACCGCCACCTCCAGCACCTGCTTCGCGGTCAGCTGGATCCCCGGCTCGAAGCGGTGCGACGGGACCCAGGCGGTGCGCACCGCCACCCCCAGCAGCATGGCCATCACCAGCGCCTCCACCACCGCGTGGCGGAAGAGCGCGACCTCCGCGTGCTGCAGCGCCCAGGCGGCCAGCGCCAGCGCGGCGCAGAGGAGCACGCCCGGGAGCAGGCGGACGGGGGACGACGACGGTTCGGTCAACGGGGACGCCGGGCGACGGGAGCGGACGGGGACGGGCACGGAGATTGATCCGAGCGTCCGCGCCGCCGCGGCGCAAGGGGCGCCGGGCACGGAAACGCCAGCGAGGACCGATGCTGACCAGCGAAGAGCGGGGACGGGTGGAGCGCGTGCTGCTGCGGGAGCGCGCGCGGGCGCTCGAGAACATCGAGGCGTTCGACGAGCGGATGACGGACCTGCGTGACCGCGCGGGAGAGCTGAGCCTCTACCGCTTCCACCCCGCCGACGTGGGCACCGAGAGCCACGAGCAGGAGCAGGACTTCCTGCTCGCCAGCGTGGAGGGGCGGCGCCTCTACCAGCTCGACGAGGCGCTCTCGCGGCTCTACAAGGAGCCGGAGAGCTTCGGCCGCTGCGAGGTGTGCGGGCGCGACATCGGGGTCGAGCGGCTGGAGGTGGTCCCGGAGACCACGCTCTGCGCCGAGCACGCCCTGCAGAAGGACGTGGCCGAAGACGTGGACGCCGACCCGCGCGAGGCCGCGCGCACCGGCGACGCCGACGCCATCTGACCGCGCGCAAGGAACCCCCCACCGGCGCGGGGGTACGCGGCCGGGCCATGAAACCGTCCGCTCCGCACCCGCCCCTGCGCCGCGCCGCCCTGCTGCTGGCGGCGCTGCTGCACCTGCTCGGCACGGCCGCCGGGCCGGCGCTGCACGGGTGGCTGCGCGCGGACCCGCACCACGCCGGCTGGTCGGCCGAGCGGAGCGACCTCTCCGCCCCGCACGACGAGCGGGCCTGCGCGATCTGCCAGGCCACCTCCACGCGCGCCGCGCCGCCCGACGACGCCTCTCCCGCGCCGGCGCCGCGCGCGGCGCTCGCCCTCTCCTCCACGGTTCCCGGACTGCGCCCGGCCGCCGGAAGCATCCGGCTCCAGGCCCGCGCGCCGCCCGTCTCCATCGCCTAGCTTTCCCGCCGCCGGCCGTCCGCGCCGCGGTGGGCCTGTCGTCGTCCGACGCCTTCTCGCCTCTCCGGGCGGCGGGCGTGGCGCGGCAGGCGCGATGCAGCGCCCCCGGACCGGCCGGGAGGCGCGAAAGAGACGCCGTACCGACACGTCCATGCGCAGAGTCGTCTGCAGCTTCGTCTTCCTGGCGGCCGCCGCGGGGGGCGCGGCCGCGCAGGGCAATCCCACGCCCCGCGACACCGTTCCGGCCAGGCGCGACACCATCCCCGCCGACAGCGCCGCCGCCGACTCCATCGCCCTGGTGCGCGAGCTGGAGGGGATGCAGGCCCGGCGCGACACCACGCCCGCGCAGGGCGCCGCCGGCGCCGTGCAGCGCCTCCTCCCCGACATCAGCGTGGTGGGCGACTTCGTCGCCGACCTCTCCCCCGAGGGGAGCACGCAGGAGGGCGGCGAGCGCTTCGGCGTGCGCGAGGTGGAGGTCGCGTTCCAGGCGGCCGTGGACCCCTACTTCCGCGGCGACGTCTTCCTGGGGATCAGCGACCTGGAGGGGATCGCCATCGAGCAGGCGTACCTCACCACCACCAGCCTGCCGTGGGGGGTGGAGGCGCGGCTGGGGCGCTTCCTGATGCCCTTCGGCAAGCAGAACACCACCCACCGGCACGACCTGCACACCGTCGAGTACCCGTGGGTGATCCAGCGCTTCTTCGGGCCCGAGGGGCTGAAGGGGACAGGGGTGTACGCCAGTCGCGTGTTCTCTCCCTTCGGGTTCTACCAGGAGCTGCAGGCCACCGTCGTCGACCGGCTCGGCGAGGCCGACGAGGAGCTGGTGACGGGCGAGCCGGTCAACAAGCGGCTCGGCGGTCTCGGCTTCTCCGGGCGCCTGCGCAACTACGTCGACCTCTCGCAGGCCGCCAACGTGGAGCTCTCCTTCAGCGCGCTCACCGGCAGGCTCGCGCGCCCCGTGGCGGTGGGCGACGGGGACGAGGTGAACGCCTTCGCCACGCGGCAGACCACGCTGGCGGCCGACCTCACCTACCGCTGGCGGCCGCTGCAGCAGGGGCTCTACCGCTCGTTCATCCTCCAGGGCGAGGTGATGCACCAGCTCAACCCCGATCCCGGCTCCACCGTCACCCTCCCGGACGGGAGCACGGCGGTGTTCGAGGGGCCGCGGCGGAACTTCACCGGGGCGTACGGCTTCGCGCGCTACCAGATCTCGCAGCGCACCTTCCTGGGCGCGCGCTACGACTGGGTGCAGGACCCCACGACCCCCGGGAGCGACCTGAACGCCGGGTCGGCCTACCTGGAGTTCTTCCCCAGCGAGTTCAGCAAGCTGGCCGCCGCGTACGAGCGGTACATGCCCGACGTCGGCGACGCGGTGAACCGCATCCTGCTGCAGGCGACCTTCGCGCTGGGGCCGCACAAGCCGCATCCGTTCTGAAGTGCCAGGTGCCAGGTGCCGAGTGCCGAGTGCCGAGTGCCAAGTGCCGAGTGCCGAGTGCCGAGTGCCGAGTGCCGAGGTGCTGAATCGATCGATCGGAATCTCAAGACAGGAGAAGGATAGATGAAGGCATGGAAGAGGGCGTTGATGGCGGTGCTGGGGCTGGCCTCGCTGGTTGGCCCCGCCATCCCCGCCGCCGGGCAGCGGCCGCTGCGGGTGGTGACCAGCACCACCGACCTGGCCGACCTGGCGAGCGAGGTGTGCGGCAACCGCTGCCAGGTGGTGCACATCAGCGAGGGGTACCAGGACCCGCACTTCGTGGAGGCCAAGCCCTCCTTCATCCTCCAGCTCCGCAACGCCGACGTGTTCGCGTTCGTGGGGCTGGACCTGGAGGTGGGGTGGATGCCGCTGCTGCTGCAGGGCGCGCGGAACGCGAAGATCAACCCCGGCGGCACCGGCTACCTGGACGTGAGCCGCGCCATCCGCGTGCTCGACCGCCCCGCGGGGAACGTGGACCGCAGCCAGGGCGACGTGCACCCCGCCGGGAACCCGCACTACTGGCTTGACCCCGAGAACGGGCGGCGCATCGCGCGGCTCTTCCGCGACCGCTTCAGCCAGCTCGCCCCGGCCGACGCGGCCACCTTCGCGCGCAACTACACGGCCTGGGAGGCGCGCCTGAACGCCGCCGAGCGCGGCTGGGCGGGGCAGCTCGCGCAGATCCGCGGCAAGCCGGTGGTGGCGTGGCACACGAGCTGGCGCTATTTCGCGGAGTACAACGGGATGAACATCGTGGGCTTCATGGAGCCCAAGCCCGGGGTGCCGCCCTCGCCCTCGCACCTGGCGGGGCTGATCGCCACCATCCGCCGCACCGGGGCCAAGGTGATCGTGATGGAGCCGTACTACGACCGGCGCACGGCCGACTTCGTCTCCCAGCGCACGGGGATCCGCGTGCTGGTGCTCCCCCCCTCGGTGGGCGGGGTGCGCTCCATCACCGACTACATCCAGCTCATGCAGTACGACATGACGCAGCTCGCCGCGGCGGTGAGATGAGCGCGCTGGTGAGCTTCGACCGGGTGGCGCTCGGCTACGGGCGCCGCACCGTGCTCTCCGGCCTCTCCTTCGCCGTCTCCGAGGGCGACTTCCTGGGGCTGGTGGGGCCGAACGGGGCGGGGAAGACCACGGTGCTGCGCGCCATCCTGGGTACGCTGCGGCCGCTGGAGGGCGCGCTGACGCGCGCCCCGGGGCTGCGCTTCGGCTACGTGCCGCAGCGAGACCAGGTGGACTACAACTTTCCGCTGCGGGTGCTCGACGTGGTGCTGATGGGGCGCTACGACCGCATCGGCCTGGCGCGGCGCCCGGGGAGGGACGACCGCGAGCGGGCGATGGCCGCGCTCGCGCACGTGGGGATCGCCGAGCTGGCCGAGCGGCCGCTGAAGGACCTTTCCGGCGGCCAGAAGCAGCGCACGCTGATCGCCCGGGCGCTGGTGGGCGAGCCCAACGTGCTGGTGCTCGACGAGCCCACCAACGGGATGGACCTGGTCTCCACCACGCAGATCCTGGGACTCGTGCGCGAGCTGCACGAGCGCGACCGGCTCACGGTGATCATGGTGAGCCACGCGCTGAACGAGGTGGCCAACTACGTGGAGCGGATCGCGCTGGTGGTGGGGGGCGGCTTCCGCATCGGCAGCGTGGACGAGATCATGACGGTGCCGGTGCTCTCGGAGATGTACGGCATTCCGGTGGAGGTCGACTCGTTCAACGGGCACCGCATCGTGCTGGCGCGCCGCTTCGGAGGAGAGGAGGCCGGGCGTGCTTGACGCGGTGCTGCTCTTCCGCGACGCGCTCTACGGGGCGCTGGTGATCGCCGTCGCCTGCTCGGTGCTGGGGGTGTACGTGGTGCTGCGGCGCATCGTGTTCGTGGGCGCGGCGCTGGCGCAACTCTCCTCGGCGGGGATCGCGCTGGCGATGTTCCTCTCGGGCGCCGGGATCGCGGCGGGGCTCACGGGGCACCCGGTGGCGATGGCGCTGGTGGCGACGCTCGCCGGCGCGCTCTTCTTCGGGGTCGAGGGAGGCGGGCGCGGCCCGGTGCCGCCCGACGCCACCATCGGCGTGGCCTACGCGGTGGCGGCGGCCGCGGGGATCCTGCTCATCGCCAAGGCCAGGACCGGCGAGGCGCACGACATCTTCCTGCAGGGGAACATCCTCTCCATCACCCTGAAGGACACGCTGGTGCTGCTGGCGGTGTCGGTGCCGGTGCTGCTGGTGCACCTGCTCTTCTACAAGGAGTTCCTCTTCGTCTCCTTCGATCGCGAGACGGCGCGCACGCTGGGGTACCGGGTGGGCGCCTGGAACCTCTTCCTCTACCTCACCCTGGGGCTGGTGATCGCCTTCGCCATGCAGTTCGCGGGGGTGATGCTGGTGTTCAACTTCCTGGTGCTCCCGGCGGTCACCGGGCTGCTGCTGGCGCGGGGGATGGGCGGGGTGTTCTTCTGGTCGGTCGCCTCGGCCGTGGTGGCGGCGGTGGTCGGCTTCACCCTCTCCGTTCCCTTCGACCTCCCCACCGGTCCCGCCATCATCTGCATCAGCGGCCTGCTGGCGTTCCTCGCCTGGGGCGTGCGCCGCCTGCGGGGGTGAGCGCGACGGCGCGGGGGCCGGATTTGCCTGGAAGCGAAACGAGCGGCGCGGAAGAGACCCTGGTCTCGTCCGCGCCTTCCAGCGACTGGTGGTCGAGCGTGGCGATACGGTCCGCGTCCCCTCAGCCCACGACGATCTCGCAGCAGATGTAGGTCCGCGGAGTCGAGGATCACGAGGATCGCTGGCCCTGTCGTTTGCCTGAGCGCGGCGCGGGCGGCGGGTGTCAGCCGGCCACGCAGCGTCACGGTCGCCGAATCCAGGGCTGCTGCGGAAGGCGGTGGCCGACCTTGCCTGGCTGGCTCCGTGCGGCGAATGCCGTAACGGGCGCCGCCCCATCCGGCGGCTGCGATGAGCGCGAGGAGCGCTCCGCTGCGGAGCGGCTTCGTCCCGAGGATCATCTCGGCCTCGCCGCAGGGATGAGGGTGGCGCGCACGAGCTCGTGAGCCTCCGCCTCGGGCGATGCGTATCGCAGGAGGAGGAGGAGACGGCCGCGCCGATCGCGCCCGAGCAGCGCCCCCGCCAGTTCCTGTCGCGCGAGCACGTGTGCCGCCCTGCCGGCCAGCGTCGCGACCACGTAGGTGCCGCCCTCTTCGAGGTCGATGCCCACGCGCCCGTCGTACGGAGCGATCTGCAGTGCCACGGTCCCGCTGTCCATCGCGACCAGCCCGATGATCATCCGGTTCCCGTCCACCACGTATCCTCCACCCGGCTTGCGAAGGCTGCCGCCGTTGGCCTCGATCAGCGACCTCGCCGTGACCAGCGGCTGCTGGGGATCGCCGGGAAACGCCGCCAGTCGGCGTCCATCGTAGTCGAACGCCCACACGCTGTCTCCACCCGCGACCGCGGCGAAGACACGGCCATCCGCGCCGTCCGCGAGCAGGCCGGTGACGCTGGCGACCTGGGGCCCGCTCCCGAGGTATCGGCTCAGGTCGAGGAACCGGCTGCGGACGCTGCCGTCGGGGCGGACCAATGCGAGCAGCCCCCGGCCTGGTTTCCCGGCTCCCGCTCCCACCAGCAGGAAAAGCGAGTCGTCGACGACTCGCACGGTGAACGGCAGCGGCAGCCCTGCCGGACCGAGTGTGCGTGTCCCGACGAAACGGCCATCCGGACCGAACACCGACAGCCGCGGCCGGGTGATGTCGTACGCCACCACGGAATCGTGGTATGCCTGCGCCATCATCAGCGACCCGAACTCGCCGGGGCCGTGTCCGGCTCGACCCACCGTCCCCGCGAGTGCTCCCCGGGGGTCGTAGAGCTTGACGTTCCTGTCCGAAGCATCGGCGAAGACGAGCCTCCCCCTGGCGTCCTCCGAGGCCATGTCCGGCCGTGCCAGTACCGTCCCCGCCGGATTGTGCAGGGCGATCGGGGGCGTAAACACCAGCTCACGCCGCTCGCTCCCGCGTCCGGAGCTAACGTCTGCCCCTCCCGCGCAGGCTTGCGAGGAGAACGCGAGAACGAACAGGCAAACGACGCGTAGCACGTGGAAGGGCATCGGGTCTAATCGGTAAGAATTTATGTCATCAAAGGGACGTACAAATGAAGGTGTTCGGCAATAACGGTGACGTCAAGGAAACTTCTGGCGGCGCCGCAGCCCAGCGATTGACCTTATCGGCATGGTCGGTTGCGATCCGCTCGACGACGCGGAGTTTTTCAGCGCACCGCCGCCCGGCACCCGGCGCAGCGGCCGTGGAAGGTGAGGGTGTGGTGCTCGACGGCGAAGCCGTGCTCGCGCAGGATGCGGGCGGCCACCGCGCCGTCCAGCCCGCACACCGCCACCTTCGTGACCCGGCCGCAGCGGTCGCAGTGCAGGTGGTGCGCGTGCTCGGCTTCGTCCACCGGCTCGAAGCGCTCGGCCCCGCGCATCGCCGTCACCTCGCGCGCCACGCCGAGCTCCACCAGCCATCCCAGGGTGCGGTAGACGGTCACCAGGTCCACCCCCTCCAGCCCCGCGTGCAGCTCGCGCACGGTCACCGGACCCGGCGCGCCGAACAGCGCCTCCACCACCGCGCGCCGCGCCCGGGTGAGGCGCTCGCCGCGGCGCGAGAGGGCGCAGAGCACGTCGAAGGCGGTGGAAGGCACGGGAGGATGCAGGGGAAATCGAGGTGCGTGGGAGGTATCGGCGGGGACCCGGCACGTGCACGAAGGGACAATATACGTGGGATGCGCACGTTGTCCAACTCCGTCATCTGTTTCCCCGGCGGCGCTCCGTCCGGGTGGGGGGAGGGCGCGCGCTCGCTTGACCGGGCGGGGGAAGCGCCTATATTCGGCACCCGGAAGTGGCGGGGAGCTCCATTTTTGAGCCAACAGCTTTGAAGCCGGGGCCTGCTTTTGCTGCGGACGTCACGCCCCTGTGCGGGAAGACGGAAGCGGCGGGGGGGCCACCCACCGTGTTCGCACGAGGCTTCAAGAATCCTCCCCGCCGTTTCCATCCCAGGCCGGCCCCGGCAGCTTGTCCGGGGCCGGCCTTTTTCACCCGGGATGCGGAGGGACCTGGCGTGCCGACCGTTCGCGTGACCCGGCGGGTGCACTTCAACGCGGCGCACCGCCTGCACAACCCGGCGCTCTCCGACGAGGAGAACCGCCGCATCTACGGGCCCTGCAACCACCCGAACTGGCACGGGCACAACTACGAGCTCGACATCACCGTCGAGGGCGAGCCCGACCCCGTCACCGGGTACCTCGTCGACCTGGGGCGGGTGCGCGACGCCGCCGAGGAGGTGCTGCGCGACGTGGACCACCGCAACCTGAACCTCGACGTGCCCTGGCTGGAGGGGGTGATCCCCTCCACTGAGAACGTGGTGGTGGCGCTCTGGGAGCAGCTCGCCCCGCGCATCCCGCGCGGGCGGCTGGCGCGGCTGGTGCTGTTCGAGACCCCGCGCAACTGGGCGGAGTACAGCGGGGAGTGAGCTCGGCGGGCTGTCTCGGGTTGGAGGGCGGCGCGCGTCCGCGGCCGCGGCGCCCTCTCCCCTGCGCCTGAGAGCGCAATCCCCTCTCCCGTACCGGGAGAGGGACGGGGACGCGGGGACGGTTCGGCCTGCATGGAACCGTGCAACCCAGCGGCAGCGTGGCCGGTTCGGTTGGCGAGGCGCTGGGGGATTCAACCTCTCCCGGAACGGGCCCCGGAACGGGAGAGGTGGCGAGCCTGAGCGAGCCGGAGAGGGCGCTGAGCCGAGTCGCCCCATCCAACGGTGGATCGGAAAGGAAGCGAGGAGACGATGACGGACCTGGTGCTGCACGGGCGTGCCGACGCGGCCGCGGTGGACGAGGACGACGAGGGCGCGGCCGCGTACCGGCGGCTGGTGCGCGAGCAGCTCCGGCTGGTGGGCGAGGACCCCGACCGCGACGGGCTGCGGCGCACCCCGGAGCGGGTGCAGAAGGCCATGCGCTTCCTCACCCGCGGCTACACGCTCTCGGTCGAGGACGTGATCCGCGGGGCGATCTTCGACGAGAACCACCACAACATGGTGATCGTCAAGGACATCGAGATGTACTCGCTCTGCGAGCACCACATGCTCCCCTTCTTCGGCAAGGTGCACGTGGCCTACATCCCCAACGGCCACATCGTGGGGCTCTCCAAGCTCCCGCGGGTGGTGGAGGTGTTCGCGCGCCGGCTGCAGGTGCAGGAGCGGATGACCGAGCAGATCGCCTCGGCCATCATGGACGTGCTGGAGCCCGAGGGGGTGGGGGTGGTGATCGAGGCCGCCCACCTCTGCATGATGATGCGCGGGGTGGAGAAGCAGAACTCCAAGACCATCACCAGCGCCATGAAGGGGGTGTTCCTGGAGGACATCGGCACTCGCGAGGAGTTCCTGCGCCTGGTGCACCCCTCACCCCACTTCTAGCTGCCGCCGAGAGTCGCGCCGGGGCGGCGGCGCGGCTATCTTGCGCCCCCCTGCGGGCGAGTCGGGACGCGGCGGACGAACCCACCGGAGACGGCCGCGATGAGCGAGGGCGAGGAGCTGATCGGCACGGGCGAGGCCCCCTCGCCGGCACGGGCGCCGGGCGGGCCGGGCGCGCGGGGCGACGGGCTCGCCGGGAAGACGGTGGTGGTCACCGGCGCCTCGCGCGGGATCGGGCTCGAGGTGGCGCGGACGCTGGCCGCCGCCGGCGCCTGGGTGGGGATGGTGGCTCGCTCGCGCGACGCGCTGGCCGCCGCGGCCGCCGAGGTGGGCGGCCACGCCATCCCCGGCGACGTGGGGGAGCCGAACGGCGTGCACGCGCTCGCCACCTACGTGACCGAGCTGCTGGGCGACGCGCCCGACGTGCTGGTGAGCTGCGCCGGGGCCTTCACCCTGGCCCGCCTGGCCGACACCGACCCGGCCGACTTCGAGCGGCTGATCGCGGTGAACCTGCGCGGGCCCTTTTTGCTGGCGCGCGCCTTCCTCCCGCTCATGCTGCGGCGCCGCTCGGGGCACCTGATCCACGTGGGCTCCGTGGCGGGGCGCGCGGCGTTCGCCGAGAACGGGGCGTACAGCGCGTCGAAGTTCGGGCTGCGGGGGATGCACGAGGTGCTGCTGCAGGAGCTGCGCGGCACCGGCGTGCGCGCCACCCTGGTGGAGCCCGCGGCCACCGACACCGCGCTCTGGGACGCGATCGACCCCGCGGCGCACCCGGGGCTGCCGGCGCGCGCCTCCATGCTGCGCGCGGAAGACGTGGCCCGCGTGGTGGTGTTCGCGGCGGCCCAGCCGCGCCACGTACAGATCCCCAACGTCGCGGTCGAGGCCGCGGGCTGACGGTTCCATGTTCCTGCTGAACGTGAAGGCGCACTACGACGCCGCGCACTTCCTGCGCAACTACCGCGGGAAGTGCGAGAAGCTGCACGGGCACCGCTACGTGGTGGAGGCGGGGCTCGTCTTCGACGACGTGGGGCCGGGGGGGATGGCCTACGACTTCGGCGACGCCAAGCGCCATCTCCGCGAGATCGCCGGGCGGCTGGACCACGAGAACATCAACGAGGTGGAGCCGTTCACCGAGATCGAGCCGAGCGCCGAGAACCAGGCGCGCTGGATCTTCGGCGAGCTGCGCGCGCTCCTGGGCGACCGTGCCGACCACCTGGCCTACGTGCGGGTGTGGGAGACGCCGAACCAGTACGCGCAGTACTCTCTGAAGCCGACGTGGTAGGGCGATGTGGTGGAGGTGTCGCGACGATGTGTTGCGACGATGCGAGTGAACTCGCCGCTACAAAATCACGCTGTCCGCCTGCGCGGACATCAACGGCGGCGATCCGGCGAGGGATCGGCAGGCGCGGGGCACGGTGGCACCGGGGTGATGCGCGAGCGCCCGGGCGTACACGTCGTTTCCGTGGTGTCCGCGAAGGCGGACAGTGTGCCGTTGTAGCGGCGAGTTTACTCGCATCGTCGCGCCAATATCCGCGCATCCTACCCTTGACGCCCGGATGCACATCCTGCTGACCGACGTTCTCTCCTGTCCCCGCTGCGGGCCCGGGTTCGGGCTGGTGCTCCTCGCCGACCGGGTGGAGGAGCGGCGGGTGCTGGAGGGGCGGCTGGGGTGCCCCAACTGCCGCGAGCAGTACCCGGTGCGCGGCGGCGCGCTCGACGCGCGGCTGCCGGGCGCGGCGCCGGCGGCGGAGGACGAGGCGGCGCCGGAGGACGATCCCGGCGCGGCGGTGCGGCTGGCGGCGCTGCTCGGGCTCGCGGACGCGCGGGGGACGGTGCTCGTCGCCGGGCCGGGGGCGGCGCTGGCGCCGGAGATCGCGGCGCTCGTCCCCGAGCTCGAGGTGGTCGCGCTGGCCGCGGCGCCGGACGAGGGCGAGGAGCGGCCGGGGGTGAGCCGGGTGGCGGCGGGCGCGGCGCTCCCCTTCCGCGGGGGGACGCTGCGGGGGGTGGCGCTCACCGGCGGCGCGGACCCGGCGCGGCTCGCCGAGGCGGCGCGCGTGCTGCAGCCGGGGGCGCGCCTGGTGGTGGAGCGCGCGGCCGCCGGGACGGCCGAGGCGCTCGCGGCCCTGGGCGCGCAGGTGATGCTGGAGCAGGAGGGCACCGTGGTCGCGCGGAGGGTGGGCGAGCCGGTGCCGCTCACCATGAACGCCGTCCGCTAGGCCCCCGCCGTTTCGGTTGCGCGCGGCGGGGGCGCGCCGGTACCTTTCCCCTCCCGGCCGTGCGCCGCGCGCGGGCCCTTCGCGGGTGCCCGCGGCGGCTCCCGCAGTGGTCCGAACCGCAGTCCGCATCAGACATCCCCACGGCGCGCCAATGTCCTGGTTCACCAAGCTGATCAACGGCCGCTCCGGGCCAGCGGCGAAGGACCCGGATTACTACGAGGAAGGCACGACCCTCCTCCACGACGAGAAGTACCACGAGGCGCTGACCTCCTTTCGCTTGGCGCTGCGCGAGAGCCCCAACGACACCGACGTCCTGCAGCAGATCGCGGTGGCCTACACCCGCATCGGCATGACCGACGAGGCGGTGAAGACCTACCGGCGGGTGCTGGAGCTCAAGCCGCACGCGAGCGGCGCCCACTACGGGCTGGCCTTCCTCCTCCTGCAGCAGGCCAACACCGACGAGGCGGTGGCGCACCTGCGCACCTTCCTGGCGCGCCCGCCGCAGGCGCCCAACGCCCAGCGCCACGTGAGCCACGCGAAGAAGACGCTGGCCGAGCTCACCGGCGAGGGCGACGAGGAGGCCGGCGGCGCCGCCGACGCGCCGGCCCCCGGCTCGGAGCTGCGGCTGGACCTCTGAGCGTGGCCGACACGGGCGTCTCGGTGGTGCTGGTGAGCGTCCCCGACGCCGGGGTGGGCCGGCGGCTGGCCCGCGCCCTGCTTGACGAGCGCCTGGTGGCCTGCGCCAACCTGGTTCCCGGCGTCACCTCGCTCTACCGCTGGGAGGGCGAGGTGCAGGAGGAGGACGAGGTGCTGCTGGTGATGAAGACCAGCTCCGGGCTGGTGCCGCGGCTCACCGCGCGGATCCCGGAGCTCCACCCCTACGAGCTCCCCGAGGTGCTCGCGCTGCGGGTGACGGACGGACTGCCGGCGTACTGCCGGTGGGTGCTGGACGAGACCGGCGGCGGGTGACCCGGGCCGGAGTCGAGGAGTCGGAAGGAGAGGCAGGACCCCGGCGGCACGGCGTGACCCCGCGAGACCCGAGCGTGTGATGGCCCGCAAGACCGAAGAGCAGGACAAGCCCGACACCCCGCCGCCGGCCGACGACGCCGCGGGCGGCGAGTCCCCGGCCGCCGGGGCGCCTCCCGCCGACGGGAAGCCGGCCCGCGCCTCCCGCCGTGCGCGGGTGGCGGCGCCCGCCCCCGCGGCCGACGACGCCGTGGCGGAGAAGCTGGAGCGCGCCGGCACCCTGGCCGAGAGCGGCGCCCACGCCGACGCCGCCGAGGCGTACGCGGCGGTGGTCGCCCTGCGCCCGGACAGCGTGGACGCGCTGGTGGGGCTGGGCGCCACGCTCGCCGCGCAGGGGAAGTACGAGGCCGCCGAGAAGGAGTTGCGCCGCGCCGAGAAGCTGGCGCCCGAAGACCCCGGGGTGGGGCTGCAGCTCGGCTCCACGCTGGTGAAGAGGGGGAACTGGGCCGCCGCCGCGACCACGCTGCGCCGGGTGGTGGAGCTGGACCCCGACCTGGGCGCCGCCTACGTGCTGCTGGGCGAGGCGCTCAACCAGATGGCCGAGAGCGACGCCGCCATCGAGGTGCTGGAGACGGCGGTGCGCATCCAGCCGGAGAGCAGCAAGGCCTACTACGCCATGGGGATCGCCTACGACCGCAAGGGGAACCCCGACCGCGCGGCGGAGATGTACCGCCTGAGCCGCGAGGTCGCCTCGCGCTGACGAAAAACCGCCTCACGCTGAGACGCAGAGCCACAGAGAGAGCCGCCGTGCCTCTCCGTGGCTCTGCGTCTCTGCGTGAGGCCCCCTCGCTTGACCCTGCACCAAGGCCCCGGTAGAATGCCGGGCTTCCCGCGTCCCTGGCGCGGGCGAACCCGTTTCCCCCTGCCGGAGCCGCTGGTGCGCCTGATCCCCCGTTGCCGCAGACCGACCGACGGGTGGATGTGGCTGGCCGGCGCGGCGCTCGCGCTGGGGGCGGCCTGCGCCCACGTCGAGGCGCCGCCGGGAGGCGAGCCCGACACCCAGCCGCCGCTGCTCGAGGCCACCCGCCCCGATACCTTCGCCCGGCTGCGTTCGTACGTGGGGCCGGTGGTCTTCTCGTTCAGCGAGGGGCTCTCGGAGAAGGGGATCGACACCGTGGTCACCGTGAGCCCGCGCACCAGCGGGGTGGCGGTCGACAAGCGCGGCCACGAGGTGCGCGTGGAGCTGCGCCGCGGCTGGGAGGCCAACCGCGTCTACCAGGTCACCCTGCACGCCGGCGTCTCGGACCTGTTCGGCAACGCCACCAGGGAGCCGGTGACCGTGGTCTTCTCCACCGGGCCCGAGATCGTGCACACGCTGGTCACCGGCACGGTGATCGAGCGCACCACGCTGAAGCCGGCCACCGGCGCGGTGGTCGAGGCCGTGCACCGGCCGGACTCGGTGACCTACGTGACCCGGCCGGACAGCGCGGGCGCCTTCCGGCTGGAGTACCTCCCCGAGGGCGACTACCTGGTGCGGGCGTACAACGACACCAACAAGGACCAGCGGCTGCAGCCGTACGAGGCGCGCGACACCGCCGCCATCCGCGTGAGCGCGCGCGACACGGCGCGGACGCGGCGGCTGGCGCTGCTCGCGCCCGACACCACCGCGCCCAAGGCGGGAACGGCGTCGGGCGACGCGGACCGGATCGAGGTGCGCTTCGACGACTTCCTGGACCCGGCGCAGCCGCTCTCGCCCGCGCAGGTCACGGTGACGGGCCCGGCCGGCCCGGTGGCGGTCGCCCAGGTGCGGGTGGGGCCCTTCCCCGAGGCGCGCGCCGACAGCGCGGCGGCCGACACCGGCGCGGCGGCGCGGCGCGACACCACGCCGCAGGAGCCGGTGCCGGCGCAGTCGCTCTTCGTGCGCACCGCCACGGCGCTGGCGCCGGAGACGCAGTACACGGTGACGGTCACGGGCGTGCGCAACCTGGTGGGGCTCGTCGGCGGGGGCACCGTGCCGCTGCGCACGCCGAAGGCGGCGCCGCCCCCGCCCCCGCCCGCCGCCGCGCCGGCGGACACCGGCCG
>JBJMPM010000112.1:0-16841 GCA_045803205.1 Longimicrobiaceae bacterium
CCCGCTGTCGCCGGGCGCCGCGACGCCGCCCGCGAGCAGCGCCCGTGACCGCCGTGCCGGACGCCCCGGAGACGCAGGCCGCCCCGCAGCGCGGGGAGCCGGTCAACATCCTGATCGTCGACGACCGGCCGGAGAACCTGCTCGCCGTCGAGGCGATCCTCGAGCCGCTCGGCCAGCGACTCGTGCGCGCGCTCTCCGGCGCCGAGGCGCTGCGGCACCTGCTCGAGCGCGAGTTCGCCTGCATCCTCCTCGACGTGCAGATGCCGGGGATGAACGGCTTCGAGACGGCGGAGATGATCAAGGGGCGCGAGCGCTCGCGCTTCACCCCCATCCTCTTCCTCACCGCCATCAGCAAGGAAGACGAGTTCGTCTTCCAGGGATACTCCGTCGGGGCGGTGGACTACATGTTCAAGCCCTTCAACCCCGACATCCTGCGCTCCAAGGTCTCCGTCTTCATCGACCTCTACCTGAAGACCGAGCAGCTCCGGCAGCAGGAGCTGCGCCTGCGCGAGAGCGAGCGCCGCGAGCTGGAGCTGGAGCACCGCACGCGCCTGCTGGAGAGCGAGGCGCGCATGGCCGAGATCGTGGAGAGCGCGCAGGAGGCCATCATCACCTTCGGCGACGACGGGGTGATCACCCTCTTCAACGAGGCGGCGCAGGGGATGTTCGGGATGGACGAGGAGGAGGCGCTGGACGCGTCGATCCCCGAGCTCTTCGGCGACTTCGCGCAGGTGGACCTGGACCGCGTCTGCGCCGAGACGCGCTCCACCCCCGAGCGCCGCGCGGGCGGGCGCACGCCGCAGCGCTCCCTCTCGCTCACGGGGAAGCGGGCCGACGGCAGCACCTTCCCGGTCGAGGCGTCGATGAGCTGCCTGGAGCTGGAGGCCGAGCGGGTGTTCACCATGATCGCCCGCGACGTCTCGGAGCGGAAGGCGGCCGAGGAGGCGCTGCGGCAGCAGGCGGTGTCGCTCGCGCGCACCAGCGAGGAGCTGCAGCGGGTGAACCAGCAGCTCCAGGCGCGGCAGCTCGAGCTGGAGGCGGCGATGAGCGCCCGCAGCCGCTTCTATGCCTCCATGAGCCACGAGCTGCGCACCCCCATCAACGCCATCCTGGGGTACAGCGCCCTCCTGCTCGACGAGATCTACGGGCCGCTCAACCCCGAGCAGGCACGGGGGATCGAGCGGGCGAACAAGGCCGCCAAGCACCTGCTGGAGCTGGTGAACGACATCCTGGACCTCTCCAAGATCGAGGCGGGGAAGCTGGAGCTGGAGATCCAGCCGGCCACCTTCCCCAACGTGATCCAGGACCTGTTCGTGACCGTGCGCCCGCTGGCCGACGAGCACGGCTCGGAGCTGGCGCTGGAGCACGCCGGGAGCCCGGTGACGGTGATCACCGACCCGCGGCGGGTGCGGCAGATCCTGCTCAACCTCCTCTCCAACGCCATCAAGTTCGGCGAGGGGAAGCCCATCACCGTGCAGTCGCGCGCGCGCGACGACGGCGGGATCGAGGTCGACGTGACCGACCGGGGGATCGGCATTCCCACGGGGGACCTGGACAAGATCTTCGACGAGTTCGTGCAGCTCTCGCAGCCCAACCAGCACCAGGGCACCGGGCTGGGGCTGCCGATCTCGCGCCGGCTGGCGGTGCTGCTGGACGGGAGCCTCACCGTGCGCTCGGCCCCGGGCGAGGGGAGCACCTTCCGCCTCACCCTCCCGGCGAAGGTCACCGACGTGGGCGGCGTGGCGCTGATCGAGGCGGGCTTCCCTTCGCCCAACGGCACGTCGGCGCCGGACGTGGCCGACCTGCCGGAGATCCCCGCCCTCCCGGTCGCCACCCCCATCCACCCCGCGCCGCCCCCCGCGTCCGCCGGCACCCCGGACGAAGCCTCCGCCGCAGCGCCGCCGGCGGACGCCGCATCCGCGCCGCCTGCCTCCGACGGCCGGCGCCGCAAGCGCGACGCCCACGGCGAAGCCCCCGCGGAGCCCTCGCCCGAGGAGGAGCCCGTCGCCTCCGCCGACCCCGCCGCACACGCCGCCGGCTGATCCGCGCGCAGGCTGTCTCCGTAACTATGTAATGGAAAGACTCGACGGAGCGTGACTGCAGGTGGCGCTCGCGCTGAGTTATCGAAATTTTTTCGGAGAGACCCCTTCGGGCATTCTGCAATCGCGCAGGTCCCGGCTGTCTTAACGGATCGATCAGGGGGTCATGAGGCGAGCCGGTCACCGTGCACATCCTCCGCATCGATGGCCGAATGACGATCATTCGTACCATCCACGAAGGCTGGGATGACGCACGGAGGTCGCGGAGTGCTCGATTCCCCCTGATGACGCAGTTCGCGAAGCCTTCAGGCGCAGAAGACGGGGTGAACGCCCGAACAGGGGTGTCCCGCAAAAATTAAAAATTTCGATACTCTGCGCATTCCGAGCCTGCAGCCACTCGTCGTCGAGCCCGGCGCTGACGCAGTCATTGGAGCCCCTGTCCCCTGTTCCCTTCCGGTTCCCATCCCGTGACACGCCCGTTACAGCGCGGCGGTAGACTGCAGGCTGACCCTGAAGGAGGTGAGCCTTGCCGACGGCTTCCGCGCAGCCGCATGATACCCGTCCGCTCTCCGGGCTGATCGGAGCGACGCCCTCCGCCTGGACCGAGGTTCCCAGGATGGCCAACGCCCACATCCTGGTGGTCGACGACGAGCCCGACATCTCGGCGCTCGTGGCCTATCACCTGGCGCGCGAGTCGTACCGGGTGCGCACGGCGGCCAGCGGCCCCGAGGCGATCCGCGCGGTGGAGCTGGAGCGCCCCGACCTGGTGGTGCTCGACCTGATGCTCCCGGGGATGAGCGGCCTGCAGGTGCTGGAGGAGCTGCGCCGCCGCCCGGAGACGCAGGAGATCCCCGTCATCCTCCTCACCGCCCGCCGCGAGGAGCAGGACCGCATCGCCGGGCTGCGGCAGGGCGCCGACGACTACGTGGCCAAGCCCTTCTCGCCGCAGGAGCTGATCCTGCGCGTGGGCGCGGTGCTGCGGCGGGTGCAGCAGGCGCCGCCGGCGGGGAAGGGGGGGAAGGTGGTGCGCGTCGGCCCCTTCACCGTCGACACCGGCGCCGCGCGCGCCGCGGTCGATGGGGCCGAGCTGGACCTCACGCCCACCGAGTACCGGCTGCTGCTCACGCTGATGGAGCGCCGGGGCCGGGTGCAGAGCCGCCGGCAGCTCCTGGAGGCGGTGTGGGAGGTGACGGCGAACATCGCCACCCGCACCGTGGACATGCACGTGCAGCGGCTCCGCAACAAGGTGGGCGCGCACGCCGACTGGATCGAGACCGTGCGCGGCTTCGGCTACCGCTTCCGCACCGACCCGCCGGCCTGAAAAGACGCCTCACGCAGAGACGCGGAGATGCAGAGAGAGGCCGCCGCGCCTCCTCTCTGCGTCTCCGCGTCTCTGGGTGATATAATGGGGTTCTACCTGCGACGAATCCGCCCGTGCACCTGCGCGCCGACCAGAAGCTCTTCCTCAGCTACCTCGCCGTGATCGCGGCCGTGGTGGTGGCGCTCACGCTGGGCGTGGGCTCCATGCTGCGCCGCCAGCTCACCGGCATGGTGGCGGACGACATGCGGCGCGAGCTCTACCTGGTGCGCACCATCGACGAGCAGAACCCCTCCCTCGACCCCGACTCCCTCGCCAACTGGCTGGGACGGATCGTGGGCCGCCGCATCACCGTGATCGCCCGCGACGGCGGCGTGCTGGGCGACTCGGAGAAGGACGGAGCGGCGCTGCGGGCGATGGAGAACCACGGCTCGCGCCCCGAGGTGCGCGAGGCGCTCCGCGGCCACCTGGGCGAGGCGCACCGGGTGAGCTCCACCATCGGCGCCGAGTACCTCTACCTCGCCACGCGCACCTCCAAAGGCCAGGTGATCCGCGTCTCCGAGCCGCTGCGCGAGGTGAAGCGCGCGGTGGGGCGGGTGCAGCGCGGGATCTTCGGCGTGGGGGTGATCGCGCTCATCCTCACCGGGCTCCTCTCCTTCGGCTTCAGCCGGGTGGTCACCCAGCCGCTCCGCCGCTTGGCCGGCGCCGCGCGCGCCATGGCCGCCGGCGACCTGGCCCAGCGCGCCCGCGCCGGCGGCCGCGACGAGCTGGCCGAGATGGCCGACGCGCTGAACATGCTGGCCGGCGAGCTGCAGCGCCGCCTGGGCCAGCTCGAGGGCGAGCGGGCCGAGATGCAGGCGCTGATCGACGCCATGTCCGAGGGGGTGATCGCGGTCGACGCGCAGGGGAAGGTGCGCCGCGCGAACCCCGCCGCGCGGCGGATGTTCTCCCTCCCCGCCGACCCGCGCGGCATCGCCCCGCCCGAGGTGGCGCGCCGGCAGGCGTTCCTCGACACGGTGGGGCGCGCGCTGGCCGGCGAGGCGGTGCCGGCGACCGACGTCACGGTGGACGGCCGCAGCCTCCTCGCCACCGCCCAGCCCCTCCCCGCCGGCGGCGCGGTGGTGGTGTTTCTGGACGTCTCGCAGCTCCGCCGGCTGGAGGGGGTGCGGCAGGACTTCGTGGCCAACGCCTCGCACGAGCTGAAGACGCCGCTCACCGCCATCCGCGGCTACAGCGAGACGCTGCTCGACCCCGACCTCCCGCCGGAGCTGCGCCGCCGCTTCGCCGAGACGGTCAATGCCAACGCCGAGCGGCTGCAGCGCATCGTCGACGACCTCCTCGACCTCTCGCGGCTGGACTCGGGCGGCTGGCGGGTGCAGCCCGAGATCGTCTCCGTGGCCGACCTGGCCGAGGACGCGTGGGGCGGCTGCCGCGAAGAGGCCGAGCGGAAGCGGGTGCGCCTCACCGTCTCCGTTCCCCCCGAGGCGGAGTTCGTCTACGCCGACCCCTCGGCGCTGCGGCAGGTCCTCAGCAACCTCTTCGGCAACTCGCTCCGCTACGTTCCCGACGGCGGTGCGATCGAGGTGTCGGCGCGCGCCGTCGCCAGCCGCGTGCTGGAGACCGGCCGCGCGCCGTCGCCGCCGGCCGACGCGGGATCGGACGGGGGATGGATCTGCGTGGAGGTGCGCGACAACGGCGCGGGGATCGCCTCGGCGCACCTCCCCCGCATCTTCGAGCGCTTCTACCGCGCCGACGCCGCCCGCTCGCGCGAGGAGGGCGGCACGGGGCTGGGCCTCGCCATCGTCAAGCACATGGTGGAGGGCCACGGCGGCACCGTGCAGGCCGAGAGCCTGCTGGGCGCCGGCACCACCATCCGCTTCACCCTCCCCGCCCCCGACGAGCCCGACGTGTCGCACGAGGAGGTTGCTACCTCCTCCGCAGACGAGGCTTCGCAGTAACCTCCACTGTCCATTTTGGTCAACATTGTTCCGCGGCTGGCCGCTTTCTCGCGCAGACTTCCCCTGCCACCAACTGTCGTTTAAGTTCTATTGGTCGCGTCCGCTTTATGAGCGGGGCCTCGCCCTGAGACAGCCGCTCGCGGGACGGCTGCACAAGTGGGCTATGGAGAGAGGATGTCTTCACCAACTGCCCTTTCGACGGCGGATGCGAGGCTCTCGTGCGAGGACGCCTTCATGCGAGCGCATGGCCTCGCTCCGGCGGTTCAGGAAGCCGAACGGTTGGGGCGCGAGTTCTTTGGAGCCGCCTACTGCCGAACGGAACGTTCAGTCCGGATGGACGGGGATTTCGGAACCGAATACCTCCTCGTTTCGGTTTTGATCAATTCGGACGTGAGCGCCATGCTCGATGCCGAACCTGGATTCCTCGGCGCGCTCGCGGAGCGCGTCCGAAATGTCGATTGGTCCACAATCCTCGTGTCGCTCCGCGTTGCCCCTGACACCCACTGAGCATTACGCGGCGGTCGCGGAAGAGCTCGTCGTCGAGTTCGACGACGACGCTCCGGAGTGGAACGCCTGCCAGATGGGGCGGTGGCGCTCGGCGATCAGCCGCGCGTACTACAGTGTCTTCCTCGCGTTCAAGCAACGCCTGATCGAGGCAAGGCGAGGCGACTTCCCGAAGAGCTTCCCCAGGGTGGACGTACATCGGAAGCTTCGGCAGGCTGTGGGAAATGTGCTGGGGACGGGGCCCGGTTCGCTGTCGTCCACGCTTCGCGAGCTGTCGGAAAAGCGGACCGACGCCGACTATGACTGGTGGCTTGCGAAGGTATTGGAGGCCGACGTCACGGCACACCTTCGACGCGCCGAGCGTATCTGCGTGCAGATCAGAGCGCTGCCCGAGACGAAGCTTCGCGAAATCGCGCACGAGCTGGTGCGCATCGACCAGGCGGATGCAGCGACGGCACGCGCAGGCCGTCCGTAAGTGCCTTCACGCCGCTGACCGGCTATCCTGACCTCGAGTAGTGGGTCACTTCGAATGTCCCAATAGTGCGCGGGTGAGTCAATCGCCCGCGCACCTTGTTGGTTTGGGGGCCGATGCGGTTCAACGATGAGCTACAGGAGAAGATCGGAGTTGGCCTTGGCTGGGACCGGCGGTGGCGGCGCGGGGGCACCGTGTACGCCGAGAGCCTGCTGGGCGCCGGCACCACCATCCGCTTCACCCTCCCCGCGCCCGAGGAGCCAGACGGGCCACGCGAGGAGGTCTCGGCTTCCTCCTGCAGACGACGCTTCGCGGTAGCCGCTGTTGTCCATTTTTGTCAACGCTGTCCCGCGCCTGGCCGCTTTCTCACGCGAACTTCCTCAGGCGCGAGCATGGATGTATGTTTGCAGCGGTGATCGTCCGCTTTCTCCTCGAGGAGAGTTCCCGATGCCGAAGTCGAAGAAGTGGTTCCCGCCGATTCTCGAACCCGCGTGCCCGCCGGACAGCTTCACGATCGAAGAGGCGGAGCGTGCCGTACGCGAAGTGATCGAGGAAGATCGGCGCGCAGCGGAAGCGCGATTGGCGCGGTGGCGGGCTCGCCGCGAGACGGCCGCTCGTGGGGCGGCTGCGTAAGTGGGGTACGCGGAAAACGTCTTCCTGAACTGCCCATTCGACGGCGCTTACGAACCCTTGCTGCAGGCGCTCGTCTTCGCGGTGCAGGCCTGCGGGTTCGTGCCACGCTCCGCGCTCGAACTCGACGACGGCAGCGAGGTCCGGATCGGGAAGATCGTCCGCATTATCGCGGAGTCCCGGTACGGGATTCATGATCTGTCGCGGACAGAGCTCGACACCGGCTCGCATCTCCCGCGATTCAACATGCCGCTTGAACTGGGGCTGTTCCTCGGGGCGAAGTACTACGGAGACCCACACCAGGGCCAGAAGGCGGCGATCATCTTTGACATCGAGCGCTACCGCTACCAGATGTTCTGCAGCGACATCGCCGGCCAGGATATTCGGGCGCACCACGGACGTGAGGAGGAATTGATCCGGCATGTACGCGACGCGCTGGCCACGTGGCGTCGTGAAGCCTCGATTCCGAGCGGCAGCGTGATTCACGAACGCTACGCCCGGTTCAAGCGGAGGCTCTCCCGGATTGCGACGCGCGCGGGACTCCGCGTTCCGGAACTCACCTTCAACGACCTGACCCGGCTCATCCGTGGATGGCTGGTGAACGAGGCGGACTGACCGCCCGCAGGTTGACACAGGGGCGACGTTCCGCTATTCTACGCGTCTGTCCCGACCACGCCTTTCCGCCCTCGGGTACGCCGGGGCGGCGATTTTTTCATACCATCCAGGCCGGGCCAGCACCGGCGGACGCGGCGCGAACGGTGGAGCGCGCCTGCAAGCGGAGTGTCATGAAGACGTATTCCGTCAAGGCGGGAGAGATCGAGCACAAGTGGTACGTGGTCGACGCGGCCGGGAAGATCCTGGGGCGCGTGGCCACCGAGGTCGCTCGCATCCTCCGCGGCAAGCACAAGCCCACGTACACCCCCCACCTGGACACCGGCGACTACGTGGTGGTGGTCAACGCCGACCAGGTGCAGCTCAGCGGGAACAAGGCCGAGCAGAAGACCTACTTCCGCCACTCGGGGTACATGGGCCACGAGAAGTTCATCCCCTTCAAGGAGATGCTGGCCAAGCACCCCGAGCGGGTGATCGAGCTGGCGGTGAAGGGCATGCTCCCCAAGAACGCGCTGGGGCGGCAGATGCGCCACAAGCTCAAGGTGTACGCGGGCCCCGAGCACCCGCACCAGGCGCAGAACCCGGAACCCCTCACCTTCTGAGCATCGCTGGAATGGCTATCGAACAGTACCACGCCATCGGCCGCCGCAAGACCTCGGTGGCCCGCGTCTACCTCCGCCCCGGCACGGGGAACTGGGAGGTGAACGGCCGCACCCTGGAGCAGCACCTCCCGCGGCACGTGCTGCGGCAGTCGGCCACCCGGCCGCTGGCGGCCACCGAGACCGAGGGCCAGTTCGACGTGAAGGTCACGGTGAACGGCGGCGGGCTTCGCGGCCAGGCCGACGCGATCCGCCTGGGCGTCGCCCGCGCGCTGCTCAAGGTGAGCGAGGACTTCCGCGCCAAGCTGCGCATGGAGAGCCTGCTCACCCGCGACCCGCGCGAGGTGGAGCGCAAGAAGCCCGGCCGTCCGGGCGCCCGCAAGCGCTTCCAGTTCAGCAAGCGCTAGCCGGCGGCGCGCTGCGCACCGTCGACGCCGGGACCCCGCGTCCCGGCGTCGATGCGCGTGTCGAAGGCCGGCAGACGGAATTCTCACACCGCCCGACGCCTCCCCGGGTGCCGCGCCTGACGCGCGGTCGGGGCGGCGGATGACGGCGGTGGACGCGGGGAGCGCGCACGAAGGCGCGGCCCCGGCAAACCCGAACGAGAGCACCCATCCCATGGCTCAGCCGAGCGTACAGGACCTCCTCGAAGCCGGTGTCCACTTCGGACACCAGACGTCCCGCTGGAACCCGAAGATGCGCAAGTTCATCTTCGCGGAGCGGAACGGCATCTACATCATCGACCTCAAGAAGACGCTCCGGCAGATCGAGCTGGCGCAGGAGCTGGTGAAGAGCGTGGTCAGCCGCGGCGAGCGCGTGCTCTTCGTGTGCACCAAGAAGCAGCTCCGCCAGGTGATCCAGGGCGAGGCCGAGCGGTCGAGCTCCTTCCACGTGACGGAGCGCTGGCTGGGCGGCATGCTCACCAACTTCGCCACCATCAAGAAGCAGATCCGCCGGCTGCGCGAGCTGGAGCGCGGCGAGGAGGAGGGCGCCTTCGACTTCTACACCAAGAAGGAGCGCCTGATGCTGAGCCGCGAGCGCGAGCGGCTGGAGAAGTACCTGGTGGGGGTGAAGGACATGGCCCGCCTTCCCGGCGCGCTCTTCGTGGTCGACGCCAAGAAGGAGAAGATCGCGATCAGCGAGGCGAACAAGCTGGGGATCCCGGTGATCGCCATCGCCGACACCAACGCCGACCCCGACGTGCTCACGGTGCCGATCGCCGGCAACGACGACGCGATCCGCTCGGTCACGGTGATCAGCGGCGCCCTCTCCGACGCCATCATCGAGGCGCGCGCCGCCATGCCGGCGGAGCAGCGCCGCGCGGCCGACGAGGCCGAGGTGACGGTGTACAGCACCGAGACCGGGAGCAGCGCCCCGGCCGACGACGAGCGCGGCCGCGCCCGCCGCCGCCCGCGCCGCAAGCGCCGCCCGGGCGCCGCCCCGGCGGCCGGCGGCGGCGGCGAGGCCGGCGCGGAGTAACACCCCGCGCCCACGGCTCGTCCCCTGGCAGGCAGCACCCGGGGCCACCGGCGCGCGCAGCGCTCGTGGCCCCGTTTTTTCGGCCCGCCCCGCGGGCCCGTTTCCGTGGTCGACGCAGACCGACTTCAAGCAGCGAGGATCAGACAGTGGCCGAGATTTCCGCGAAGGACGTGAAGGAGCTCCGCGACCGCACCGGCGCGGGGATGATGGAGTGCAAGGGCGCGCTCAGCGAGGCGGGCGGCGACATGGAGCGCGCGATCGACATCCTGCGCGCGAAGGGCGCGGCCAAGGCGGCCAAGCGCGCCGAGCGCGAGACCAGGGAGGGCGCGATCGGCTCCTACATCCACATGGGCGGCAAGATCGGCGTGCTGGTGGAGGTGGGGTGCGAGACCGACTTCGTGGCGCGCAACGAGGAGTTCCAGAAGCTGGTGCGCGACATCGCCATGCACGTGGCCGCGGCCAACCCGGTGGCGGTGCGGCGCGAGGACTTCAGCGCCGAGCTGGTGGAGCGCGAGCGCGGGGTGTACCGCGAGCAGATGAAGGAGAGCGGGAAGCCCGAGCACATCTGGGACAGGATCGTCGACGGGAAGATCGAGAAGTTCTACGCCGAGCAGGCGCTGCTGGAGCAGCCCTTCGTGAAGGACCCCGACATCACCGTGGGCGAGCTGATCACCCGCGCCAGCGCCAAGACCGGCGAGAAGGTGGAGGTGCGCCGCTTCGCGCGCTTCGCGCTCGGCGAGCAGTGAGCTTCAACCGGAAGCGGCGGGGCGACCCGCCGCCCCCCGACGTGGCGGCGCTCAAGTACCAGCGGGTGCTGCTCAAGCTCTCGGGCGAGATGCTGGCCGGCGACCAGAAGTCCGGCATCTCGCCCCCCGTGGTCGACGCGCTGACCGACGAGATCCGGCGCGTGCACGACATGGGGGTGAAGCTGGGGGTGGTGATCGGCGGCGGGAACATCGTGCGGGGCACCCTGGCCAGCCAGCAGGGGATGGACCGCGTGAACGCCGACTACATGGGGATGCTGGCCACCGTGATCAACGCCCTGGCGCTGCAGGACTGGCTGGAGCGCAAGGACATCGAGACGCGGGTGCTCACCGCCATCCGCATGGAGCAGCTCGCCGAGCCCTACATCCGGCGGCGGGCGCTGCGCCACCTGGACAAGGGGCGGGTGGTGATCTTTGCGGGCGGCACCGGCAACCCGTACTTTTCCACCGACAGCGCCGCCGTGCTGCGGGGGATCGAGATGGAGGCCGACGTCATCATCAAGGCCACCAAGGTCGACGGGGTGTACACCGCCGACCCGGCCAAGGACCCGTCCGCCACCTTCATCCCCGAGATCGGCTTCCTGGACGCGCTCTCGCGCGAGCTGGGGGTGATGGACGCCGCGGCGCTCAGCCTCTGCAAGGAGAACGGCACCCCCGTGGTGGTGATGAGCCTGGAGCAGCCCGACGCGGTGGGCCGCGTGGTGCGCGGCGAGCGGCTGGGCACCCTGGTCCATCCCTGACGTCCCTCCTTCCCCTCCGACCCCATCCAGACCAGACGACGCCCATGCCGAGCCTCGAGAAAGCCAAGCAGCGGATGGAGAGCGCCCTGGAGTCGCTGCGCCGCGAGTTCGCGGGCGTGCGCACGGGCAAGGCCAGCCCGCAGCTCCTGGACACCGTGAGGGTGGAGGCCTACGGGAGCAAGGTGCCGCTGAACCAGGTGGGCACGGTGAGCGCCCCCGAGCCGCGGATGCTCACCGTGCAGCCGTGGGACCGCTCGCTGATCAAGGCGGTGGAGCGGGCGTTGCGCGAGAGCGACCTGGGGCTCAATCCCAGCAACGACGGGCAGCTCATCCGCATCCCCATCCCGCCGCTCACCGAGGAGCGCCGCAACGAGTACGTGCGGCTGCTGCACAAGCTGGCCGAGGAGGGGCGCGTGGCCGTGCGCCAGGCGCGCAAGGACGCCAACGACGAGATCAAGGCGCGGCAGAAGAAGGAGGGCCTCTCGGAAGACGACATCCACCGGGAGGAGAAGGAGGTGCAGAAGCTCACCGACCAGTACATCGCCAAGGTCGAGGAGATGCTGAAGCACAAGGAAGTCGAGGTGAGGGAAGTCTGAGCCGGCTTCGCCGGAGTGCGGAAGTGCGGAAGTGCGGGAGTGCGTTGGCTCGCGACGAGGCCGTAGCGCACTTCCGCACTCACGCACTTCCGCACATCTGTCCCGCAGACCACTTGCTTTGACAAACCCTCCGGCGCGGTCCATCTTGCACCCATGAGCTCCGACCTCCTGCAGCAGATCCGCCTGAACGGCGCCGTGCCCCGCCACGTGGCGGTGATCATGGACGGGAACGGCCGCTGGGCGCGCGAGCGCGGGCGCCCGCGCGAGTTCGGGCACCGCGCGGGGATGCGCGCCGTGCGCGAGGCGGTGGAGGCCGCCGCCGAGGCGGGGGTCGAGGTGCTCACCCTCTTCGCCTTCAGCCAGGAGAACTGGCACCGGCCGCAGGGCGAGGTGGCGGCGCTGATGGCGCTGCTGGAGCTCTACGTGCGCAGGGAGCGCCGGGAGCTGAAGGAGAAGGGGGTCGAGGTGCACGCCGTGGGCGAGCTGCACCTGCTGGGGCCGCGCACCCGCGCCGCCATCGAGTCCATCGTGGAGCACACGCGCGGGGGGCGGAAGCTCCGGCTCAACCTCGCCATCAGCTACGGCTCGCGTACCGAGATCGTGCGCGCCGCGCGGCGGCTGGCCGAGCGGGTGCGCGAGGGGACGCTGATGCCCGGCGAGATCGACGAGTCGCTCTTCGCCGGCGAGCTCTACATGCCGGGCGACCCCGATCCCGACCTGCTGATCCGCACCTCGGGCGAGCTGCGCATCTCCAACTTCATGCTCTGGCAGCTCGCCTACACCGAGCTCTACGTCACCCCCGTGCTCTGGCCGGACTTCACCCGCGAGCACTTCTACGCCGCGCTGGTCGAGTACCAGCGGCGCGAGCGCCGCTTCGGGCGCGTGCTGGCGACCTGACCCCGCGAAAGATCCCGGAGAAGCCGGCGTTGTCCGAGACCGCGACGCGAACGGCGGTGGCCGCGGTGGGAATCCCCATCGCGGTCGCCGCGATGTACCTGGGCGGCTGGGTGCTCGCCGCCCTCCTCGCGCTCTGCGCCGTGCTGGCGGCGCGCGAGCTCTTCCTGATGGCGGAGAAGAAGCCCGCCCGCCCCCTCCACGCCGTCGGCCTGGCCGGCGCGGCGGGGCTCGTCGCGCTCGCCGCGGTCGACCCGGCGCGGGGGATCGACACGCCGCTGCTGAACGCCGGGCTGGTGGTGATCATCGTCGCGGCGCTCACCGCCTCGATCTGGCAGCGCGGGGTGGCGGGGGAGCCGCTCCTCTCCGTGGCGGTCACCGTCTTCGGCGCGGCGTACACGGCGCTGCTGATGTTCGCCCTCTTCCTGCGCCACCTGCCGGACGTCGAGTCGCCGCTGCACGGCACGGCGATCCTCCTCTTCCCCGTGGTGCTGACCTGGCTCAGCGACACCTTCGCCTACTTCGCCGGGCGGCTGTGGGGGAAGAAGAAGCTGATCCCGAAGGTGAGCCCGGGGAAGACGGTGGCGGGGTCGGTGGGGGCGATCGTGGGCACCCCGCTCGCGGCCGTGGGGTACTCCATCCTCCTGCAGCGCTTCCCCACCTGGCGGATGGGGGTGATGGAGGCGCTCGTCTTCGGCATCCTGGTCTCGGTGGCCGCGCAGGTGGGCGACCTGGCCGAGAGCCTGCTGAAGCGCGACGTGGGGGTGAAGGACTCCGGGCGGCTGCTCCCGGGGCACGGCGGGGCGCTGGACCGCTTCGACTCGCTCTTCTTCACCCTTCCGCTCGGCTACGCCTTCTTCGTCCTGGTGGTGGGCCGCTGAACGTGAACCGCGCGACGGGCGTAGCCATCCTGGGCGCCACCGGCTCCATCGGCCGCAGCGCCCTGGCCGTGCTGGAGCAGCACCCCGAGCGCTTCCGCGCCGTGGCGCTCACCGCGCGCCGGAGCGGCGACGCGCTCGCCCGCCTGGCGGAGCGCTGGCGCCCCGCGCTCGCCGTGGTCTCCGGCGGCGAGGTCCCCGCCGGCGCGCCGTCGCAGGGCACCGTGTGGCGCACGGGGCGCGAGGCGCTGCTGGAGGCGGCCACCCACCCCGACGCCGACGTGGTGCTGAACGCGCTGGTGGGCGCGGCGGGGCTGGAGCCCACGCTGGCGGCGCTGCGCGCGGGGAAGCGGGTGGCGCTCGCCAACAAGGAGTCGCTGGTCTGCGGCGGGCCGCTGGTGCTGGAGGCCGCGCGCGAGGGCGGGGGCGAGCTGGTGCCGGTGGACAGCGAGCACAGCGCCATCCTGCAGTGCCTGCACGGGTCGAAGCCGAGCGACGTGGCGCGGCTGATCCTCACCGCCTCCGGCGGCCCCTTCCGCGGGTGGACGGCGGAGATGCTGGCGGCCGCGACGCCGGCGGACGCGCTGCGCCACCCGACCTGGGAGATGGGCGCCAAGGTCACCATCGACAGCGCCACCCTGGCCAACAAGGCGCTGGAGGTGATCGAGGCGCACTTCCTCTTCGGCGTGCCCTACGAACGCATCGAGGCAGTGGTGCATCCCCAGTCCATCGTGCACAGCATGGTGGAGATGGTGGACGGGTCGGTGCTGGCGCAGATGGGGTTCCCCACCATGGAGCTTCCGGTGCTCTACGCGCTGGCCTACCCGGAGCGGCTCCCCTACGCCTGCCGCCGTTTCGACCCCGTGGCCGCGGGGGCGCTCACCTTCGAGCCGGTGGGGGCGGACCGCTTCCCCGCGTTCGCGCTCGGCGTCGACGCGGGGCGGGCGGGCGGCACGGCTCCCGCGGTGTACAACGCCGCCAACGAGGTGGCGGTGCGGCATTTCCTCGACGGGCGGCTCCCCTTCACCGGCATCGCCGAGGCGGTGGCGGAAACGCTGGAGCGCTGCCCCGCCGCGCCCATACGCGCGCTGCACGACGTGCTCGAGGCCGATGCCCGGGCGCGCCGCGCGGCCGAAGAATTCGTGCAGAGGCTGGCCCCGTGCTGACCATTCTTTCGACCGTCGTCGGTCTCTCCATCCTGATCCTGGTCCACGAGCTGGGCCACTTCCTGGCCGCCAAGTGGGTGGGGATCCAGGTGCCGCGCTTCTCCCTGGGCTTCGGGAAGCGCCTGGCCGGCTTCCAGTGGGGGGAGACGGAGTTCGTGCTCTCGGCCATCCCTCTGGGCGGCTACGTGAAGATGGCGGGGATGGAGGACGACGAGGCGTCCAGCGCGCTGGAGGGCGCCGGTCCCGCGCCGGAGGAGGTGGACCCCGAGCGCACCTTCGACGCGAAGCCGATCTGGGCGCGCACCCTGGTGATCTCGGCCGGGGTGATCATGAACCTGATCTTCGCCTTCGTGGTCTTCACCGGCCTCTCGCTGGCGCTGGGCGAGACGCTGCACCCCATCACCCGCGTCTCCGTGCCCCCGGCGGCGAAGCTCACCGGCGCGGCGCGGGCGCTGGCGGTGGTCCCCGACGGCGCCACCGTGACCTCCGTCCGCGGGCGCGCGGTGCGCACCTGGGAAGACATGCTGGGCGAGCTGGCGCAGGCGCCGGCCGGCGCGGTGCCGCTCACCTTCGCGGCGCATCCCGCGGTGTCGCTGCAGCTCCCCGCGGCGCAGGACGCGCGCGGCGAGCTGCTGGGCGCGCTGGTGCCCTACCGCGACCCCGTGATCGCCGACGTGGTGAGCGGCTCGCCCGCCGCCCGCGCGGGGCTCCGCCCGGGCGACCGGGTGGTGAGCGCGGCGGGTGCGCCGGTGGGCACCTGGGCGCAGCTCGTGGACGCCATCCGCGGCCACCCCGGGAAGCCGCTGGCGCTGGTGGTGGAGCGCGGGGGCCGGCGCGTGCCGGTGACGGTGACGCCGAACGCGGTGCGCGGGCGCGACGAGACGGGCGCGCGCGTCACCATCGGGCAGGTGGGGGCGGCGCCGGAGGTGCCCGAGGTGCACCGGCGCGTGGGCGTGGTGGAGTCGGTGAAGCTGGGGGCGCAGCAGACCTGGGGCGCGTCGGTGTTCATCGCCGGGGTGCTCAAGCAGCTCGTCACCGGGCAGATCTCGGCGCGCAACATGGGCGGCCTCCTCTCCATCGGCGAGGCGTCGGGCGAGACGGCGAGCCAGGGGTTCGACGCCTGGCTGACGTTCCTGGCGCTCTTCTCGGTGAACCTGGCGGTGCTGAACCTCCTTCCCATCCCCATCCTGGACGGCGGGCACCTGATGTTCCTGGCCTTCGAGGCGGTGCGCGGCCGGCCGCTCTCGGTGGAGGCGCGCATCCGGCTCTCGCAGGTGGGGCTGGTGATCGTGGTGGCGCTGATGATCTGGGCGAACGGCAACGACGTGGTACGGCTGGTGTTCGGGCGCTGAGCGGAAACCCTTGCGGCCCCTTGGGTGTACAACAGCGGCGGATCCCGGTAGATTTCGGGATTCCCTTTCCCCTGACCGGGCGCGACCCGCGACTCTCCGCCCCAAACGCTACCTCCGCCATGCGCGCACGCCCAGCCCAGCCGGAACAGGCCAGACGAATGGACCGCAGCGAGCTCGAGACCATCGAGCGCCTGCTGCTGCGGGAGCGTGACAAGACGCTGCGTTCGCTCGGCCGCTTCTCGGAGCAGTCGAAGATGACCCGCGACTCGGCCGACAACGACCTGTCGAGCTACTCCTTCCACATGGCCGACCAGGGCACGGACGCCATGGAGCGCGAGAAGAGCTTCCTCTTCGCGAGCAAGGAGGGTCGCTACCTGTACCGGGTGGAAGAGGCGCTGCGCCGGCTGTACGCGGAGCCCGAGGAGTTCGGCCTCTGCCACTCGTGCAAGAAGCCGATCCCCTTCGCGCGGCTGGAGGCGCTGCCGCACGCGCGCTACTGCCTGGACTGCAAGATGCGCGAGGAGCAGGCGGCGTAGCTCCCGACGGCTGCGGAACGAGCGAGGGCGGCATCCCGGACCGGGGTGCCGCCCCTTCGCATGTCTCGCCCCCGCGCGGGACGTCCTGCTACAACCCACGGAGCGAGTCCTGCTTAACGGGGGCGGCATGTATCCCGTCGACGACCTGCTGCTCCGCGCCCGGCTGGTACGCAGGGCGGCCCAGGAACGAGCCCTCCCGACGCGCGTGCTCCTGCGGGAGATCGCGTCGCTCGTCACCGAGGTGGAGCATCGCCTGGGCAGGACGACAACAACGACGGGGGCGCCGCGCCCCCCCCCCCCCCCC
>JBJMPM010000118.1:0-16319 GCA_045803205.1 Longimicrobiaceae bacterium
TGGTCGTTCCGCGTCCCTGACGAAGATTTTCTCACGCAGAGACGCAGAGGCACGGCGAGTGGTTCTCTCCGTGCCTCTGCGTCTCTGCGTGAGACGATCAGTAGAGCTTGAAGTCGACGCGGAGCCGGCTGATCTCGATGCGCTCCGGGTCGTCCGGCGGGTGGTTCTCGGGCCAGCCGGTGTCGGAGCGGATCACGCGGCCGTGCGTCTTCTCGACGAGGCGCGCATAGAGGGCGTCGGCCGGCATCATCCACTTGGGGTGCTTGCGCAGGGCGACCTCGCGGTCCACCGGGATGGCGGCCATCAGGTCCTCGCGCACCATCAGCTCCAGCCCCTTCTCGTCCACCGTGGCGTTGTGGCTGGCGTGGTGGCCCACCTTGTAGAAGACGGTGCGCGCCAGCAGGTCGGCCGCCTTCACCTCCTTCTTGTCGACCCGGTACGCCTGGTCGTGCCAGGAGAGCCAGTTCCCCACCTGCGCGTCGCCGGGGAAGAGGAGCACCGTGCCGTCGTCCAGCTCGAACGCCAGCGCCAGGCTGGTGTTGTTGGTGAGGGAGTCGAGCTGCAGCGCCAGCTCGCCGGAGCCGTTCAGCCAGTCCAGGTCGATGCGCCGCCACGCCGCGTCGGGGTCGTAGTAGTTGGCGAAGTGCTCGCCGCACGCCTTCTGGTCCGCCTGCTCCACCCGGAAGCGCGGCTCGAAGGGGAGCTGCTGGTGGAACTCGTCGGCCGCCTCGGGGGTGAGCTCCGCGCGGTAGGCGTCGTACGTCTTGCCCGAGGCGCCGAAGCGCAGGCTGGTGCCGAACTGCGCCGCCACCCCGTACAGCTCCGACGAGCCGTGGCCGCCCATGTTGCCGAGCTTCTTCCGGTCGCGCGGCGGGCCGAGCACGTACACCCGCACCCCCGGCAGCCACGCCTCCTGCAGCACCGTGCCGGGGGAGAGGAAGCGCACCGCGGCGTCCGCGCGGCGCGTGACGTAGCTCATCGCGTCCTGCACGCCGCTCGCGAAGCCCAGCCCGATGGGCTCGCCCTCGCCGGGGAGGTCGCCCAGGAAGCCCAGCAGCTCGCGCATCCCCGAGCGCAGGTTCGCCACCGACTCGCGGTCGTCCGGGGCGGCGGCGTGGTCGGCGGCCAGCGCGTGCGCCGCCTGCGCCACCGACTGCAGCACGTCGCCCTTGTACTTCTCCACCTCGCGGGCCAGCGGGTCGCTCCCGTCCTCCGTCCACGCCGCCCAGACGTGGTCCACCACGAGCTGCTTTTCGAAGGCGTCGCGCTCGGTGTTGAACCCGGAGACGTGGTCCTTGTGCTCGTGCGTGGCCACCAGCAGGTCCAGGTGGCCGGGCTGGTACTGCATCGCCTCGCCCTCGCGCGCCGCACGCGCTTCTTCCGCCGCGGTGACGGGGATGCCCCCGGTCTCCCTGACGACGTCCGCCACCACCTCGGCCATGGTCACGCCGCCGCTGGTGCCCAGGGTGCCGCAGTCGATCAGCGCGTGGACGGGCGTCTCGCCGGTGTAGAAGGTGACCAGGAAGCAGTCCCCCAGCCCCTGTCGGTACATGCGCACCCGCACGCGCGGCTGCTTCTCCTGCTCCTGCCCGGTGTCGGACATGATGGGCCTCATACCGTTTCGGCTGATTGGATATGCGATCCGGTCAACAGATGGATCTGTGCTGGTGTCTCCGAATGCACAGTCATTGTCTGATCTGATCTCAGACCACGCCGCGGTGGAGCAGCGCGAAGGGTTCGCGGGCGCGCGAGGGGTCGGGCGGCCCGAAGTAGGTGGCGCGCGGGCCGGTGCCGGTGAGCCCGCGCAGGAAGGCGAGCTGCCGCTCCTCGCGCGTCTTGCTCCCGATCGGCTTGCGGATGCAGTAGGAGATGGCCGGCGCCCGCAGGTCGGCCACCAGGGTGCAGCCGCCCTCGAAGAGCGTGCCCTCCTCGTCGGCGTCCCACACCGGGTCCAGGTCGCTCCGTTCCTGGATGAGCTGGATGATGGCCTGCAGCAGCAGGTCGCCCGAGGGGCCCGCGCGGGTGGCGAAGTGGGTGCTGTGCACCTGGAAGGGGAGATTGGGGTCGAGCCCCAGGAACTTCGCGTCGGCCGGGCCGTCGGGCGACTCGTCGAAGTGCTTCTCCAGCCAGCCATGCAGCTTCCGGCGGGTGATGCGCTCGGCGCGGAAGATCCGCTCGCGGGTGCGGGCGTAGAGCTGCCGGTGCGCCTGCGTGCGCAGGCGGATGATGATCTTCAGCAGTCCCTTCGAGTGGGGGAGCTCGTCGTCGTCCGCGCCGCGCCAGCGCAGGTTCTCGACCGAGAGGGTGCGCAGGTTGCGCGGGTAGAGCCCGCGGCGGCGGAAGGCCTCCACGAAGGCGATGCGGTAGTCGCGGCTGTCCGAGGGCACCAGGTCCACGTCGGCGGTCACCACGGCGCGCAGGTACTCGCCGAAGGTGAGGTCCACCGGGGGGCAGTAGTCGAGCGCGCGCACGCACATGGTGAGCACGTGGTCCGCCGCCTTGGCGGCCTCCTCGGCCAGGCGGTTCACCAGGTCCGGGTGCACCGCGCCCTCGGGGAGGACGCCGGTGCCGCCGGTGTAGAGCCGCATCAGGTCGGCGATGCGGCCGTTGTAGATGGAGAGGAAGGCGTCGAACACCGCCGCCACCAGGATGGCGCCGCGCGCGTGCGCCTCGGTGGTCTGCACGTAGTCGGCGGGCCTGGGGTCGTGCGGCGCCCACTTCCCCGTCTCGCGGTCGCGCGCGCCGATGAAGTCGCGCAGCGCCCCGCGGGCGCCGGTGCTGCGGCCGAACTGCGTGGCCAGCTCCCCCAGCAGCGTCTCCTGCGAGCGGATGTCGCCGCGCGCGTTGGCGAGCTGGTGGCGCAGGATGGCGGGGATGGTGAAGTGCTGGAAGAGCGCCACGAGGTCGGCGAAGGCCTCGTGGAAGGCCAGCATGTCGGGATTGGTCGCCCGGTTCAGCCGCCGGTGCAGCCCGTCGAGCAGCGCGTGCGCCGTCTCGTGCGCCACGATGTCGTGCGAGAGGCAGGCGAACACCAGGCTCCCGGGCACGTGGTCGGCCGGGTCGTCGTCGGTCGCCTGGAAGTAGCCGAAGAGCAGCGCCTTCTTGGCCGGGCTGTAGTAGGCGTTGGCCTCGCGCAGGGCGTGCGGGTAGATGCGCAGCCGCTGCACGTAGCGCGAGTCGTCGGACCGGTCGTCGGGGTTGGCCTGCGGCGACCACATGGCCCGGCGCCCCAGCGCGCGCTCGAAGGCGTGGATGGTGCGCTGCGCCACGGCGTACACCATCTGCTGGTGGAACTGCGGCGTCCCCTCCGAGGGGGGGAGGCCGTCCTGCACCAGCAGGTACGGATCGTCCAGGTCCACCGGCACGTAGAAGCAGCGGCCGGCGGGGTCGAAGTCCACCACCTCCAGGTATTCGCCCACCGGCCCGGGCTCCAGCGGCTCCCAGGGGACCTTGAAGAGCACCTCGCTGACGGGCGCGGTCTCGAGCTGCAGCGCCAGGCTGGGGTCGAGCGCGTACCCCCGCAGGTCGCGGAAGAGCGGGGGCGCCAGGGTCCCGGCGACGCGGCGGTCTTTCTTCGGCACGGGGGGATGGGCGGCGGTGGGATGGGGAGATCGAACCAGCCGATTTTCCCACGATGCGCGCTTCCCATGCCGCGCGCCAGACTCTCGAAAAGATCGTCTCACGCAGAGACGCAGAGGCACGGAGAGAACCGACCGCGCGAGAGAGAGCGTATCTGCTGATGAGGATCGAAGGACTCCAGCAGAGGAGGCGGCTTGCGGCGGATCGGAGCGGGCGGTATCAAGCGACTCGCCGTGCTCCTGTGCGCGGCGATGGGGTGTGCCGGAGGGGGGCGGATGGAGGAGGGGCGGATGAGCGAAGGGGCGCGCTACCTGGCGCTGGGGGATTCGTACACGATCGGCGAGGGGGTCGGCGCGGCGGAGCGGTGGCCGGTGCGGCTTGCCGCCCTGCTGCGCGCGCGCGGCATCGCCGTGGCGGAGCCGGAGATCGTGGCGCGCACCGGGTGGACCACGGACGAGCTGGACGCGGCCATCGACGAGGCGGCGCCGCGCGGGCCGTACGCCCTGGTGTCGCTGCTGATCGGGGTGAACAACCAGTACCGCGGCGGCGCGGAGTCCATCTACCGGGCGGAGTTCACCGCGCTCCTGCGGCGGGCGATCGGGTTCGCCGGGGGAGATCCGTCGCGGGTGATCGTGCTCTCGATCCCCGACTGGGGGATGACGCCGTTCGCCGAGGGGCGCGACCCGGCGCGGATCGCGCGCGAGATCGACGCCTTCAACGCCGCCGCGCGCGAGGTGGCGGCGGAGCTCGGCGCGCGCTGGGTGGACGTGACGCCCGCCTCGCGCGAGGCCGGCGCCGCGGCCGGCATGCTGGCGACGGACGGCCTGCACCCCTCCGGCCGCCAGTACGCGCGCTGGGCCGAGCTCGCCCTCCCGGCCGCGGCCGCCGCGCTGGGCAGGTAGAAAAGCAGTTCAGTTCGCGGCGGCGGTGTCGATGCGGGCGGCGTCGTTCTTCACCAGCAGGGGCACGTCCTCGCCCACCCGGTAGCGGGTGAACTGCGGGAGGGTGACCTGGGCGTCGTAGCGCTTGTCCTTGGGCGCCGTGAAGGTGAGCACGTAGCGCTCGGTCCGGCCGCCTTCGCGCACGGTGTCGCTGACCGCGACGCGCGGCCACACCGGCGTGGTGGCGTCGCCCTGCTCGTTCAGCGTGGTCTTGGGGACCCAGCGCTTGATGCGGTAGACGTACTTGGTGTCCCAGACCGGCTCCTGGCGGTAGATGGGCTCCTGGTACGTCTCGGTGTGGTACCGCGTCTCGTACTCGGGCTCGGTGCAGGTGCGGTCCTCGAAGTACCCGTTCCCCCGGTCGACCTGCCCGCAGGTGTAGGTGCGCGTCCCCGTCTGCACGCGCTCGGAGACCTGGCGGGTGCGCGTCTCGTAGCGGTCGAGCACCCGCCGGTACTCGCGGATGGCGCGGCGGGAGCTCACCCGCCGCGCGCCGTCGGGAAGGCTCCAGTCCTCCTCGGTCACCGTGCGGTACGCCTCCACGCTCACCGCGCGCTCCCAGTGCTTGGCGGCGACCTCGCCCTCCACGTGCCGCGTGCGGTTGGCCCAGCCGAACATCCCCAACACGGCCAGCATCATCACCACGAACACGTTGCGCCCGAACTTCGACTCCCGCGGCGCGCCGGCCGCGGCGAGCGCCCGCGGCGCCGACGGCGGGGGCGGGGGAGAGCCGCCGCCCTCCTCGCCGGAGCGGGGGACCGCCGCCAGGTCGTAGTCGATCACCCCGCGCGCGGCGCTCTCGCCGCGCGGGGCGCCGCAGCCGGGGCACTCGCGCTCGGTGGCGCGCGCGCTGCCGCCGCAGTGCTCGCAGATCCAGTCCGGCCCCGCGTTCGCCTGGGAGAGCCGACCGGCGTCGGTCACCGCCTCGGCGTTCTCGGGGAGGTAGAAGCGGATCTTCTCGGGACGCGGGGCGCCGCACGCCACGCAGCTCACGTGGCGGCCGAGCTGCCCCACCGAGCCGCAGCTCGGGCAGTCCCATCGTCCTTCGCGAATGGCCATTTCGGGATCGATCGGAAAATCGGGAGGAGACGCGCTGACGCGGCGGTAAAGATCATTGAATCCAACGCTTTAGGCAACCCGCTCACGCAGAGGCGCGGAGATACGGAGAGGACCACCCAGCCTCTCCGTGTCTCCGCGTCTCTCCGTGAGGACGACCTTTTTTTCGGACCTGCTCTCAGGCCGCCGCCCGCCGCGAGGCGGACTCGACCAGCCCCAGAAGCTCGCGGATGGTGCTCTCCCCGCGGTCGCGCGCGTACCAGGTGCGCACGTCGCGGTAGATGTCGCCCACCGGGCGGAGCCCGGCGCGCTTCTCGGTGAGGACGAAGCGCTGCAGCTCCGACGGGCGCGGACCCCACTGCCCGGCCACGGTGAAGTCCGGGCGCAGGAGGATGGCCAGGGGGATGGAGCGCGAGCCGCCGGTCAGGTGCGCGTCCATCAGCTCCGGGTGCTCGTCGCGCTTGATCACCCGCATCTCCATCGTCGGCGCGGCCTCGGCGAGCCTCGCCAGCACGGGCACGGTGTTCGACGCGTCGCCGCACCAGTCCTCGCTGATCACCAGCAGCCGCCACTCGCCGCCGAGCCGCGCGGCCTGCTCCCGCGCCCAGTCGGGCACCTTCGCCCGCTCCCACACGCCGTTCCAGAGGCCCGGGTGCTCTTTCACCTCGCCCGCCAGGTAGTCGGCCCAGGCGTACGCCGCGCTCCAGTACTTCCGGTAGTCGATGATCCCCATCTAATCCCCCTCCTCGGCAGGATGTGGCCGAGGCGTCAGGTGCATTCAGACAACGTGCCGGAGGATGAATACCCCACGCACGCCGGGGTGGTCGGGCGGATGAATCCGCAGCAACAGAAACACGAAGTCCGCCTTCGCGGACTGCCGCCATTCGTGTGACCGCCGCCGTGGGGCACGCGACCGGCTCCCCGGCAGCCGAGGTCCACACCTCGGCTTAGCGGCAGCCGATCGCGCGCCGAATCATTCCGGCCTCGCCACAGCCGGTAGTCCGCGCAGGCGGACTTCGTGTGGTTGTTGCCGCGACGCCGCGACTTCAGTCGCACCGTTCGTGCATAGATAACACGTTGATACACAACGGCTTGTGGCGCGAGTTTGGACATTTGGTGGCACGCGGGTCCCCGCACACGCGCCGATCGCGCCGCCGGCCGGGTGGCGCCCGATTTGCACGCGGAGTGGGTGATCCCGTGGGGGCGCGCCGCGCCTGATGTGCCACCCTGGAGACAGTGGAGAGAATGATCACGAAACAGGATCTCGAGGCCCTCATCCAGCGCGAGGAGACCGGCCGGCCGGTGGTGTCGCTGTTCCTCGACATGTCGGTGAACTCCAACAACAAGCGCACCCACCAGGTGTTCCTCAACCAGAAGCGCGCGCAGTTCGAAGAGCTCCAGGCGGAGTGGATGGCGGAGAACGAGGAGGGGGTGGAGACGCTCTGGGAGCGCATCCAGCGCTTCCTGGCGAACGACTACGACGAGAGCTGCGCCGGGGTGGTGGTCTACGCCGAGGTGGGGGGCGACTGGTTCCAGGCGCTGCACACCCGCACCCCGCTGCAGAACCGGCTGATCGTGGCCCCCCGGCCGGTGGTGGCGCCGCTGGCGCAGGTGCTGGAGGGGTACCGCCACTACGGCGTGGTGCTGATCGACCGCGAGCACGTGCGGCTGCTCTCCGTGTACCAGGGCGCCGTGCTCGACCAGCTGGAGCGCCGCGGCGACCCGCTGCCGCCCCCGCACGACGTGCAGGCCGGCGGCTACGCGCAGAGCCGCTACCAGCGCCGCAAGCTGGAGGAGACCCGGCACTTCTTCCGCGACTTCGCCGGCGAGGTGCGCGAGTTCGTGGACCGCTACGGCCCCGACGACCTGGTGCTGCTGGGCACGGAGGAGAACCTCTCCGCCTTCGCCGAGCACCTGCCGGACTCGGTGCTGCAGCGCGTGGTCTACACCGGCCCGATGTGGGTGGACGAGAACGCGGCCGAGGTGGTGCGGCAGCTCGAGCCGCTGCTGCGCGACGAGCTGGCGCGGGCGCAGCACGAGGTGGTGGTGCAGGTGCGCGACCGCGTGGTGCACGACTACATGGCCACGGCGGGGTTCCAGGGAACGCTCTCGGCCCTGCAGGAGGGGCGGGTGGACACGCTGGTGCTCGCGCGCGACCAGCGCCGCGAGGGGGTGCGCTGCGCGCAGTGCGGCTTCGTGTTCGCGCGGGAGCTGGAGACCTGCCCCTACGACGGCTCCACCGCGCTCCTCGACGTGGACGTGGTGGAGGAGATGGTGCGCATGGCCGAGGGGCAGGGCGTGACCGTCGCCTTCGCCGACCCGGTCGAGGTGGCCGACATGAAGGGCGCCGGCGCGCTGCTGCGCTACTGACGCGCGCGGTGCACGGAGTGACGCGCGGGGCGCGGAGACGGCGGTCTCCGCGCCCCGCGATGCTTGACAGGGCGGGGAAGCCGCGTCAACGTTGACAAACCTCCCAAAACAAACGCTCCCCTCGGCCGCCGCCCGCCATGAAAGCCGCCGCCCTGGAACCCGCCGCGCTCGAACGCGTCCGTGCCGAGCTCGAAGAGATCGACGGCGTGCGCCGCGCCGTGATCGACGGCCCCCCCTGGGTGGTGTACGTGATCGCCGACCGCGGCGCGCGCTTCCCCTCGGAGATGGTGGTGCATTCCGTGCTCTTCCGCCACGGCCTGGGCCCGGGCGACGCGGAGCTGCACGTGACCTACCTGGGCGCCGCGGAGCCGCGCCGGCGGGTGCGCTTCGTGGCGGCAACGGTCGATTCCTCCCGCGTGGGGCGCGCGGTGGCGCGGGTGGAGCTGGAGTGGGCGGGGCAGGTGCACACGGGCGAGCTGGAGGGGGAGACGGGTCCCGCGCCCGAGCAGCGGCTGGCGGCGCTCGCCACGCTCGAGGCGCTGGGAAAGGTGCTGGAGGGGCGGGTGCGCTTCCAGCTGGTGGGGATCAAGCCGATGCGCGCCTTCGACGCCGACGTGGTGGTGGCGCTGCTGCGGAGCGACGTGGACGGCCGCTCCCTGCTCGGCGCCGCCCTCGCCGCCGACGACCCCAACCGGGCCGCGAGCGTCGCGGTGCTGAACGCGACCAACCGCATCCTGGGGAACTACCTTTCCAACAGCGAAGCCCACGAGATCACGTCGTAAAGCTGAACCGCACGTTTCACGCAGAGACGCGGAGCAAAAGAGAGAACGCAGAGGCCTGCATGGAGCCCTCTGCGTTCTCTCGGTTCCTCCGCGTCTCTGCGTGAGACGATTCGGTAAAAGCTTGCCTACCGACGGTGCCAGTTCTTCCGGAGAACGAGGCGCGGGTAGCCGTTGTCGGGATCGCCGCCGTCGCGGAGGATGGCGTCCACCCGCTCGGGGCCGCGGTTGTAGGCGAGGAGCGCCAGCTTCACGTTCCCGTCGTACTTGTCGAGCAGGGTGCGCAGGAAGCGGAAGCCCAGCCGCAGGTTGGTGTCGCGGTCGAAGAGCGCCTCGCGCTCCACGCCCGGGCGGAAGTAGCGCGCGGTCGACGGCATGAGCTGCGTGTACCCCACCGCGCCCACGGGGCTCACTGCGCGGCGGTTGAACTCGCTCTCCGTGGCTACCAGCCCGAACGCGATCTTCACGTCGATCCCCTCGGCCAGCGCGATGTCCTCGATGCGCTCCGCCAGGTCCGCGGGAATTCCGTACCTGGAAGAGTTTTCCGCCACCCGCTTCAGCTTGGCGATCTGGGCCTGCTGCAGGTCCACGATCCCGGCGGGCGGGGCCGCCCCGAGCTGCGCCATCAGCGTCCCACCCGCGGGCATGGCGCCCGCGGCGCGTATCCCCAGCAGGAAGGCGCACATGGCGAGCGCGGTGCCGAGAATGGCGCTCCTCGCCGTGGCGGCGATGTCCCAGTGAGGACGTTTCCGCGCTTCGATGTCAGCCTGCAGCTTCAGTAGCAGAGACTGCATTTCCTGGCCTCCAGGGTCAGAGATACGCAGCTCTACGGGGCAAGGCGCGTGCCCGGATCAGTCCGTGGACCAGCTCCCGGAGCGCCCTCCTTCCTTGCGCAGGAGGCGGATTCCGCCGATCTCCATCCCCCGGTCGCGCGCCTTGCACATGTCGTAGACGGTGAGGAGCGAACAGCTTACCGCCGTCAGCGCCTCCATCTCCACGCCCGTCTTTCCCTCCACTTTCGCGGTCGCCACCGCGCGGATCCCGGGGAGCGATCCGTCCGCGGAGAGCTCCACCTCCACGGAGGTGAGCGGGAGGGGGTGGCAGAGGGGGATGAGCTCCGCGGTGCGCTTGGCCCCCATGATCCCCGCGAGCTGGGCGATCACGAGCACGTTCCCCTTCGGCGTCTCCCCCGCCACGATCGCCGCCAGCGTCTCCGCCGAGGTGCGGACGTGCCCCTCCGCCACGGCCACGCGGGCGGTCACCGCCTTCTCGCCCACGTCCACCATCCGCGGCCGCCCCTGTTCATTCAGGTGCGTGAAGTCCGAGTCGCTCATCATCCGTCCAGAGAAAGTGTGTGTGCTCAAGATCCGGCGGGGGATGAGGAATGACAAGGCAGATTCAGTAAGGCGATCGAGGACTTGCATATTTTTGTCCACTTTGTAAAGATTTATCCGCCACCTTCTTTGTTGGATAACCCCAGAGGACATGAAGCGTATGTCGGAAGAGTCCACCCGACGATCGTCCGCTGAACCCGTGCCTCGCGGGGCCGCGCGGGCCGAGGCGCTTGCGGCGATCGCCGCCGAGGCGCGCAGGCGGATCCTCGCCACGCCGAGCCCCCTCGATTCGATCACGCCGGAGGAGTTGGAGGAGTACCGCGCCAACCCACTTCCCGAGATCCTCGGGTACGGTCCGCAGTTCGTCCGCAAATCGCCGCGAAAAGACGAGTGATACCCATTTGCCGAGGACAGTTCTGGATTCCAGTCTCCTGACCGAAGGGTCTCACACGGAGTCAACGGAGTCAGCGGAGTCGTCTCCGTTAACTCCGTTGACTCCGTGTCACCGCGTGCATCCGCGGGCCGTGCGGCCTCGTGGTCTCGTAAGTGATGCCACGACAGCAGGTTACGCTGCCGTGGCCCTTCCATCCCTCGGTCGGGGTGGTACAGTTTGTGGGCTAGGTTGGATCACGCGGCAATCGCGTCGGACTCCGCCGCGTTCGGGTCCATCAGGTACTGCCGCATGGACCTGCGCGTCTTCGCGGCGTTGGCGCGCACCCGCTCGTTCTCCTTGTCCTGATAAACCTGCTCACGCGTGGCGCTGTCGGCGTGGCCGGAGATGCTGTTCAGCACCCGCGCGTCCTGGGAGAAATCGGGCGCAAGGTCGGTCGCCTGTCTGCGCAACCCGTAGAACGACCGTCCGCGCCGGTGCTCCACTCCCGCTATGCGCTCCAGATCGACGAACATCGCGCGGATCGCCGCGTAGGACAGGTGGCTCTCCGTCGCGCGTTCCAGGGGCACGGAGCCGCCTTTCAGCTTGCCCGCCGGGAACAGGAAGTAATCCTCCACCTCGCCCCGCTGGAACGCCGCTTCGGCCTCGGCCAGGTAGCCGGTGGAAAGCACCTCATTCACCAGCGTGCGAACCTCGGGATGCAGGTCAACCGTCTCCCCGCGCTTCTTCCCCGCGCCGTAGACGATGAAGCGGCCGACCTCGTAGCCGCCGACCGCCTCCAACGTCAGATCCGAACGCCGCGCCCGCACCGCCTGTCCCGCGCGAAGCTCGGCGGCGAGCTCGACCAGCAAACGAAGTCGAGCGTCCGCCTGGGGAAGGGCGGCGAAGAGTGCGGAGACCTCGTCCACCGCGTGCCGGGGCCGTTCCACCGCCCGCGTGCGCTGCCCGGTCGTGTTCCGCCACTCCTCCCGCACCCGCAGCTTCCATCCGGTGTTGGAGTGCGCCGCCGTGCTCGGGATCAGCTCCTCCGTCCGCAGCCACGACGCGATGGCGTAGAGAATCACGCACGTCTTTTCCGCCGAAACCGCACCTTCCCCGTTGCGGCTGGCTCGCGCGAGCTGCCGGACCAGATAGAGAATCGAGGAAGGACGAAGCTCGGCCCACGTCGTGTCCCGCCCCAGCAGGTGGACAGCGGCGTCCGCGTACTTCCGCGCCTGCTTCGCGTGCTTCGTCGGCCGCGGGTAGAGTCCTTTCAGGGGCTCGAAAGCACGCGCCAACCCCTCGGCCAGCGTCAGCGGCTCAGCGGCCTTGTCCTGCGGCCTCTCGACCGTGACGAACCGGGCCGTGCCGGGACTGATCGCCGAAGCCATCGCGTTGGCGATCTCCAGCGCCTGCCTGCGCGCCTGCTTGCGGTCGCGGTGCCGAAGGCTGCGCTTCTGCTGCTTACCCCGCTTGTCAAGCCAGAGCAGATACAGGACTCCGCCTGGGGTCCGCTCGGCAGCGCGGATCGTCGCCCCGTAGTAACCGAAGGACTCGGACCAGCACTTCTTAGCAGCGTTTCGCCGCTTAGTCTTGGGCATCACCGCCTCCGTATTTGGAGTGGATGATGTCCCGGAAGAGCCTGCCGGGATCATAGCCACTCGGGGGAGAAAAGCAAGGATCTTCCTTACGTTTTCTCGCCTTTTGTGGCAGATCGCGGCGGCGGATGAGCGGCTTCGCCTTACGCCCGGCATTGGGGATTCTTCCCTCGCGCACGAGCCGCGCGAGATGGTCGGCGCTGTAGCCGGATTCCTGGGCGGCGCGGGCGAGGCTCAACCGTTCGTCGCCGCCGCGCGTGATCGAGGCGGAAAGCTCGTCGGCGCAGAAGTCCAGAATGCGGGCCTGCGCGTCGGCGCCTAGCCGCCGCTGCTGGGCGGCGAGCGCGCGCCACTCGTCGGGAAGGTCGACCGGGGTCGGCTGGTGGGGCATGGAACGGGACTCACGTACTTTAAAGGCTGGGAGGCGGCGCACTCTGCCGGGCGCGCCGTAGGCTGTCCCCCGCCTTACCCCGCGATCCTGCGCCGCAGCATCGGTCCGGCGCAGCAGGCCGCGCCCCGCATCCCCGATGCGAGCCGTTCATGTGTGGCAGGTCGCTGCGACCGTTCCGGCTCCGACGCACGGGGGCCGTTCAAGCACGCTCCGTCTCACGCCGGCGGTGGGCACGCTTCGCGGTCACGGAAGCCCGGCGGGCGGGGGGTTCCGGTCGAGAGTACCGGATGCACGCCCGCCGGGCGCCGCGCGCGGGTGTTCGCGGTTCAAGCCGCCGCGTAGTGGGCCCTTCCCTGCGGCTCCGAAGCGGCGGCTTTGGCGGCGCGGAGCGCCGCACAGGTTGGGTGCTCCTCAAGTGCGTAATACTTGGTGTCCTCAGGCCAGCATCTTACTACTGGCTCCTACAGCAGTTCTGCCGGATTTCGAGGTATCGGGGCGACGCGGCGCACGGTGGTTCTCGATAACGCACGGAACAAGAGCGCTATCCCCACCATCGCGCGTACATATCCCGCGTAACGCATCGCGGTACACGACGCATCGGATTGCGCGTGTGTGATTTACTGGCGCTTGACGTTCGGATGGCAGAGCATTATCTGGATTGGATCGGATTCGGCGATGCGCGAGGCGTGGGATTGGCCGGCCGTGCATTCTCCCGCAACAGGAATACCGCCAGCAGCCTTGCGCGTTGGCCTGAATTCCGTCCACTGAACACCAAGTAAGGCTTCCCCACAGCTCTTCGCGATGACTCTTCCAAAGAGAATTCTATCCGTCGCGAGGAATCGTTGGTTCCGCGTGGCCTTCATCGTCGCCTGGTTGCTTAGCCTACTCTGGACGGCTGACAGGAGCTGGGTCAATGAGTCGTGGGAGCGAGTGGGTGATGAGGTCATTCACCGGACAAACTATTTTGACCTCGACCGCCGACCGCTTACGGTTTTCATGACTGTAATTCTTTTCGGTTACCTCGCGTATCTGTTTCGACGCACCTCCCTCGCGGTCTTCGGGGTAACGGAGTTTCTTGCGGGCACTGCTGGCGCCTATCTTGTGCTCCGCCACGAATCGCTAACATCCCTTTCCACTTGGCTCGCTTTGGCCGGCGCCTTATACCTGATCGGCAGCGGGTTTGAAAACATGGCCTCTTCTCCAAAGGAGTCGGCCCTCCGCAGCGCGCCGCCCGCCTAACCCCGTTGCAGGAGGAACGCGGGGCAAGCGTGATTTTTCATCATTCTGAATTCTGGCGGCCCGTGCGACGCCCGCCGACGGTCGCCTAACAATCGGCTGCAAGGGGATGCGGGGCCGTCCATGCTTTCGGTCGACGCAGCCTTGCGCGCCGGCCCCGCACCCCTGACCCTTCTGTCGTTAGGCGGCTCCACGCTACGCGGTTCGATACATGAGATGAGCTGGCGAATCGATCGGCAAGCACCTCCAATCGGGTCTCGTCTCCTCGAGGCGCGCCTTTCTGAGGCACTCCAGAAGTTATCCAGTAGATACGGCATCGAAGCGAAACCTAAAGGCAGGCACCAGACTGCTCTTAATGTCTTGAAGCGCTGGAATGAAAGTGATGAACTGATCGACAACGAAAATGAGGATGAACTCCGTCAGATCGCGGAAGCACATCGTCTGGCTTGGGAGACGTTCTTGATTACCGTCGCGGCTCTGGAAGATCGTAGAAACCCGCTCACCTTTTTTACGTCCGAGAAGATAAACACGTTCTTGGGTGGTGACTTCATCTCTGAAGGAAGAGTTACCGAGCATCGCGACACCCAGTTTGAACTGACGCTCGCTGCACGGCTTCGACTCTCTGGAGTTAGCGTGACGCGTGGTGAGCCGGATATGCGAATCTTCTATGGCGCGGAAGAAGTCGGCGTCGCCGCCAAGCGCATCTGTAGCTCGAACATCGACCAAGTGCAGAAGCATGCAAGGAAGGCGGCGAAGCAGATCGTCGAGCAGGGGCTTTGTGGCTGGATCGCGCTGAATCTGGATTCCCGCTTTCGGAAACTTCGCTACCCGCAGCACGAGTCAGACCTTCTCCACGAATTCTCCAGCACGTTCAACGAGGTTGCTCCTGCTCTTGAGCGCCCCGCGACGAAGCAGCATGTCCTCGGTTTCATAATGCTTGGCTACGTATTTGGCTGGGAGCAGCCTGCCACCGGCGGTGTCCCCAGTCTGCACTGGACCACCCCGCTAAGATGGTTCAGATTAGCGGATAATCCTGAGCAACGCTCGCTCTTCGAGCAGTTCGTGAATGGCGTGTCGACTCGGTGGGCAGCTCGCCGAAGAACGCTTGCGAGTGGGGATTTCATAGGTTTGCTCTAGCACACCGGTCGTTGTCAACGCCGGGCAACTACGGCATTGCAGGGGATGCGGGGCCGTTCATGCCTTCGGTCACGACGGCCTTGCGCGCCGGCCCCGCACCCCTGACCCTTGTGTCGTTAGACCGCACGTCAGGCTTCGGTCCAAGGAGGCAATAGTGTTCGACCCGTTCTCCGTCGTGCCACAGAGCCCCTTTGTGCCGTCCGACGATTGTTGGGGATGGAAAGGCCGAGTATTGTGAGTGCTAATCAACTGTACCCAAATGCGCCCGTTGATATAGGGACCGAGGTGGAACCGCCGTCTTACGAGATGTGTGTCGATTGGATGCGGTCTACTTCGGGAATGGAAATGACCTTGGATTTTTGGGCACGCGGAAATTTCGTTCGCCGCCTCCTCTACAATCGCCAACATGGTGTTAAGCCCCTCCTCCTAGCGGTTTCCAATGTTGGGCAGATGCGATGGGCTTATCGACGCCTCTCACTTATCGGATTCCCCATGGAGTTTATCTATACCGGTAAGCTGAAAGCGTGCGCGGCCAGTCATCCACTGGATGCCAATGGATCTGGAAATTGATTCCGGTTGGGGCTACGGTGCGCTAGCCCGAGCTGTCGAAACGAGGTCCGATGGGCGCAAATGGTGGCCGTTGTTGGGCTGGGCATCGCTCCTTCCGCCTGACGTTCCGGGCTGGTTGGCAGATGAAGCGGCTGCCGCTTTCGTCGCCGGTCGGGTTTTCGTCTCACCTGCTGAACTGATCGGCATCGATCTTCATCGCTCTGCACACCTCGACGCCTACACGGCGATTACGGGTGGAGCCCTATCGACAGGGGAATGGGATCCTGCCATGGCAATCCTCGATCTTGAGCTGCCTTGGATTGATGGAATGTCGATCGGGGAGGTCGATCGCCTCCTAGTCGACCATTCCGAGGAGCTGGCCGATCTCCGCGCGAGCTTTAGCGAACTCGTAAATGGTTATTCTGGGTCGTCTGAGCAAAGGGATCGTGCAATTACGTGTCTCCGAGACGCAGTGGACGCTCTTCACCGCTCGGCACGTTTTGTTCGGATGAGGTCATTTGTGCGAAGATGCAAAGGTCAGCTGCGAAGCTTTCCGATGGCGATGGGAATGCTCGCGTCCGTCGGCGCAGCGTACGCGAAAGACCCATTTGCTGGCGCAGCCGTGCTTGGAGGCGCGAGCTACGTCTTGCGTGAACTTTGGACCCAGGCGACCGCTGACGCGCGCGGGTCACTACAAAGTCCGCTCAGGTTTATTGTCAACATCGGTGCCGATCAAGTTATTTTGCGCCGACGAAGCCGACTGGTAATCAAGACCACGTCCACCATTGATACTCCCAAACATCTGCCAATTTCGGCGGCGCACTGGCTATCCCCGCCTATGTGGGTTCTCTAAACTCTGACGCGGTTTCTCTCTAAACTCTGTCGCCACCAGGCGGAGTTCAGGCTGCGTCGAGTTCGGCGGTCTGGCTGAGATCCTCCTTGAAGTTGCGGGTTCTGTAGGACCGTCCACGCAGGACGT
>JBJMPM010000171.1:0-10309 GCA_045803205.1 Longimicrobiaceae bacterium
AGCTCGTGGCCCGCTCGCTCCCCGGCAGCGTCGGCATCGGCGTGCCCTTCGGCGGCGGGATCATCCACCACCCCGACGGCGCCGTGGAGCCGGTGGGGCGCAGCGCCGTGGAGCTCCGCCTGGACGACGGCCGGATCGTCGAGTCGATCCTGTACCCGCCCGACCGGGCTCCGCCGCCGGCGAGCGAGACCATTTCGGCCGAATGATACCAATTCCGTGGATTAACTGTGCATTCGGCCAGGAGATTCAAACTGCAATCTCTCACAGAGGTCACAGAGGTCACGGAGGAACAGCAGTGCTTTCCTCTGTGACCTCCGTGACCTCTGTGAGAGCCATTTCTGTATCAGCGGTCGAAGAATGCACAATCGAATTGAAAAGACGGTATGAGACGATCCGTAGCTGAGCCGCCCCTACGCCACCGGCAGGGTGAACGCGAAGGTGCTTCCCTCCCCTGCGATGCTCTCGGCGGAGATGGCCCCGCCGTGCGCCTCCACGATCCCCTTCGCGATCGCGAGGCCCAGGCCGGCGCCGGCGCGGCGGGTGCTGCGCGCCTGCCAGAAGCGGTCGAAGACGTAGGGGAGATCCTCCGCGGCGATTCCCGGCCCGGTGTCGCGGACGGCCACGCGCACCTCGTCGCCCGCACGCGCGGCCGACACCTCCACCCGGCCGCCGGACGGCGTGAACTTCACCGCGTTCCCGGCCAGGTTCGCCAGCACCTGGAGCACCCGCTCCCGGTCCGCGAACACGCGCGGCAGCCCGTCCTCCACCGCGGCGGAGAGCGCCACCCCCTTCTCCGCCGCGACCCCGGCGAGCGCCTCCACCGCCTCGGCCACCACGGCGTCCACCTCCAGCTCCACCGGCTCCACCGCCAGCCGCCCCGCCTCGATGGCGGCCACGTCGAGCAGGTCCTGCCGCAGGCGGTCCATCTGCACGGTCAGGTCGCGGATGGCCGTGGTGCGCTTGCGCGCCTCGCCGTCGCCCGCGGGAAGGGTGCGCTCCAGCACCAGCGCGTGGATCTTCACCGCGCTCAGCGAGTTGCCGATGTCGTGCGCCACGATGCGCAGCACCTCGTCGCGCGCGCGCACCGCGGCCTCGGCGGCGGTGCGCGCCTGGTGCTCGGCCTCCAGCAGCCGCGCCCGCTCCGCCTCCAGCCGCTTGCGCTCCATGGCGTAGCGCAGCGCGCGGGCGAGCATCCCCGGCTCCACCTGCCCCTTCACCAGGTAGTCCTGCGCCCCGGCCTGCACCGCCTGGATGGCCACCGTCTCGTCGTCGAGCCCGGTGAGCACCACGATGGGCACGTCGGGGGCCGCGGCCAGGGCGCGCGTCACCGTCTCCAGCCCGTGCGCGTCGGGGAGGGAGAGGTCGAGCAGCGCCACGTCGGCGGCGCGCGCGGCCAGCAGCGGGAGCGCGGCGGCCAGGCGGTCGACGTGCTTCAGCTCGAAGGCGAGCGACCCGGCGTCGCGCAGCGTCTCGCGGATCAGCCGCGCGTCGCCGGGATTGTCCTCCACCAGCAGGATGCGCAGCGGTGCCGCCCCGCTCACGGACGCGGCTCCGGGGGGAGCTTGACGATGCTGAACCAGAAGTCCTCGATGGAGCGCACCACGGTGATGAACTGGTCCAGGTCCACCGGCTTGGTGATGTAGCAGTTGGCCTGCAGCTCGTAGGCGCCGGCGATGTCGCGCTCCGCCTCGGAGCTGGTGAGGATCACCACCGGGATGGTGCGCAGCGAGGGATCGGCCTTCATCTCCTGCAGCACCTGCCGCCCGTCCTTCTTCGGGAGATTGAGGTCGAGGAGCACCACGTCGGGGCGCGGCGCGTCGGCGTAGGACCCCTCGCGCCGGAGGAAGCGCAGCGCCTCCACCCCGTCGGGGGCCACCGACAGGTGGTTGCTCACCTTCCCGTCCTTGAGCGCCTCGCGCGTGAGGCGCACGTCGCCCGGGTTGTCCTCCACCAGCAGCACCTCGATCGGCCGCGCCGTGCCTCGTGCGCTCATCGTTTCCCGTCCGTCGCGGGTAGCGTGAAGTAGAAGGTGGACCCCTGCCCCGGGCGCGGCTCCACCCAGATCCGGCCGCCGTGGCGCTCCACGATCTTCTTGCAGATCGCCAGCCCGATCCCGGTGCCCGGGTACTCAGCGCGGCCGTGCAGCCGCTGGAAGATCACGAAGATGCGCTCCACGTACTCGGGCTCGATCCCGATCCCGTTGTCGTGCACGCCGAGCTTCCACTCGGCGCCCGCGCGCTCGGCCGAGACGTGCACCCGGGGCGCGGCCTCGCCGCGGAACTTGACCCCGTTCCCGACCAGGTTCTGGAAGAGCTGGCCGAGCTGCACCGGGTCGCCGGTCACGGTCGGGAGCGGGTCCGCGGTGACCTCCGCGCCGGACTCTTCGATCGCCGCCCCGAGGTTCGCCAGCGCCCGCTCGAGAATGCGGTCGAGGTCGACGTCCTCGAAGGGTGCGCCCTGGCTCCCCACCCGGCTGAAGGAGAGGAGGTCGGCGATCAGCGACTGCATGCGGTTCACGCCGTCCACCGCGTAGCCGATGAACTCGCGGGCGTCGTCGTCGAGCCGGTCGCGGTAGCGGCGGGCCAGGAGCTGGGTGTAGCTGGCCACCATCCGCAGCGGCTCCTGCAGGTCGTGGCTGGCCACGTAGGCGAACTGCTCCAGTTCGGCGTTGGAGCGCGCCAGCTCCTCGGCCTGGCGGGCCAGCGCCTGCTCGGCGCGCACCCGCTCGGTCACGTCGCGCAGCACCGCCGTGTACAGGCGCGACCCGCCGATCTCGAGCTTGGAGATGGAGGCGTCGGCCGGGAACACCTCGCCGTTCTTGCGCCGCCCGGAGATCTGCCCGCGCTCCCCCATCCGCCGGGCCACCACCGGGCTGGCGCCGAAGGTCCGCACGTGGGCCGCGTGGACCGGGCGATGGGGCTCGGGGATGAGGGTCTCCAGCGGCTCGCCCAGCACCTCGCCGGCGGCGTAGCCGAAGATCTGCTCGGCGCCCTGGTTGAAGAAGACGATCCGCTGCGCCTCGTCGACGGTGACGATGGCGTCGGAGGAGATGTTGATGATCCCCGCGAAGCGCGCCTCGGAGTCGCGCAGCTTCTCCTCCGCCCGGGCGCGCTCCACCACGCGGCCCACCTGCGTCCCCAGGTTGGCCATCACCTCCAGCAGCGCGGAGTCGCGCGGGAGGGGGCGGTCGGTGAAGAACTCCAGCACCCCCGCCACCTCGCGCCCCACCCGCACCGGGAAGGCGACCACCGCGCGGATCCCCTCTTCCCGGCCGACGGCGCGCACCAGGTCGCGGGTGGCGGCCACGTCCTCGATCCACTCCGCCTCCCCCGTCGCCAGCACCCGCCCGGCGATCCCCTGGCCCGGCGCGAAGCGCGCCTCCTCGGTGGCGGCGCGGAAGCGGGGGAAGCGGTCCGGCGGGTCGGCGTGCCAGATCCCCGTCGCCACCAGCGCCCCCGAGGCGTCGGTGAGGAAGGCGTGGCCGAGCGGCCACCCGGTGTGCGCGCAGACGGCGTCCAGGCAGGTCTGCAGCGCCGCGTCCACGCTCTCCGCCTCGTTGGCGGCCACGGCCACCACCTGCAGGAGCTCGATCAGCGCGGCGCGCGGCACCGCCGGGCCGGGGGCTTCGGGATCAGAGGTCAAAAGCGTTTCACGCAGAGACACAGAGTCGCAGAGAGAGAGAGCACATCCGGCGCCAACGTACACGGTCCGGTGGCGTGCGAACAGGGTGGCCGCGTGATCCCGCGGAGCGTTCCATGCAGTGGAATCCGGTCGGAGTGACGGCACCCATCGAGCAACCCGCACCGGACCGGAGGCGAGCAATGTTCGCCGGCGGTCCGGCGCCTTCGCGCGCACCCACGACCCACCACGGGAGGAGGCTCGCATGGCGGACGAACCCAGACACTGGCACCTGGCGAAGTACGAGGTCCTGCTCTTCAGCTTCGAAGGCGTGACCACCGCGCGCGACGTGCTCACCGACCTGAAGGCCGAGCACAGGCTGGACGACGACCACGTGCTGGCCGAGGCGCTGGTCACGCACCAGCCCTCGGGAAAGGTGCAGGTGCACGAACCGGGTGCCTCGGGGGTCGGCGGGGCGATGGGCGCCGTGGCGGGCGGCTTCGCGGCGATGTTCGCGGGGCCGGTGGCGCTGCCGTTCCTGCTGGTGGCCGGCGGGCTGCTGGGCGGCGTGGCCGGCCACCTGGCGGGGCGCATCCTTCCGCGCGCGGACCTGGCGGAGGTGGCGGCGGCCATGCCGCTGGGGACCTCGGCCTACGTGGCGCTGGTCGAGCACGACGACGCGCAGCGGCTGAAGGACCTCTTCGCCGACAGGGGCGCCCGCGTGGTCGCCACCCCGGTGGACAGCGAGATGGCGGGCGTGCTGGGCCACGCCCTGGCGGAGCAGGTTTCCCACCAGCCCGCCGCCTCGTAACCGCCGTTTCACGCAGAGGGCGCAGAGAAACTGAGAGAACGCAGTTCGTTTTCTGCGCACTCTCAGTTTCTCTGCGTCTCTGCGTGAAACGGCAGTTGGCTGTGGGGAGGCACCCCACATTCCTTCCTCCCTGCTCCCGACCTCCCTCCCGTCCGATCCCCGGCCCGTCGCGCATCTCCCCGGCGCTACCTTGTTCCTTCACGGGAGATGAACAGCGGTTGTCCTGAATCAGACGATGAAATTCCCAGCCCGAACGGTCCGCGAGGTGATGGAGCCCCGGGTGGTCTCCGTGGTGCCGGAGATGACCGTGCGCGAGCTCGTGGAGACCTTCCAGGAGGAGCACATCCGCGGCGCCCCCGTGCTCGACCCGGCGGGAAAGGTGATCGGGATGGTGAGCGAGTCCGACGTGCTCCGCCACGCCCTGGCCTCGCCCGCGCGTGGCGTCCGTGTGGGCGACATCATGGGGCCGGTGGGCGCCACCTTCGCCCCCGGCGACGAGCTGCAGGCGCTCTCCCGCTTCTTCGCGGCCGACGGGGTGCAGCGGGTGGCGGTGATCGAGAACGACATCCTGCTCGGCATCGTCACTCCCGCCGACGTGCTGCGCGGGCTAGCTTCCTCCGCCCGATGACCGCCGCCGCGCCCCCGGCCCGGCGGCGGCCCCGCTCCGCACCCGCGCCGGCCTGACGGAATGCTCGACAGTCTCCTCGCCCCGAAGTCCATCGCCGTGGTCGGCGCCAGCCGCGCGCCCAACACCATCGGCTGGCAGATCCTCGACAACCTGCTGCGCCACGGCTACACCGGCGCCGTCTACCCGGTGAACCCCTCCGCGCGCTCGGTGCACTCCATCCCCGCCTACGCCTCGGTGGAGGAGATCCCGGACGAGGTGGAGATGGCGGTCGTCGTGGTCCCCAAGCAGCACGTCTGCGCCGTGGCCGAGGCGTGCGGGCGCAAGGGGGTGAAGGGGCTGGTGGTGATCTCGGCCGGCTTCCGCGAGGTGCGCGGCGAGGGCGTGGCGCGCGAGGAGGCGCTGCGCGAGGTGGCCCGGCGCTACGGGATGCGGCTGGTGGGGCCCAACTGCATGGGGGTGCTGAACACCGCGCCCGAGGTGTCGATGAACGCCACCTTCGCCCCCACCATGCCGCCGCCCGGGCCCGTGGCCTTCATGAGCCAGTCGGGGGCGATGGGGGTCACCATCCTGGACTACGCGGCCGAGTACGGGATCGGCATCTCGCAGTTCGTCTCCGTGGGGAACAAGGCCGACGTCTCCGGCAACGACCTCGTCCGCCACTGGTCGGCCGACGAGCGGACGCGGGTGATCCTGATGTACCTGGAGAACTTCGGGAACCCGCGCACCTTCGTCCGGCTGGCGCGCGAGATCACCAGGACGCGCCCCATCGTGGTGGTGAAGAGCGGCCGCTCGGTGGCCGGCGCGCGCGCCGCCTCGTCGCACACCGGCGCGCTGGCGGGGGCGGACAGCGCGGTGGGCGGGCTGCTGCGCCAGTGCGGCGTGCTGCGCGCCGAGACGGTGGAGGAGATGTTCGACCTGGCGATGGCCTTCTCGCACCAGCCGGTGCCGCGCGGCAACCGCGTGGCCATCGTCACCAACGCGGGCGGCCCGGGAATCATCATCGCCGACGCCTGCGAGGCGAACGGGCTGGCGGTGGCGGAGCTGACCGAGGCCACGCGGGCGCGGCTCGCCACGCAGCTCCCGGAAGAGGCGTCGGTGCAGAACCCGGTGGACATGATCGCCTCGGCCACCGCCCAGAGCTACCGGATGGCGGTGGAGGCGGTGCTCGACGACCCGCGGGTGGACGGGGTGATCGCCGCCTTCGTCCCCCCGCTCGGCATCCGCAACCAGGACGTGGCGCAGGCCATCGTCGACGCGGCGGCGGGCCCGCGCGACAAGCCGGTGCTGGCGGTGCTGATGGGGCGCGAGGGGCTGCCGCAGGGGCTCGCCGACCTGAACGCGGCGGGGATCCCCGGCTACCGCTTCCCCGAGAGCGCGGTGCGCGCGCTGGCCGCCATGCACCGCCAGGGCGTCTGGCAGCGCCGCCCCGCCGGCGAGGTGCGCGCCTTCGACGTGGACCGCGCGCGCGTGGCCGCCATCATCGCCCGCGCCCGGGCGGAAGCGCGCACGAAGCTCTCGGAGACGGAGGTGATGGAGGTGCTGGCCGCGTACGGCATCCCCGTCGCCCCGTGGAAGGTCGCGCGCACGCCGGAGGAGGCAGGCGCGGCGGCGGAGGCGATCGGCTGGCCGGTGGTGCTCAAGACCATCGCCCCCGCCATCGTCCACAAGAGCGACGTCGGCGGCGTCTACGTCGGCGTCTCCGACGCGGAGGAGCTGCAGCGCGCCTGGACGCAGGTGGCGGCCGACGCCCCGCGCCGCGCCGGCATCTCGGCGGAGGCGGTGGAGGGCGTGCTGGTGCAGAAAATGGTCGAGGGCGGGAAGGAGACCATCGTGGGGATGACCAGCGACCCGCAGTTCGGGCCGGTGCTGATGTTCGGCCTGGGCGGCATCTACGTGGAGGCGCTGGGCGACGTGGTGTTCCGCGTGCACCCGGTGAGCGACGTGGACGCGGCGGAGATGGTGCGCTCGATCCGCGGCTATGCGCTGCTGAAGGGGGTGCGGGGCGAGCCGGCGAGCGACACCGCCACGGTGGAGGAGGTGATCCAGCGCATCAGCCGGCTGGTGGGCGACCACGACGAGATCCGCGAGCTGGACGTGAACCCCTGGCTCGCCTTCCCCCAGGGCGGCGTCGCCGTCGACGGCCGGATCTCCCTCCGCTGAAACGCGGAGGAACGGAAACCCCTGCGGTCCCTCCGTTCCTCCGCGTGAAGCGGCAGGTGCTGCCGGATCAGGGTGGCGAGGGGAGCGCGGACACGCGAGCGGAATCCCGGGTTCGCGCCGGGACGGGCGGCAGGTCGGGAAGCGGGGCCCCCCGCTCCGCCCACTGCCGGATCTCCTTCCATCCCACCAGCCTGGCCACGAGCCGCTCGTCCTGCACCATGCCGCCCTCCGCCGCGGAGGAGTGCCGGTCGACCAGCCGGCGGTCCACCACCACCACCTGGGGGGTCGCCGCCTCGCCGGGGATGTCCTCCCACACGTAGTGCAGCAGCCCGGAGTTGAGCCAGTTCCGGCCCGAGATCACCTCGTCGAAGCGGCCGAACTTCCGCAGGTGCGCCAGCCCCGCATCCACGTCCCAGTCACGCGCGACTCCCACCGTGGTGAACGAGCGCCCCGCCCGCTTCGCCTTGCCGCGCAGCGTGCGCGCGAGCTGCTCGACCGCGGCGGGAAGACCTTCGTGGTTGGACGCCCGGCAGGTAGAGGCTCCGATGAAGATCATCGCGAGCTCCGGCCCTTCCATGATGTTCCCGGTCGGTGGGGGGGCCGCGCCCGGATCCGGCCTCCAGCGGAGCGTGACCTCGGGGGAGGGAACCGCTCCCGAGGAGGAGGAGAGGAAGGCGACCGCGAAGACCCCGACGGCCAGCAGCACCTCGCCTCGCCCGAGAAGCCGCAAACGGAAGATCATGGGACCACCTCCTCCGCCGGGAGCGCCAGGATGCGGACCTGGGGGAACGGGTCGGTCACTCCGGCCAGGACGCGTTCGCGGCTCACCGCGCTGATGCGCGGGAGACCGTTGCCCACGTAGACCCCCTGCCCCGTGGCCGCGGAAAGCAGGTAGGTGTCGAACACCGCCGGCTCCCGGCCGTTGCGGATGCTTTCCGGGGTGTACCGGGCGGTCTGGACCACCACCAGCCCCTGCGGGGCGCCCTGGAGCGACACCGCCAGGTCGTACGGCTCCCCGCCGTCGAAGCCGACCTCCGGCACCCCCCGCTCGTCCCTCTCCTCCACAATGCGGATGGGACGGAAATCCTCCAGGCGCGACGCCCAGAGCAGCCGGCCCTCCGCCGAATAGCCGTAGACGATGGGGAGGTATTTGAACATGGTCACCACGACGCCCGCTTCCTCGCTGCACGCGATGGGGCCGTCCGAGAGCTGGTTGCGGACCAGCCAGTTCGCAGACCGGTAGGGCTGGCCGAACGACCGGATCGGCGTGCCGGCGGCCGTGAAGGCGTGGATCATCCCCGCGGCGGCGATTCCCTGTACGTAGATCCGGTCCCCGAGCAGGCAGAAGTCCTCGGGAACGAAGCGGACAGCGATCGCTCCGGCGAGAGCGAACGACTCCCCCCGCGGAGCGAAGAACTTTATGACGTTGTAACGGTCGGCGACCACGATCCGCCCCTGCCGGTCGCGCTCCAGCGCCTCGGGTGACACGAGCTCTCCGGGACCGCGCCCGGGGCCGCTGAACGAGCCGACCGGCGTCCCGGACGCATCGTGGATGCGCACGTTGTTGTAGCGGGAATCCAGAACGAAGAAGCGCCCCGCCTCGTCGGTCGCCACGTCTTCGACCATCCCGAACACCATCGCTGGCGTTCCTTCGAGGGCACCGATGCTCCGGACTGGCCGCGCGCGGGCGAGCCGGCGCGCGAAGCGCGCGAGGGTGCCCTCTCCGCGCGGGATCGCCGTTCGCGGGATCGAGGCGGCCAACTCCGACCGCCGCGGGAGGTTTTCCCGTGTCGGGTGCACGGTTCGGGCAGGCGTGCTGCGTTCGGCGAACGAGGCCGCCGCCTGCACGGGCGGTTCGGGACCGCCGCAGGCGGCCGCCGCCAAGGTGAGCACCAGGAGAGTACGTCTCCGCGAACGCGAATGCGTTGACATGGACGGAACTCGCGTAAAGGTGGACGTCCGCACCAGAAGAGGAACTGGGTGCCTGCCACGGCACTGCCATCAGCCCCGGGTACATACGGGTCCGTCCAGTCGCGGCTGCGCACCTCCTGGTCAGAGAGGCTCAGCGCCGGCCGGCCCGATCCACGGTTTCGTCACTGTTGCAGTTCCTCTGTGGGTTCCACCCCTCCGCTGGGGGGGGCGGAGTAGCACGACTTCGTCTTGCAGATGGTTCCCTCGAAGTTGCACAGCGTGCCCCCTCCGGGGTTGTCCTTGCACGTCGTGCTTGCTTCGCACTCGTCGTGGGGGCAGTTGTCCACTCCGGTTGCGAAGGCCGAATGGACGGTGAAGCCGCTCACGGTACCCAGACCGGTCATGGCGAGGACGAGCGTGAGCAGGGCAAGGAGTCTCTTGGGTCGAGGCATCAGACACCTCTCTTTCTGCAGATGGGAAAGGCTGGCAGGCACCCTTCGCTCCTGATCAAGCACGTTCCGTTCCAAATTATGGCTGTAAACATGTGTATACGTTGCGGCCGATAAGGAACTGCACAAAAGCTTATAAACATGAGGGGAGCGACAGACAGCCAAGTGTATGAATGATTACTCAAAAGAATGGGCAGCACCCAAAGTGCTGCCTGCATAGTCCACTTGTTTGTTTCCGTCAACAACCGTGAGTGTAAACCTACCGTTCGGTCGAACGGGAGGGCGTTACCGTAGCTCTCCGTATTCTCCCGCGTCTCTGCGTGAGATTCAGCCGGGTGAGGCGGTGCCGGAGCCGGCTTGAGCATCCCCCGTTGTCCAGCGCCAAGCGCAGCGCATCAGCCGGCTCGTAGGCGACCACGACGAGATCCGCGAGCTGGACGTGAACCCCTGGCTCGCCTTCCCCGAGGGCGGCGTCGCGGTGGACGGCCGGATTTCATTGCATCCTCGATAACCGCAACTGCCGTTTCACGCAGAGACGCAGAGGAACTGAGAGTGCGCAGAAAACAAGCTGCGTTCTCGCATACCGCTTTTACCCTCGGTTATTCACCGCGGTGACAGCATTGCCCTGGCGCGGCATCTGGAAGAGCGTGAGCGGGTTGCGGGTGACGTGAGCGCGTCGTTTGAGCGCAGTGCCCCTACCCCAGCTTGCCGCGGGGGAATACACGTTGCGAG
>JBJMPM010000273.1:0-23702 GCA_045803205.1 Longimicrobiaceae bacterium
GCTCTGGGTGGGCGGCGCCGGGGTGGCGCGCGGCTACCTGGGCCGCCCCGGCCTCACCGCCGAGCGCTTCATGCCCGACCCCTTCTCGGCGCGGCCGGGGGGGCGGCTCTACCGCACCGGCGACCTGGGGCGGTGGAACGCCGACGGGACGCTCGACTACCTGGGGCGCATCGACCACCAGGTGAAGGTGCGCGGCTTCCGGGTGGAGCCGGGCGAGGTGGAGGCGCTGCTCTGCGCGGTGGACGGGGTGCGCGACGCCGTGGTGGTGGTGCGCGCGGAGGAGCCCTTCGCCGGGCGGCTGGTGGCGTACGTGGTGCCGGCGCCCGCGGGCCCGTCGACCGACGTGCTGCTGGAGCACCTGCGCTCGCGCCTTCCCGAATACATGGTCCCCAGCGCGATGGTGACGATGGACGAGCTGCCGCTGAACCCGAACGGCAAGGTGGACCGCGCCGCGCTCCCCGCCCCCGCCGCCGCCCCGGCCGAGGGTGCGCAGCCGCAGGGCGAGCTGGAGCGCGCCATCGCGGCGGTGTGGCGCGAGGTGCTGAACGTCGACGCCGTGGGCGTGAACGACAACTTCTTCGAGATCGGCGGGCACTCGCTGCTGCTGGCCACGCTGCAGGAGAAGCTGGAGAAGGCGCTCGGCCGCGAGTTCCTGATGGTGGACCTCTTCCGCTCGCCCACGGTGCGCTCGTTCGCGGCGCTGGTGGGCGGCCCCGCCGCGGGCGAGGCGCCTCCGCGCGCCGCCCAGCGCGGCGAGGACCGCGGGTCGGCGCGGCGGGCGGCGCGGGTGGGGAGGAGATAGAACGACAGGGGACAGGGGATAGGGGACAGCCAGCAGGCACGGTGCGCGGAGCGAAGGGTGGTGCGCGCCGCGGCACCCCCCCTCCCCCGGCCCCTCCCCCACGAGGGGGGAGGGGTGACGCGGACGAGGCGGCGGTGCGCGGGGCGGCCTCCGGTCACGCCGAAGCCGAGGTGCGGAGGCACCGTGCAGGGCGCACCACCGCCGCGGCCCGCCACCCCTCCCGGAACGGGAGGGGACGCGCTCTAAGGCGCGGGGGAGGGCCCCGCGGCGCGCACAGCATTCTGCTCGCATTGTCGCCGCGCGGCGCAAGCAGTTCGCAGTCGCAGTTCCGCACTTGGCACTAGGCACTAGGGACTAGGCACTTCTTTTCGAGGCATAGATGAGCACCGAAGTCGACACCGAAGCATTCGGGCCGGACGTCGCCATCGTCGGGATGGCGGGGCGGTTCCCGGGGGCGGACACGCTGGAGGAGTTCTGGGAGCTCCTGCGCGAGGGGCGCGAGGGGATCAGCGAGCTCTCCGACGACGAGATGATCGCGGCCGGCGTTCCGGCGGCCGCGCTCCGGGACCCCGCGTACGTGAAGCGCGTGGGGGTGCTGCGCGACATCGAATCGTTCGACGCGGCCTTCTTCGGCTACTCGCCGCGCGAGGCGGAGGCGATGGAGCCCGCGCACCGCATCTTCCTGGAGTGTGCCTGGGAGGCGCTGGAGAACGCCGGGTGCGATCCCTCGCGCTTCCCCGGCGCGGTGGGCGTCTACGCGGGGACCGGCGAGCCCAGCTACACGCACAACAACGTGCTCGCCCGCCCCGAGGTGGTGGCCGCGCTCGGCGACTTCCAGGTGAACGTCGGGAGCAACAAGGACTTCTTCGCCACCCGCGCCGCCTACAAGCTCGACCTGCGGGGCCCGGCCATCGGCGTGCAGACCGGGTGCTCCACCTCGCTCGTCGCCGTCCATCTCGCGGCGCAGGCGCTGCTCAACCGCGAGTGCGACGTGGCGCTGGCGGGCGGCTCGTCCGTGAACGTGCCCCACCGCACCGGCTACCAGTGGCAGCCCGCCGGCATCCTCTCGCAGGACGGCTACTGCCGCGCCTTCGACGCGAAGGCGACGGGGACGCAGGGGGGCAACGGCGCCGGCGTCGTCGTGCTCAAGCGGCTGGAAGACGCCGTCCGCGACGGCGACACCATCCACGCGGTGATCCGCGGCTCGGCGGTGAACAACGACGGCGCGCTGAAGATCGCCTTCACCGCGCCCAGCGTCGAAGGGCAGGCCGCCGTGATCGGCGAGGCGCTCGCCGCCGCCGACGTGGACCCCGAGACCATCCGCTACGTGGAGGGCCACGGGAGCGGCACCGAGCTGGGCGACCCGATCGAGATCGCGGCGCTCACCGAGGCGTTCGGGTCGCGCACGGAGAAGAAGGGCTTCTGCGCGGTCGGGTCGGTGAAGGCGAGCATCGGCCACCTGGACGCGGCCGCGGGCGTCGCCGGGCTGATCAAGACGGTGCTGGCGATGGAGCATGGCGTGGTGCCGCCCACGCCGCACTTCACCACGCCCAACCCGAAGATCGACTTCGCGCGCTCGGCCTTCTACGTGAGCAGCCGCGCGGAGCCGTGGGAGGCGGACGGCGCCCCGCGCCGCGCGGGCGTCAGCTCCTTCGGCATCGGCGGGACCAACGCGCACGTGGTGCTGGAGGAGGCGCCCATGGTGGCGCCCTCCGCGCCGCGGCGTCCCTGGCACCTGCTCGCGCTCTCCGCGAAGACGCCGACCGCGCTCGACGCGGCCACCACGCGGCTGGCGGAGCACCTGCGCGCATCCACGGAACCGCAGGGGACAGGGGACGGGGGACAGGGGACAGCGGGCGGCCGGCGGGAAATCTCCCTGGCGGACGTGGCCCACACCCTCCAGTCCGGCCGCCGCGAGCTGGCGCACCGGCGGATGCTGGTGGTGCGCGACGGCGAGGACGCGGCGGCGCTGCTCGACGCGCGCCACCCGGACCGCGTCGTCAGCGGCTCCGTCGACGACGCGGCGCGCTCCGTCGCCTTCATGTTCCCGGGCGTCGGCGACCAGTACCCGCAGATGGCGCGCGGGCTGTACGCGTCGGAGCCCGCCTTCCGCGCGGAGGTGGACCGCTGCGCGGAGATCCTGCGCCGCCGCTTCGGTATCGATCTGCTCGCCGCGCTCTATCCCGGCGAGGCGCCGGAGGAGCCCGCGCCGGGCGCCGGCATCGACCTGCGGCGGATGCTGGCCCAGGGCGCGCCCGACCCGGCGGCCGAGGCGCTGAACGAGACGGAGATCGCGCAGCCCGCCGTCTTCGTGATCGAGTACGCCCTGGCGAAGCTGTGGATGAGCTGGGGGATCGTCCCCTCCGCCGTGATCGGCCACTCGCTGGGCGAGTACGCGGCGGCCACCACCGCCGGCGTCTTCACGCTGGAGGACGCGCTGGAGCTGGTGACGGCGCGCGGGCGGATGATCCAGGCGCTCCCCGCCGGCGCCATGCTCGCCGTCCCGCTCTCCGCGGACGACGCGCGGCCGTTGCTGGTCGACGGCACCACGGTGGCGACGATCAACGCCCCGGCGATGTGCGTGGTCGCCGGTCCGGTCGACGCGGTGGAGCAGGTGCGGGCGAAGCTGGAGGAGGCGGGCCACGTCGCCCGGCGGCTGGCGGCGACGCACGCCTTCCACTCGCCGATGATGGATCCCGTCGTGGCGCCGGTGGAGGAGATGGTGGGGCGGATGCGGCTCTCCGCGCCCACCATCCCCTTCGTGTCGAACGTGACGGGGACGTGGATCACCGCGCGCGAGGCGACCGACGCGGCGTACTGGGCCCGCCACCTCCGCCAGCCGGTGCAGTTCGAGCGCGGCGCCGGCGAGCTGCTGAAGGAGCCCGGCCGCGTGCTGCTGGAGGTGGGGCCGGGGCAGACGCTCTCCACCTTCATTCGCCAGCGCACGGACGCGGCGGGCGTCTCCGTCATCCCCACCGTCCGCTATCCCTACGACCGCACCGCGGACACGGCGTTCGCGCTCTCCGCGCTGGGGCGGCTCTGGGTGGCCGGCGTGCGGCCGGACTGGGCGGCGTTCCACGAGGGTGAGCGCCTGCGCCGCGTCCCGCTGCCGACCTATCCGTGGGAGCGCCAGCGCTACTGGGTCGATCCGCCGAAGGAGGGCGGGGCCCCCGCCGCGCCGCGCGCCGCCGGCCGCCGCGAGGACCCGGCCGACTGGCTCTATCTCCCGAGCTGGAAGCGCACCCCCGCCGTCCGCGCGGCGGCGGAGGAGGGTGGCATGCGCTGGCTCGTCTTCCACGACGGCTCGGCGCTGGGCGACGCCGTGGTCGCGGAGCTGCGGGCGCAGGGGCGCGAAGCCGTGGCGGTGCGCCCCGGAGACCGCTTCGCGCGGGCGAGCGAGGGCGAGTACACGCTGCGCCCCGACACGCGGCACGACTACGACAACCTGCTCGTGTCCCTGACCTCCTCCGACCAACTGGCCGCGAACCTGGGGGACAACCGGACGCGGCCGGTCTCCGCCATCCACCTCTGGCCGCTGGCGGAGGCGGGGGCGCAGGGCCGCGCCTTCGTGAGCGTGGCGCTGCTGGCGGCGGCGCTCGGCCGCAGCCGCTACACGAAGTCGACGCTCGTCGCCGTCACCGCGGGCGCGCACGAGGTCACCGGCGGCGAGGCGGTCGATCCGTTCGCCGCGACGGTGCTGGGTGCCTGCGCCGTCGTCGGCGAGGAGCACCCGGACGTCGCCTGCCGCGCGGTGGACCTGTCGATCGACGATCCCCGGGCGGCGCACCGGCTGGTGGCGGAGGCGCTGTCGGGCGCGGACGACGCGGCGGTGGCGATCCGCGGCGGGCGGCGGTGGGTGCGCTCCTTCGAGGCGGTGCGGCCGGCGGAGGCGTCCGCGAGCCCGCTGCGCGAGGGCGGCGTCTACTTCCTCTCCGGCGGGCTCGACGGGCGCAACGGCGTGATCGCGCGGCACCTGTTCGAGCGGTGGCGGGCGAAGCTCGTCGTCGCCGACCGCCTCCTCCCCGATCGCCGCGCCTGGGACGCCGCGCTCGCCGCGCGGCCAGAGGGCGATCCCATCCGCGTGCAGATCGAGACCGTGCGCGCGCTGGAGGCGCAGGGCGCCGAAGTGCTGGCGCTCCCGCAGCAGATGTACAGCGCCACGCAGGCCGAGGAGGCCTTCCACGCGGCCGAGCAGCGCTTCGGCGTGGTGCACGGGGTGGTCGCGGCGCCGCGGGTGGAGGAGATCGGCGGCTTCGAGGCGCTGGGCGACGTGCTCCCCAGCGAGTGGACCCGCCACCTGGCGCTGCTCGCCGGCGAGCTCGACGCGCTCGCCGCGGTGGCGGAGCGGCGCGCGCTGGACTTCGTGCTGCTGGAGTCGTCGCTCACGCCCGAGCTGGGCGGCGTGGGCCGCGCGCGGGTGGCGGCGGCGCACGCCTTCGTCGACGCGTTCGCCGAGCGGCGGGCGCAGGGCGGCGCGGCGTGGACGGCGCTCGGGTGGGACCGCTGGTTCGACGCGGACGAGGCGCCGCAGGGCTATGGGATGAAGGCGGAGGGGGCGATGGCGGCGCTGGAGCACGCGCTCACCCTGGCCGGCGAGCCGCGCGTCCTCCTCTCCACCGGCGACGTGCGGGCGCGCATCGCCGAGAGCGCGGCGCCGGCGGCGGCCGCGGCGGGCGGGTACGCCCGGCCGGAGCTGGAGACGGCCTACTTCCCCCCGACGACGGAAGGGGAGGAGATCGTCGCGGCGATGTGGCAGGAGCTGCTGGGGATCGACCGCATCGGCATCCACGACGACTTCTTCGGCCTGGGCGGGCACTCGCTGCTCGCCACGCAGATCATCTCCCGCACCCGCGACCAGTTCGGGCTGGAGCTGCCGCTGAAGGCGGTGTTCGAGGCGCCGACGATCGCCCGCTACGCCGCGCTGGTGGAGGAGGCGATCATGGCCGAGATCGAGGCCATGAGCGAGGACGAGATCCTGAGCCTGGTGTGACCGCAGGGGTTTACGGCGGGGATGGCGGGGGCGATGGGCTCACGTGCCGACCGCGGTACCCCCTCTCCCCCGGCCCCACACCCACGAGGGGAGAGGGGTGACGCGGGGGGGGCGACGGCGCGCGCGGCGGGCCCAGGTGCGCGACGATGGGTTGAGGACGGAGTCCGCGAAGGCGGACTTGGTGCCGTTCCAGCGGCGGGTTTCCAACCCGTCGTTCATTGGCCGCCGGCCGGCCGGCTGTCGTGCCGCTGCCGCGCCCGGGCACCGTGGCGTCCGCGGGTAGATCCCTCGGCCCTGCGGACGATGGCGCGAACGCAATCGGTACGGTGTCGGGCCTCGGGATGACACCTGGGGTGGGCGGGGAAGGCTGTGGCGGGGATGTCCGCGAAGGCGGACAGCGTGTGGTTGTAGCGGCGAGTTTACTCGCATAGTCACGAAAACGAAGGTTCGCTTTACTGACGGATATAGAGACGATGAGCGAGACCACGAAGGCGGCGCCGGGCGCGGACCGGCTGGCGCAGGCCAAGCGCCTGCTGTTGGAGAAGCGGCTGCGCGGCGAGGTGAAGCCGGGCGGCGCGTCGGGCCGCATCCCCCGCGCGGGGGGCGGGCCGGCGTACGAGATGAGCTACCAGCAGGAGCAGCTCTGGTTCCTCGACCAGCTCCAGCCCGGGAGCCCCTTCTACAACATCCCCGGCGCCAACCTGGTTTCCGCGCGCATCGACGTGCCCACCTTGGAGCGCGCGCTGAGCGAGGTGGTGCGCCGCCACGCGGGGCTGCGCACCGTCTTCCGCATGGTCGACGGCAGGCCGATGCAGATCGTCCTCCCGCCCTACCACGTCAGGGTGGAGCAGGAGGACCTGCGCGGGCCGGGCGGCGAGGACGTGCCCGCCGAGGTGCTGCGCCGCAAGGCGAGCGAGTGGGGCGCGCTCCCCATGGACCTGGCCACCGGCCCGCTGCTGCGCTGGAAGCTCTACCGCCTCTCCGAGGCGGACTGCCTGCTCGTGTTCAACGTGCACCACATCGTCACCGACGGCTGGTCGATGCCGATCGTGACGCGCGAGATGGAGGAGCTGTACGAGGCCTACGCGGCGGGGCTCCCCTCGCCGCTCCCGGAGCTGGAGATCCAGTACCACGACTACTCCGTCTGGCAGCGCGAGCACCTGCAGGGCCCGGTGCTGCAGAAGCAGCTCGACCACTGGAAGCGCCACCTGGGCGGCGCCCCCACCACGCTGGAGCTGCCGTACGACCGGCCGCGCCCCGCGGTGCAGAGCAACCGGGGGACGATGTACCGCTTCGTCTACCCCGGCGCGCTGGTCGAGCGGCTGCGGGCGATCGGCAGGCAGGAGGGCGCGTCGATCAACATGGTGTTCATGGCCGGGTTCAACCTTCTGCTGCAGCGCTACAGCGGGCAGGGCGACCTGGTCGTGGGCACCCTGCTCGGCAACCGCAACCGCGCCGAGCTGGAGTCGGTGGTCGGCTACCTGGTGAACTCGGGGGCCATCCGCACCCGGCTGGACGGCGACCCCACCTTCCGCGAGGTCGTGCGGCAGGTGCGCACCGCCATCCTGGAGGCCGACGCCGCCCAGGAGGTGCCCTTCGACATGGTGGTCGACGCGCTGAAGGTGCCGCGCGACCCCAGCCGGAATCCGCTCTTCCAGGCGATGTACTTCCACCACACCTTCGTGGGGTCGCACCACCTGGACGAGGAGGAGGGGATGTCGGGGTCGCTGAACCTGCGCTCCCTCTACCAGGAGACCGAGGTGGTGCTGGTGGACACCGGCGCGGCCAAGTTCGACATGACCTGGGCCACGCTGGAGCTGCACGACGCCATGCCGTCGATGGTCGAGTACAACACCGACCTCTTCGACGAGGCGACCATCGCCCGGATGGTGGAGCACCTGCGCGTGCTCCTGGACGACGCCTGCGACCGCCCCGACGTCCCCGTCTCGCAGCTCGAGATGGCGTCGGAGGAGGAGCGGCGCGCGCTGCTGGCGTGGGGGGTGAACGAGCGCCCCTACCCCCGCGACGAGACGCTGGTCTCCCTCTTCGCGCGGCAGGCGGCGGCGACGCCCGACGCGGAGGCGGTGGAGTTCGAGGACGCCACCTGGAGCTACCGCGAGCTGGACGAGCGCTCCAACCGCGTGGCCCGCCACCTGGCGAAGCTCGGCGCGGGTCCGGGGACGGCGGTGGGGCTGGCGACGGAGATGTCGGCTGCCACGGTGCTGGGGCTCGTCGGCATCATCAAGGCGGGCGCCACCGCCGTGCCGCTCGACGCCGAGTACCCGCTGGAGCGGCTGGACTTCATGGTGCAGGACACCGGTGCGCGCATCCTGGTCACCACCGGCGGGGTGCTGGAGGAGACCGCCGCGCACCACGGCGCCGCGCTCGTCCGCCTCGACGCCGACTGGCCGTCCATCGAGCGCGAGTCCGCCGACCCGGTGGAGGCGGGGTGCACGCCGGAGACGGTGGCGTACCTGATCTACACCTCCGGCTCGACGGGGACGCCGAAGGGGGTGCGGATGCACCACCGCGCCATCGTCCGCACCGTGGTCGACACCGACTACTACGACATGGGCCCCGGCGGGCGCATCGGGCAGCAGTCGTCGCTCTCCTTCGACTCCTCGGTCTGGGAGGTGTGGGGTGCGCTGCTGAACGGCGGCACGCTGGTGATGATCTCGCGCGACTTCATCCTCTCCCCCGCGGGGTACGCGGCGCTGCTGCGCGAGAAGCGGATCGGCACCGTGTTCCTCACCACGCAGCTCTTCAACCAACTGGTGCGCGAGGTGCCCGACGTGCTCTCGTGCGTCGACCAGGTCTGCTTCGGCGGGGAGAAGGTGGACGCGGAGGCGGTGCGGCTCTGCGTGCAGGGCGGCCCGCCGCGCAAGCTGCTGCACGTCTACGGGCCGACGGAGGGCACCGTCTACACCACCGTCCACCGCGTGACCGGGGTCCCGGCGGACGCGCACACCGTCCCCATCGGCAGGCCGATCGCCAACGCGCGCGTCTACATCGTCACCCCCGGCGGGCGGCTGGCGGGCGTCGGTGTGCCCGGCGAGCTCTGGGTGGGCGGCGACGGGGTGGCGCTCGGCTACCACGCGCGCCCGGAGCTCGACGCGGAGCGCTTCGTCGCCGATCCGTTCTACCCCGGCGGGCGGGCGTACCGCACGGGCGACCGGGTGCGGTGGGTGGAAACTGCGAGTGCGAAAGTACGAGAGTGCGAAAGTGCGCTGGGGTCCGGCGCGGACGACTCTCGCACTTTCGCACCTTCGTACTCCCGCACTGCCGTCCTGGAGTTCGTCGGCCGCACCGACGACCAGGTGAAGGTGCGCGGCTTCCGCATTGAGCTGGGCGAGGTGGAGGCGGCGCTCCGGAAGCACCCCGGGCTGCGCGACGCGGCCGTGGTGGCGCGCGACGACGCCGGCGCCGAGCGCAAGCTGGTGGGCTACGTGGTGCCCGAGGACGCCGAGCCGAGCGCGGCGGAGCTGCGGCTGTTCATGAAGGAGCACCTCCCCGACTACATGGTGCCCACGGTATTCGTCACCCTGGACGCCCTGCCGGTGTCGCCCAACGGGAAGGTGGACCGGAAGAAGCTCCCCGCCCCCGGCAGCGCCCGCCTGGCCACGGGCGACGAATACGTCGCGCCCACCAGCCCGGTGGAGGAGGCGCTGGCGCGCGTCTGGGCCGAGGTGCTGCGGGTGGAGCGGGTGGGGATCCACGACAACTTCTTCTCGCTGGGGGGCGATTCGATCCTCTCCATCCAGGTGATCGCGCGCGCCGGCGAGGCGGGGCTGCGGGTGACGCCGCGCAGCGTGTTCATGCACCAGACGATCGCCGAGCTGGCGGCGGTGGTGGGGCACGCGGCGGCGCCGGTGGCCGAGCAGGGCGCGGTCACCGGCGACGTGCCGCTCACCCCGGTGCAGCGCTGGTTCCTGGAGCAGGACACGCCCGACCCGCACCACTTCAACCTCGTCCTCCTCTTCGCGGCGCGGGAGCCGGTCGACGCCGCCGCGCTGGAGCGCGCCTGCGCCGCCCTCCTCGCGCACCACGACGCGCTGCGCCTGCGCTACACTCGCGGCGAGGATGGATGGCGGCAGAGCAACGCGGGGCCATCTCCCGAAACGCCGTTCGAGGTGATCGACCTCTCGGCCGTCGAGGCGGACGCGCGCGAGGCGGCGTTCACTGCGCGGTCGGCGGTGCTGCAGCGCTCGCTGGAGCTGGAGCGGGGGCCGCTCGTCCGCTTCGCCCTCTTCCGGATGGGCGACGTGGACCGCGTCCTGGTCGTCGCGCACCACCTGGCGATCGACGCGGTGACGATGGGCTTCCTGGCGCAGGACCTGGAGACGGCGTACCGGCAGGCCGCGGCGGGCGGCGACGTCTCTCTCCCGCCGAAGACGACGTCGTTCCGGCAGTGGGCGGCGAAGCTCGCGGAGCACGCCCGCAGCGGCGAGGTGCGCGCGCAGGCGGCGTACTGGCTGGGCCAGGGCGACGCGCCGCCGCTCCCGGTCGACGGCGCGGGCGCGAACACCGAGGGCGAGGCCGGGCGGATCTCCGTGGAGCTGGGCGCGGAGGACACGCGCGCGCTGCTGCAGGAGGTGCCGCCGGTCTACCAGACGCAGGTGAACGACGTGCTGCTGGCGGCGCTCGCCCGCGCCTTCCGCGGATGGACGGGCGCGCGCTCGCTGCGGGTGGACCTGGAAGGCCACGGCCGCGAGGACCTGTTCGACGGGGTGGACCTCTCGCGCACGGCGGGGTGGTTCACCGCCATCTACCCCGTGGTGCTGGAGCTCCCCGAGCAGGGCGGGGAGGGCGATGCGATCAAGGCGGTGAAGGAGCAGCTCCGCGCGGTGCCGGGGAAGGGGATCAGCCACGGCCTGCTGCGCTGGCTCTCGGAGGACGGGGAGATCCAGCACGCGCTGCGGGCGCGCCCGGCTGCGCAGGTGAGCTTCAACTACCTGGGGCGGATGGACGTCGCCTCCGACGCGGCGGGGCTCTTCGCCGGCATCGACGCCGGCGCGGGCCTTACGCGCAGCTCCGCGGCGGCGCGCACGCACCTGCTCGCGGTCGACGCGGCGGTGATCGACGGGCGGCTGCACGCCACCTGGAGCTACGGCCCCGGCGTGCACCGCCGCGAGACGGTGGAGCGCCTGGCGGAGGCGTTCGCGGCGGAGCTGCGCGCGCTGATCGAGCACTGCCGCCACCCCGAGGCCGGCGGCTACACCCCGTCGGACTTCGCCCTGGCCGGGCTGGATCAGGCGGCGCTCGACGCGCTGCTCTCGCAGGGGATGGAGCGCGAGAACGTCGAGGACATCTACCCGCTCTCCCCGCTGCAGCACGGGATGCTCTTCCACGCCGTCTACTCCGGGGGGGCGGCGTACCAGGAGCAGTTCCCGCTGCTGCTGGTGGGCGAGGTGGACGTGGACGCGCTGGAGCGCGCCTTCCGCGGCGTGGTGGCGCGGCACGGGGCGCTGCGCACCGGGTTCGCGTGGGAGGGCGTGCCGCAGCCGCTGCAGCTCGTGCTGCGCCGGGCCGAGCCCGCCTTCGAGCGGCTGGACTGGAGCGACGCGGGCGACGGCTGGCGCGAGCGCGTGGACGCGCTGCTGGACGCCGACCTCCGGCGCGGGTACGACCTGCGGCGGCCGCCGCTGCTGCGCGTCACCCTCGCCCGCATCGACGGCGGGCGGCACCTGCTGCTGCTCTCCATGCACCACCTGGTGATCGACGGCTGGTCGCTCCCGCTGCTCCTCGCCGACCTCGACGCGCTCTACCACGCCGCGCGCACCGGCCGCCCCGCCGCCCTCCCGCCGGCGCCGCGCTACCGCGACTACGTGCAGTGGCTGGTGGGGCGCGACACGGCCGCCGCCGAGGCGTTCTGGCGCCGCTCGCTGGCGGGGTTCGGGCACGCCACGCCGCTCCCGCTGGACCCGGGCGGCGCGCCCCACGCGTCGAGCCACGGCAAGGAGACGCTGCGCCTGGAAGCCGGCGTCTTCGGGCGGGCGCAGGCGTTCGCGCGCGCCCAGGGCGTCACCCTCAACACGGTGGCGCAGGCCGCCTGGGCGCTGCTGCTGGCGCGCCACGCGGGCGAAGACGACGTGGTGTTCGGGGCCACCGTCAGCGGCCGCCCCCCCGAGGTCGCGGGGGTGGAGCGCACCGTGGGGCTGTTCATCAACACCCTTCCGGTGCGCGTGCGGCTGGACGCGGAAGCGCGCGTGGGCGACTGGCTCCGCGCCGTCCAGCAGGCGCACGCCGAGACGCGGCAGTACGAGTACGCGCGCCTGGTGGACGTGCACGGGTGGAGCGAGGTGCCGCGCGAGGCGCCGCTCTTCGAGAGCGTGCTGGTGTTCGAGAACTACCCCGTGCAGATGGGCGCGGCGGACGACGGCGCGGCCCCGCTGCAGGTGGAGCCGCTCCCGGCGCCCGAGCGCGGCACCTACGCGCTCTCGCTGATCTGCGCGCCATGGCCGGACGGGCTGGAGCTGCGGCTGTCGTACGACGCGGCGCGGTTCACCCCCGACACGGCGCGGCGCATCCTGGCCGGCGCCGCCGCCGCGCTCGCGGCGGTCGTGGCCGATCCCGACGCCGCGGTCGGCGCCCTGTCGGTGCTCACCGCGCGCGACCGCGCCGAGGCCGACGCGTGGGGGCGGGGCCCGCGGGTGGAGGTGCCCTTCGCGCCGGTGCACGAGACCTTCGCCGCGCAGGCCGCCCTCACCCCGTCCGCCGTCGCCGTCCGTGCGCCCGACGGCTCGCTGACCTACGCCGCCCTCGACGCGCGCGCGGAGCGGATCGCGTCCGTGCTGCGCGCGCGGGGCGTCGGCCGCGGCGCGCTCGCGGCGGTCTTCCTCGAGCGCTCGGCCGACCTCCCCGCCGCGCTGCTGGGCGTGCTGAAGGCCGGAGCCGCCTACGTCCCCATCGACCCCGCCTATCCGGCCGAGCGGGTGCGCTGGATGCTGGAGGACTCGCGCGCCGGCGCGGTCCTGACGACCTCCGCGCTCGCCGCCTCGCTCCCTGAATCCGCCGCGACCCTGCTCCTGCTCGACCCGCTCGCCGCGGAATCGGCGGAGGCCGTCACGCGCCGCGGAGCCGACCAGGGAGTCCGCGAAGGCGGACTTCGGGCCGTTGTCGCCGCGGATTCATCCGCCCGTTCCGAGGCCGGCGGAGTCCCTGTCGATCCCGCGGAGCTGGCGTACGTCATCTACACCTCCGGCTCGACCGGCCGGCCCAAGGGAGTGGAGGTCACGCACGGGAACGCGGCGAACCTGCTGCCCGGCGCGGTGAGGGCCTTCGGCGCGGAACCGGGGATCGCCGTGCTCCACGCGACCTCCACGAGCTTCGACGCGTCGCTGCTGGAGGTCTTCGTGGCGCTGCTCTCCGGGGCGGCGCTGCACGTGGCCGATCGCGAGGTGGTGCTTTCCCCGGAGCGGCTGGCCCCGCTGCTGCGGGAGCGGGAGATCGGGGTCTGGGTGAGCACCCCCGCGCTGCTGGACAGCCTGCCGGAGGCGGACTTCCCGGCGCTGCGCGCGGTCAGCACGGGCGGGGAGCGCTGTTCCGCGGAGACGGCGGCGCGGTGGTCGCGCGGGCGGCGGCTGGTGAACATGTATGGGCCGACGGAGACGACCATCTACACCACGGCGCACGCGTGCGCGCCTGGGGTGGCGGAGGCGCCGCCGATCGGCCGGCCGGTGGCGAATGCGCGCGTGTACGTGCTGGACGCGTGCGGGGAGCCGGTGCCGGCCGGCGCGCCGGGCGAGCTGCACGTGGGCGGCGCGGGGGTGGCCCGTGGGTACCTGGGCCGCGCGGCGCTGACGGCGGAACGCTTCGTCCCGGACCCGTTCGGAGGGGAGCCGGGGGCGCGTATGTACCGCACGGGCGACCGGGCGTGCTGGCGGGCGGACGGGGAGCTGGAGTTCCTGGGGCGCATCGACGCGCAGGTGAAGGTGCGCGGCGTCCGCGTCGAGCCGGGCGAGGTGGAGGCCGCGCTCCGCGCCCTTCCCGGCGTGCGCGAGGCCGCCGTGGCGGTGCGCGGCGAGGGCGCCGCGGCGCGCCTGGTGGCGTGGGTGGTGGGCGAGGGCGATCCCTCCGCGCTCGCGGGGGCGCTCCGCGCCGTGCTCCCGGAGGCGATGGTGCCCTCGCTGATCGCGGTCGTGGACGCGCTGCCGCGCACCGCCTCCGGCAAGCTGGACCGGCGGGCGCTCCCCGACCCGCAGCCCGCGCCGGCCGCCGTGTACGTGGAGCCGCGCACCGCCACCGAGCGCGCGCTGGCGGAGGTGTGGCGCGACGTGCTGGGGGTGGAGCGCATCGGCGTGGAGGACTCGTTCTTCGCGGCGGGCGGGCACTCGCTGCTGGCCATGCAGGTCGCCTCGCGGGTGCGGGCGGCGCTGGGGGTCGACCTGCCGGTGCGGGCGCTCTTCGACCACCCCCGCCTGGCCGACCTGGCCGCGTGGATCGACGGGGAGGGCGACGCGGAGGTGGAGGCGCTGCTGCGGGAGCTGGAGGGGATGACCGACGCCGAGGCCGCCGCGGCGCTCGGCGATGGCGGGGAGGGGTGAGATGGCGGAGGTGATCGACCGCCTGGCGGGGCTCTCACCCGAGAAGCGGCGCCTGCTCGAGGCGCGGCTGCGCGCGTCGCGGCAGGCCGCCGCGGCCGAGCGCGTCTCCGCGCCCGCCCCGCGCGAGCGGCCCGACGGCACCGCGCCGCTCTCCTTCGCGCAGCAGCGGATGTGGGTGCTGGAGCGGATGGACCCCGGCACCGCCGCGTGGAACATCCCCACGCCGCTGCGCCTGCGCGGCGCGCTGGACGTGGCGGCGCTGGAGCGCGCGCTGAACGCGCTGCGCGCGCGGCACGAGTCGCTGCGCACCACCTTCACGGAGCGCGGCGGCGAGCCGCTGCAGGTCGTCCATCCGCCCGCGCACGTCCCGCTGGAGGTGGACGACCTCTCGGCGCTCGCGCCGGAGCGGCGCGGCGCGGAGATGGAGCGGCGGCTGCGCGAGGAGAGCAACGCGGGCTTCGACCTGGAGCGCGGGCCGCTCTTCCGCGCGCGGCTGCTGCGCCTGGGCGAGGACGACCACCTGCTGCTCGCCTGCATGCACCACATCGTCAGCGACGGGTGGAGCATGGGGGTGATCCAGCGCGAGCTCGACGCGCTCTACGGCGCCTTCGCGCGGGGGCTGCCGGACCCGCTGCCGCCGCCGGCGCTGCAGTACGCCGACTTCGCCGCGTGGCAGCGCGAGTGGCTCTCGGGGGAGCGGCTGGCGGAGTCGCTGGCCTACTGGCGGCGCGCGCTGGAGGGCGCCCCGCCCGCGCTGGAGCTGCCGACGGACCGGCCGCGCCCCGCCGTCCGCACCAACCGCGGCGCGCGCGCGTTCGTCGACGTCCCCGCGGAGGCGTCGCGGGCGGCGCGCGACCTGGCGCTGCGCGAGAACGCGACGCTCTTCGCCGTGCTGCTGGCGGCCGCGCGCGTCGTCCTCTCCCGCTGGTCGGGCGAGGCGGACGTGGTGATCGGCACGCCCACCGCCGGGCGGCTGCGGGTGGAGACGGAGGGCGTGGTCGGCTACTTCGTGAACACGCTGGCGCTGCGCACCCGGCTGGACGGCGACCCCGCCTTCCGCGAGCTGGTGCACCGCGAGCGCGACACCGTGCTCGACGCCTTCTCGCACCAGGAGGTGCCGTTCGAGCGCGTGGTGGAGGAGCTGAAGGCGCCGCGCGATCCGGCGCGCCACCCCGTGTTCCAGGTGCTCGTGTCGCAGCAGACCGCGAGTCCCGAGGCGCAGGCGCTCGGCGACCTGCAGGTGGATGTCGAGGATCCCGGCTACGAGGGGAACAAGTTCGACATCGCCCTCGAGGTGCACGACGGCGAGAACGGCGTGCTGGGGCTGGTCGCCGACTACGCGGTGGACCTGTTCGACCACGCGACGGTCGAGCGCCTCCTCCGCCACTTCGCGCGCGTGCTGGAACAGGGCGCCGCCGACCCCGCGCGCCCCATCTCGCGCATCGAGCTGCTGGACGCCGCCGAGCGCGACGAAGCGCTCGCGCTCCGCGGCCCGGCGCGCGACTGGCCCTTCGCGCCCGTGCACGAGGCCTTCGCCGCGCAGGCCGCCCGCACCCCCTCCGCCGTCGCCGTCGACGCGCCCGACGGCTCGCTGACCTACGCCGAGCTCGACGCGCGCGCCGAGCGGATCGCGTCCGAGCTGCGGGCGCGCGGCGTCGGCCGGGGCGCGCTGGCGGCGGTCTTCCTGGAGCGTTCCGCCGACCTCCCCGCCGCGCTGCTGGGCGTGCTGAAGGCCGGCGCCGCCTACGTCCCCATCGACCCCACCTACCCGCCCGAGCGGGTGCGCTGGATGCTGGAGGATTCGGGCGCGGGCGCGGTGCTCACCACCTCCATGCTGCCCGCCTCCCTCCCGATCTCCGCCGCGACCCTGCTCCTGCTCGACCAGCTCGCCGCGGAAGCAGCAGACCCCATCGCGTGCCCCGAAGCCGACCCGGGAGTCCGCGAAGGCGGACTTCGGGCCGTTGTTGCCGCGGATTCATCCGCCCGTCCCGAGGCCGGCGGAGCCCTCGATCCCGCGGAGCTGGCGTACGTCATCTACACCTCCGGCTCCACCGGCCGGCCGAAGGGGGCGGCGATCCCGCACGGGGCGCTCGCCAACCACATGCGCTGGATGCAGGACGCCTTCCCGCTCGGCGCCGGCGACCGCGTGCTGCAGAAGACGCCGGTCTCGTTCGACGCGTCGGTGTGGGAGTTCTGGGCGCCCCTCCTCTCCGGCGCCACGCTGGTGATGGGCGGCCCCGACGCGCACCGCGACCCCGCCGCGCTCGCCGGCGAGGTGGCGGAGCGGGGGATCACCATCCTCCAGCTCGTCCCGACGCTCCTGCGCGCGGTGCTCGACGAGCCGGCGTTCACGCGCGCACGCCTGCGCCGCCTCTACGTTGGCGGCGAGGCGCTGGCGGCGGACCTGGCGCGGCGCGCGGAAGAGGCGCATCCCGGGCTCGAGGTGGTGAACGTCTACGGTCCGGCGGAGTGCTGCATCGAGGTCACGGCGCACGTCTTCGACCCTGCGGACACGTCGCTCGGCGTGCCGCTCGGCGCGCCCATCCCCAACCTGCGCGCGTACGTGCTCGACGCGCGGCTGCAGCCGGTGCCGGCGCTGGTCGCGGGCGAGCTCTGGCTGGCGGGCGCGGGGCTCGGCCGCGGCTACCATCGCCGCCCCGGGCTGACGGCGGAGCGCTGGCTCCCCGACCCGTTCGGCGGCGAGCCCGGCGCGCGGATGTACCGCACGGGGGATAGGGTTCGGTGGAAGGACGTTTCGGAGCCGAGTGCGAAAGTACGAGAGTGCGAAAGTGCGCTGGAGTCCGGCGCGAACGACTCTCGCACTTTCGCACCTTCGTACTCTCGCACTGCCGTCCTGGAGTACCTCGGCCGCGCCGACGAGCAGGTGAAGGTCCGCGGCGTCCGCGTGGAGCTGGGCGAGGTGGAGGCCGCGCTCGCCGCGCTGCCGGGCGTGCGCGAGGCCGCCGCCGCGCTGCGCCGCGACGACGGCCGCGCGCGCCTGGTTGCCTACCTCGCCGCGGACGTGCCGCCCACGCTGGAGACCCTGCGCGACGACCTGCGGCAGCGGCTGCCGGAATCCATCGTCCCCACGGCGTTCGTCTTCCTCGACGCGCTGCCGCGCACGCCGGGCGGCAAGCTCGACCGCCGCGCGCTCCCCGCGCCCGAGGCGCGCGAGGAGGGCGGGTTCATCCCCCCGTCCACGCCGGACGAGGAGCTGCTGGCGGGGATCTGGGCCGAGGTGCTGGGCACGGAGCGCGTCGGCGCGGCGGACGACTTCTTCGAGCTGGGCGGGCACTCGCTGCTGGCCACGCAGGTCGCCTCGCGCGTGCGCGCCACCTTCGGCGTGGAGCTGCCGCTGAAGGTGATGTTCGAGGCACCCACGCTCCGCGCACTCGCGCGCCGCATCGCCGGGCTGCGCGCGGTGGACGAGGGCGCGCCCGCGGGCCCCATCCCCCGCGCCGACCGCGCGCAGCCGCTCCCGCTCTCGTTCGCGCAGGAGCGCCTCTGGTTCATCGACCAGCTCGACCCCGGGAGCGCCGCCTACAACGTCCCCCTCGCGCTCGACCTGCGCGGCGACTTCGACCACGCCGCGCTGGAGCGCGCGCTGGGCGAGATCGTGCGCCGGCACGAGGCGCTCCGCACCGTCTTCCGCGCCGAGGCCGAGCGCCCCGTGCAGATCGTCGTCCCCTTCGCCGGCTTCCAGCTCCCGCTCGTCGACCTGGGAGCGAATTCGGGAGATGGGCCGCGCGACGCCGACGCCATCATCGCCGCCGAGGCGCGGAAGCCGTTCGACCTCGCGACGGGGCCGCTGGTCCGCGCGCTGCTCATCCGCCATCCGGACAGCGCACTCCCGCACTCCCGCACTCCCGCACTCGCACTGCACACGCTGCTGCTGGTGATGCACCACGTCGTCTCCGACGCGTGGTCCAGCGGCGTGCTCTTCCGCGAGCTGGGGGCGCTCTACGCGGCCTTCGCGGCGGGGGAGGATTCGCCGCTCGCCGAGCTGACGGTGCAGTACCCGGACTTCGCGGCGTGGCAGCGTGGATGGCTGCGCGGCGAGGCGCTGGAGCGGCAGATGGCGTTCTGGAAGCGCCGCCTGGCGGGCGCACCCGCCGTGCTGGAGCTGCCGACCGACCGTCCGCGCCCCGCGGTGCAGGACCTCGCCGGGAGGATGATCCCCGTCGCGCTCTCGCCGGGCGCCGCGGCGGCGGTGAAGGCGCTCGCGAAGCAGGGCGGCGCGACGCCGTTCATGGTGCTGCTGGCCGCCTTCTCCGCGCTGCTGCACCGCTGGGGCGGCGAGGAAGACGTGGTGGTCGGCACCCCCATCGCCAACCGCACGCGGCCGGAGCTGGAGCCGCTGATCGGCTTCTTCGACAACACGCTGGCGCTGCGCACCGACCTCTCCGGCGACCCCGGCTTCGGCGCGCTGCTGCGGCAGGTGCGCGACAACACGCTGGAGGCGTACGCGCACCAGGACGTCCCCTTCGAGAAGCTGGTCGACGAGCTGAAGGTGGAGCGCAGCCTGAGCCATTCGCCGCTCTTCCAGGTGATGTTCACGCTGCAGAACGCCCCCGGCGCCGCCTTCGCCCTGGGCGACGCGGAGATCGCCCCGCGCGAGGCGGACACCGGCACCGCGCGCGTTGACCTCACCCTCATCCTGCAGGACGACGGCGCGGGGGGCTTCGGGGGATGGGCGGAGTACGCCACCGCGCTCTGGGACGAGGCCACCATCCGCCGTCTCGCGCGGCACCTGGACGCGCTCCTCCGCGAAGCCGCGGCGGATCTCGACGCGCCCGTCTCCACTCTCCCGCTCCTCTCCGCCGAGGAGCGTGCGGAGGTGGTGGAGGGCTTCAACGGCAGGGGGACAGGGGACAGGGGACAGGGGACAGCCAGCACCATCCCCGTGCACGAGATGGTCTCCGCGCAGGCCGTGCGCACGCCGGACGCCGCGGCGGTCGAGTGGCGCGGCGAGCGGGTGACGTACGCGGAGTTGGAGGCGCGCGCCAACCGCCTCGCGCACCGGCTGCGGCGCATGGGCGTCGGCCCCGACGCGCGCGTGGCGGTGTCGATGGAGCGGTCGATGGACCTCGTCGTCTCCGTGCTCGCGGTGCTGAAGGCGGGGGGATGCTACGTCCCCGTCGATCCCAACTATCCCGCCGACCGCGTCGCGTACATGCTGGAGGGGAGCGGCGCGCGCGTGGTGCTGGCGACGACCTCGTCCGCGGCGCATCTCCCGGCCTCGAGTGCGGCGGTGCTGCGCGTGGACGTGGAGCGCGAGGCGATCGCCGCCGAGCCGTCGGAGGCGCCGCGCGTGGAGGTCGATCCCGAGAACCTGCTGTACGTCATCTACACCTCCGGCTCCACCGGCCGGCCGAAGGGCGTCGCGCTCCCGCACCGCGCGCTCGCGACGATGGTGCAGTGGCAGCTCGCGCGCTGGGGCGACGCCGCGGCCGCGCGCACGCTGCAGTTCACCTCGCTCTCCTTCGACGTCTCGTTCCAGGAGATCTTCGCCACCTGGGCCGCCGGCGGCACGCTGGTGCTGGTGGACGACGACACCCGCCGCGACGGCGAGGCGCTGATCGGCTGGCTGCGCGAGCACCGGGTGGAGCGGCTCTTCCTCCCCTTCGCGGCGCTGCAGAACCTCGCCGAGGCGGCGGAAGGAGGGGACAGCGGGCAGGGTGGGATACATCTCCCACATCTACGCGAGGTGATCACGGCGGGAGAGGCGCTGCGGTCGACGCCGCAGTTGCGTGCGTTCTTCCATGCGAATCCGCGGTGCGTGCTGGAGAACCAGTACGGCCCGAGCGAGACGCACGTCGCCTCCGCGCACGAGGTGGAGGGCGAGCCCGACGCGTGGCCCGCGCTTCCGCCGATCGGCGCGCCCATCGCCGGGACGCGGCTGTACGTGCTGGACCGGCACCTGGCGCCCGTCGCGCCCGGCATCCCCGGCGAGCTGTACATCGGCGGGGCGGGGCTGGGGCGCGGCTACCTCGGCCGCCCCGCGCTCACCGCCGAGCGCTTCGTCCCCGATCCGCTCTCGACCGTCCCCGGCGCGCGGCTGTACCGCACGGGCGACCGCGTGCGCTGGAAGGACGGGAGCGCGGACGCGCGGGAGTGCGGCACCGCGCTGGATTCAGGGCGCGTCCAGCGGCTGCACTCGGGCGCGGCCGTGCTGGAGTACCTGGGACGCACCGACTTCCAGGTGAAGGTGCGCGGGTTCCGCGTGGAGCCGGGGGAGATCGAGGCGGCGCTCACGGAGCATCCGTCCGTGGTGCAGGCCGCCGTGGTCGCGCGCGGCGAGGGCGCGGAGAAGCGGCTGGCGGCGTACGTCGTCCCCGCGATGGGGGCGGAGGTGGCCGTCGGCGCGCTGCGGGCGCACCTGGCCGCGCGGCTCCCGGAGTACATGGTGCCGGCGGCGTGGCGGGTGATGGATGCCCTCCCGTTCACCCCCAGCGGCAAGGTGGACCGCCGCTCCCTGCCGGATGCAGAGGCCGTCGCCGCCGTGGCGCACGTCCCGCCCCGCACTCCCGCCGAGCGGCTCGTTGCCGACGCGTGGGAGTCGGTGCTGGGCGTGCGTCCCGGCGCGCACGACAACTTCTTCGACCTGGGCGGCCACTCGCTGCGCGCCACGCAGGTGATGGGGCGCATCCGCCGCGCCTTCGGCATCGACCTGCCGCTACGGGCGCTCTTCGAGGAGCCGACCGTCGCGGGGCTGGCGGCGCGCGCGGCCGCGGCGCGGCGCGGCGACGAGCTCGTCCTCCCGCCGCTGGTCCCCGGCGAGCGCCAGCGCGAGACGCCGCTCTCCTTCGCGCAGCAGCGCTTCTGGTTCGTGGAGCGCACCGGGGTCGCGGGCGGCGCCTACAACATGGCGCACGTCTACGACATCTTCGGCCGCCCGGACGTGCCGGCGCTGGAGCGGGCGCTGAACGGCCTGATCGTCCGCCACGAGTCGCTGCGCACCACCTTCCACTTCCGCGGGGCCGAGCCGGTGCAGGAGGTGGCGCCGGAGCTCTTCATCCCCCTGGAGGTCGTCGACCTCTCGCACCTCCCGGAGGCGGAGCGGGCGGGGGAGGCGAAGCGGCTCTCCGACGAGCACGCGCGCGCGCCCTTCGACCTGGCGGCCGGGCCGCTGGTGCGCTGGACGATGCTGCGGCTGGCGGACGACGAGCACCGCCTGCTGGTCGACCTGCACCACGTGGTGTGCGACGGCTGGTCGCTGCAGGTGCTCAACCACGAGCTCGCCGAGCTCTACGCGGCCGAGGTGGAGGGGCGCCCGCACACGCTCCCGCCGCTCCCCATCCAGTACGCCGACTTCGCGCGGTGGCAGCGCGAGCGGCTGGACGGGCCGGTGCTGGAGCGGGAGCTGGCGTGGTGGCGCGGGCGGCTGGAGGGCGTGCCCACGCTGGCGCTCCCGACCGACCGGCCGCGCCCGCCGGTGCAGAGCTTCCGCGGCGACGCCGTCCTCTTCTCGCTCCCGCGCGCGCTCACGCAGCGGGTCGATGCGCTCGCGCGCGCCGAGGGCGCCACCGCCTTCATGGTGCTGCTGGCCGCCTTCTCCACCCTGCTGGCGCGCTGGGCGGGGACGGACGACGTGGTGGTGGGCTCGCCGACGGCCGGGCGGGTGCCGGAGGAGACGGAGGGGCTGATCGGGGTGTTCATCAACACCCTGGCACTCCGCGCCGACCTCTCCGGCGACCCCACCTTCCGCGAGGCGCTACGGCGCGTGCGCGAGACCACGGTCGACGCGTACGCGCACCAGGAGGTGCCCTTCGAGCGGCTGGTGGAGGAGCTGAAGGTGGAGCGCAGCCTGAGCGCCCACCCGGTGTTCCAGGTGATGTTCTCCTTCCACAGCGAGGGAGGGTCGCGCGCGCCGGGGCTCCCCGGGCTCGACGTGCACATCGCCGAGGGCGACACGGGCTCCGCCAAGGTCGACCTGATGCTCGCCGCCGGCCACGGCGAGGAGGGCGTGTTCGCGGCGCTGGAGTACGCCTCGGACCTCTTCGACCGCGAGACCATCGAGCGGACGGCGGAGCGCTTCACGGTGCTGCTGGAGGCGGCGCTGGAGGACCCGGACCGCCCCCTCTCCCAGCTCCCGGTGATGCCGGCGCACGAGGCCGCGCTGGTGCTGGAGGAGCTCAACGAGACCGGCCGAGCTTACCCCACCGGGCTCTGCATCCACGAGCTGTTCGAGGCGCAGGCCGCGCGCACCCCGGACGCGGTCGCCGTCACCGCGGGCGGCGCGCGGCTGACCTACGGCGAGCTGGACCGGCGCGCCAACCAGGTGGCCAACCGGCTGCGGGCGCTCGGCGTGGGGCCGGAGGTGCCGGTCGCCGTCTGCATGGAGCGCGCGCCGGAGCTCGTCGCCGCGCTCTACGGCGTGCTGAAGGCCGGCGGCGCCTACGTTCCCGTGGACCCGGCGTACCCGGCGGAGCGCATCGCCTTCATGCTGGCCGAGAGCGGCGCGCCGGTGGTGCTCACCCATGCCTCCCTCGCCGCCGCGCTCCCGCCGACGGACGCGCGCCTGCTGCGCGTGGACGCCGACCGCGCCGAGCTCGACGCCGAGCCCGGGACGCGGCCGCAAACCGGCGTCGGCGAGCGCAACCTGGCCTACGTGATCTACACCTCCGGCTCCACCGGCCGGCCGAAGGGGGTGGAGATCGAGCACCGGAGCACCGTGGCGCTCTGCCACTGGCTGCGCGAGCACGTGAGCGACGCGGAGCGGTCGGCGGTGCTCGCCTCGACCTCGGTGTCGTTCGACGTCTCCATCGCCGAGCTCTTCGGCACGCTGTCGTGGGGCGGCACGGTGGTGCTGGTGCGCGACGCGCTGGCGGTGCGCGGGCTGGAGGAGCCGGTGGTGCTGGCGAGCATGGCCCCGAGCGCGGCCGCCGAGCTGCTGCGCACCGGCGACGTGCCGCGCTCGCTGCGGCGGCTGAACCTGGGCGGCGAGGCGCTCCCGCCCTCCCTCGCGCGCGGGCTGCACGCGCTGGGGACGCTGGAGACGGTGGGCAACTACTACGGCCCCACGGAAGACACCACCTACTCCACCTGGTGGTTCGCGCCGCGGGAGGTGGAGCGCGTACACGTCGGCCGGCAGGCGCCGAACAAGCGGATGTACGTGCTGGACGAGCGGCTGCGCCCGGTTCCGCTGGGCGCGGTGGGCGAGCTGTGGATCGCCGGACAGGGGCTCGCCCGCGGCTACCACGGCCGCCCTCGCCTCACCGCCGACCGCTTCCGCCCCGACCCGTTCTCGGGCGTCGCCGGCGCGCGCATGTACCGCGTGGGCGACCGGGTGCGATGGACGATTACAGAAAACGGAAGTGCGGAAGTGCGGGAGTGCGGAAGTGCGCCGGATTCCGCGCGGGACCCA
>JBJMPM010000304.1:0-11011 GCA_045803205.1 Longimicrobiaceae bacterium
CGTCGGGGTCCAACCATCGACGGAGAAGGACATACATGCACACCGCGACGCTGCTCCTGGCGCAGGGCACCCCCGGGGGCGCCAACTCCATCGCCACCTTCATCTTCCCGCTGGCGATCCTGGCGATCTTCTACTTCATCCTGATCGTGCCGCAGCGGCGCCAGCTCAAGGCCCACCAGCAGATGGTCTCCGAGCTGGAGAGGGGCGACAAGGTGGTCACCGCCGGCGGGCTGATCGGCGAGATCACGGGGATCAAGGACGACGCGGTGCAGATCAAGACCGGCACTTCCACCGTGGTGGTGGAGCGCAGCCGCATCGTCAAGCGCAACGGCGTCGGCGTGGGGCCGGGGGCCGCGAGGGACTGACGCAACCATGTCGCTGCTGAAGATCGAGCTGCTCGGCTCGGACATCCTGCGCCGCCGCGCCGACGACGTGCCCGGCCCCGACGAGGAGCTGGACCGCCTGATCGACGACATGTTCGAGACCATGTACGAGAACAAGGGGATCGGCCTGGCCGGGCCCCAGGTGGGCGTGGCCAAGCGCGTGATCGTGGTCGACGTGAACGACGAGGAGGGCGAGAAGCTGGGCCCCTTCGCGCTCTACAACCCGCGCGTGGTGGAGGCCGGCGCCGAGCTCGACAAGCACGAGGAGGGGTGCCTCTCCATCCCCAACGTCACCGGGGTGGTGGAGCGCCCCTGGCACGTGGTGGTGGAGGGTCTCGACCGCCAGGGGCAGCCCGTGACCATCGAGGCCGACGGGATGCTCGCCCGCTGCCTGCAGCACGAGATCGACCACCTGGACGGCATCCTCTTCATCGACCGCCTTTCGCCGCTCAAGCGCAACATGCTGCTGCGCAAGTACCGGAAGCAGGCCACGTGAGGATCGTGTTCTGGGGGACCCCGGGCTTCGCGCTCCCCGCCCTGCGCGCGCTGGGCGACGAGGGGCACGACGTGCTCGCGGTGGTCACCCAGCCCGACCGCCCCGCCGGCCGCGGGCGCGAGCTGGCGAAGTCGGTGGTGAAGGTGGAGGCCGAGGCCGAGGGCATCCCCGTGTTCCAGCCGGAGAAGGCGCACGACCCCGAGTTCGTCGCGAAGCTGCGCGAGCTGTCGCCGGACCTCTCCGTGGTCGTGGCCTACGGGCAGATCCTGAAGCCCGAGGTGCTCTCCGTCCCGCGGCTCGGCTCGGTGAACATCCACGGGTCGCTCCTCCCCGGGCTGCGGGGCGCGGCGCCGGTGCAGTGGGCGATCATCCGGGGGATGGACGTCGCGGGGGTCACCATCATGCGCATGGACGCGGGGCTCGACTCCGGGCCCATGCTGCTGCGCGTGGAGGAGCCCGTCGAGCCCGACGAGTCGGCGTGCGAGCTCGCCGGGCGGCTGGCCGAGATCGGCGCGGAGGCGCTGGTGGAGGCGCTGGCGCTGCTGGAGGCCGGCCAGCTCGTGGAGGAGCCGCAGGACCACTCGCAGGCCACCTACGCCCCCAAGCTGGGCCGCGAGCAGGCGCGCATCGACTGGTCGCTCCCGGCGGTCGAGGTCTCGCGCTGGATCCGCGGGCTGGACGACGTACCCGGCGCCTGGAGCCCGCTCGGCGCGGCGGGCCCGGTCAAGCTCTTCTGCCCGGCGATCGACGGCGCCGCGGGGGAGCCGGGGACGGTGCTGGAGACGCGCGCCCACGGCTTCGTGGTGGCCTGCGGCGAAGGCTCCGTCCTGGTCGGCGAGGTGCAGCCGCCGGGGAAGCGCCGCATGAGCGCCGCCGACTGGATGCACGGCCGCGGCGTGGCGGTGGGCGACCGCTTCGGTGCCGCGGGCTGAGCGCATCCCCCTCCTGCACGCCGTCACCGACGACGCGGTGGTGGCGCGCGCCGGGTTCGCGGAGCGGGCGGAGGAGGTGCTGGCGGCGGGCGGATCGCGCCTCGCGCTGCACCTGCGGGCGCACGCCGCCTCCGGCCGTGCGTTGCACGGTCTCGCGGCACGGCTGGCGGCGCGGGCGGGGGAGACGGGCTCGCTGCTGCTGGTGAACGACCGCGTGGACGTGGCGCTCGCCGCCGGCGCGCACGGGGTCCAGCTCGGCCGCCGCAGCCTCTCCGTCGCCGACGCGCGGCGGCTGGGCGGGGGGATGCTGCTCGGCGCGTCCGTGCACGCCGTGGAGGAGGGCGGGGAAGCGGCGGAGGCGGGGGCGGACTTCCTCGTCGCCGGCGCGGTGTACCCGACGGCGACGCACCCGGGCCGGGCCGGCGCGGGATTGCGGCTGATCGAGTCCGTCGCGGCGCTCGGCCTCCCCGTGATCGCCATCGGCGGCGTGACGCCGGAGCGCGCGGGCGAGCTGCGGCGGGCGGGGGCGATGGGGATGGCGGCGATCCGCGGCGTCTGGGACGCACCGTCCCCGGCCGATGCGGTCCAGCGATACATCGACGCATGGCAGAGCTGGAGACGGCGGCCGCGGTTTCGGTCCGCGTGAACGGCGACGAGCGCGAGGTGCCGGCGGGGCTCAGCGTGGCGGGCCTGCTGGCGCACCTGGGCCTGCATCCGCGCATGCTGGTGGTCGAGCGCAACGGCGACATCCTCCGCCGCGACACCCTCGACGCGGTTCCGGTCGAGCCCGGTGACGCCTACGAGCTGGTGCACTTCGTCGGCGGGGGATGAACGGCGCGGGGGCGTTTCGCGGCGTTTCCGTGGGTATTTTCGCGCGCGATTTGCGGCTGAAGCCGCGGCGCCGCGGCTACAACGGCACACACTCCGCCTGCGCGGAGTTCTCGGTGCGCGCCGAGGCCTGGGATGCACGGGTGTTGATGTCCGCGAAGGCGGACAGCGTGAGGTTGTAGCGGCGAGTTTACTCGCATCGTCGCGAAAACCGCATCGACGCAAATCGCCACCTTCCTTCATGGTATTCAACCGCAGTTTGGAGGTATAGCGCATGGCAACGGTGCTGGACGAGCCGCGGGTGTGGGACGAGCCGCTGGCGATCGGCGGGCGGACGCTGCGCTCGCGGCTGATGGTGGGGACGGGGAAGTACCGCACCAACGACGAGATGGTGCAGGCGATCGAAGCCTCCGGCGCCGAGGTCGTCACCGTCGCCGTGCGCCGCGTGGACCTGGACCGCACGAAGGAAGAGGGCGTCCTCCACCACCTGGACCCCGAGCGCTTCCTCCTCCTCCCCAACACCGCGGGCTGCTACACCGCCGCCGACGCGGTGCGCTACGCCCGCCTGGCGCGCGCCGCCGGCTTCACCGACTGGGTGAAGCTGGAGGTGATCGGCGACCAGGAGACCCTCCTCCCCGACGCCGAGGCCACGCTGCAGGCGGCGAAGGAGCTGGTGGCCGACGGCTTCACCGTGCTCGCGTACACCAACGACGACCTGATCGCCGCGCTGCGGCTGGAGGACGCCGGCTGCGCCGCGGTGATGCCGCTCGCCTCGCCCATCGGCAGCGGGCTGGGGCTGGTGAACCCCTACAACGTGCGCACCATCAAGGCGCGCCTCTCCGTCCCCGTGATCGTGGACGCGGGCGTAGGCACCGCCTCCGACGCCGCGGCCACCATGGAGCAGGGGGTGGACGGCATCCTGATGAACACCGCGCTGGCCGAGGCGCGCGACCCCGTGCGCATGGCGCGCGCGATGGCGCTGGCCACCGAGGCGGGGCGGCTGGCCTGGCTCGCCGGGCGGATGCCGCGCCGCGAGCGCGCCGTCCCCTCCTCGCCGCTGGGCGGGATGCTCGGCTGAGCGCCGTGCCCGACGCCCGCGTGACGCCGCCGCGGCGCGCCGCGTTCCAGGTGCTGGAGCGCGTGCGCGCGGGCGACCTGGCCGACCGTGCGCTGGACCACTTCGCGCGGGGGCTGGAGCCGCGCGACCGGGCGTGGGCGCAGGAGCTGGTCTACGGCACCTTCCGCCTGCGCGGCCGCATCGACTACCTGCTCGACAAGCTCCTGCGCGACGGGGTCGAGTCCGCCGACCCGGCGGTGCTCGACGTGCTGCGGCTCGGCGCCTACCAGCTCCTGGAGATGGGGAGCGTGCCGCCCTACGCCGCGGTCTCGCAGTCCGTCGAGCTGGCGCGCGCGGTGGGCGCCGGCCGCGCCTCGGGGCTGGTGAACGGCGTTCTGCAGAACCTGGGGCGGAAGGGGCGCGACCTCTCCTTCCCCCGGCTGGAGCGCGACCCCGCGGGGCACCTGGCGACCTGGGGATCGCACCCGCGCTGGCTGGTGGAGCGCTGGATCGCGCGCTGGGGCGCCGCGGACGCCGCCGCGCTGGTCGAGGCCGACAACGCGCGCCCCGAGCTCTATCTCCGCCCCCTCGGCCTCTCCGTCGACGAGGCGCGCGCGCGGCTGGGCGAGGCGGAGATCGCCGCCGAGCCGGTGGAGTTCTCCCCCGACTCGCTGCGCGTCCTCCCCCCTGCCTCGGCGGCGGCCGCGCTCGCGGCGGTGCCGGCGGTGGTGCAGGACCCGGCGGCCTCGCTCGTGGTGCGCTACGCCGCGGTGCCGGAGGGCGCGACCACCCTCGACCTCTGCGCCGCGCCGGGCGGCAAGGCGCTGGGGCTGGCCGAGGGCGCGGGGCGCGTGGCCGCGGCCGACCTCTCGCCGCGGCGGCTGCGGCGGGTGGCGGAGAACGCGGCGCGCCTCGGCTGGGGCGGGCGCATCGGCGCGGTGGTGGCGGACGCGCGCTTCCCCCCCTTCCGCGCGGCCGGCGCGGTGCTGCTGGACGCGCCCTGCACCGGCACCGGCACCTTCCGCCGCCACCCCGACGGGCGCTGGCGGGTGACCCCGGACGACCTGGCGGCGCTCGCCGCGCTGCAGGCCGAGCTGCTGCGGGCCGCCGCGCCGCTGGTGCGGCCGGGCGGCCTGCTGGTGTATTCTACCTGCTCGCTGGAGCGCGAGGAGAACGAGGAGCGCGTGGAGGCCTTCCTGGCGGAGCACCCGGACTTCGTGGTCGACCCGGCGCCCGGCGCCGTGCCGGAGGCGCTGGTGGACGGCGCGGGCTTCCTCTGCGTCCTTCCGCAGCGGCAGGGGGTCGACGGCGCCTTCGCCGCCCGGATGCGGAGGCGCGCGTGAGGCCGCCGGTCATGCTCAAGAAGCCGCCGGTGAAGCCGGCCAAGCCGGCCGGCGTTCCCTTGCGCGCGCGGCTGCGCGAGTGGTGGCGGCGGACGAAGGCGTACCTGGAGCGGCATCCCCGGCAGCGGCGCTTCCTCTACTTCGGGGTGGGCGGCTTCCTGCTGGGGTACCTGTTCATCACCCTGCTCTTCTTCCCGGGCTTCGGGCGCTCGGCCATCGTGAACGTCCCCGACCTGCGGGGGATGACGCTGCCGGGCGCCCGCCGCGCGCTGACCGAGGCGGGGCTGGCGATGGAGCGCGGGCCCAGCATGAACAACCCGCGGATGCGCGCCGGGCACGTGCTCACGCAGGTGCCGCTCGCGGGGCAGGAGGCGCCGCGCGGCACGCCGGTGCGCGTGTTCATGAGCGACGGCCCCGAGCGCCGCAAGATCCCCGGGATCGCGGGGATGGAGAAGGACGACGCGATCGCGCTGCTGCAGCGGATGGGCTTCCAGGTGCGGCTGCGCATGGCGACCAGCATGCGCGAAGAGGGGACGCTGCTGGCGATGCAGCCCTCGGCCGGGACGGCGGTGCCGATGCCGGCGATCGTGGTGCTCACCGTGAGCGCCGGCCCGCCGAAGATCGTCACCCCGAGCGTGACGGGCGGCACCCGCGACCAGGCGGCGTCGATCCTGGAGGCGGCGGGCTTGCGGCTGGGGCGCGTCTCCTACGACTCGACCTCCGCGGCGCCCCTGGGCGACGTGGTGGCGCAGAGCCCCGCGGCGGGCGACAGCGTGCGGATGGGCGGCTCGGTGCGGATCACCCTCTCCGGCCACGACCCCAACCCGCCGCCCCCGCCGCCGGTCGACTCCGCCGCCCCCCCGCCCGCGGAGGAGGATTCCGTGCCGGAGGAGCCGCCCCCCGCGCCTCCACCCCCGCCGCCGGCGCCGGGCGTGAGGGAGAGGAAGTAGGGCGGCAGGCAGGCAGCACCGGATCCGCTGATAGGTGCCGGGCGGTTGAAACCGCGGCACCGCGGCAACAACCACACGAAGTCCGCCCTTCGCGGACTACTGGCGGTGGTGATGCCGCGGCTCCCCGGCGCGCGATTGGCCTCTCATCAAGCCGAGGTCCGCGGACCTCGGCCGCGGTGGAGCCGGTCGCGTGCCCGGCAATGGCGGCGGCACGGAAGGTGGGAGTCCGCGGAGGCGGACTTCGTGTATCTGTTGCTGCGGATTCATCCGCCCCCCTACCCCGGGGGCTTCGGGTCGCGGCGAAGCTTCCAGCGGCGTTCGAATAGCCGCGAGCGAAGCGAGCCCTTGTCCCTCCCCCAGGTTGTTTTGGGGGAGGGACCGGCGCGAAGCGCCAGGGAGAGGGCCCACCGCGGCCGGCGATGCGCGCAGCTTGGATGGCCGCACGGACGCAGGCGCAGAGACCTGTTGAGCAGAGGATGATGACCCGCAGGAACCGGAGCCAGTGGACGGTGGTGGCCGCGGTGGTGGCCGTGCTGGGCGCGCTCGTCGTGCTCGGCTGGACCCAGCGCGGCCGCTTCCTCCCGGTGGAGGTCGGCAGCTCCGCCCCGGAGGTGCGCGCCACCGACCTGCGCGGCGCGCCGATGCGGCTCTCGGCGCTGCGCGGACAGGTGGTGCTGGTCAACATCTGGGCGACCTGGTGCGGCCCCTGCCGGCAGGAGATGCCGTCGATGGAGCGGCTCTACCGCACGCTCCGTCCCGAGGGGCTGCGCATCGTGGCGGTGAGCATCGACGCGGCGCCGGGGGGCGTGGACCCCGACGGGCGCGAGGGCGGCGACGTGGCCGGCTTCGCGCGCGAGTTCGGGCTCACCTTCGACATCTGGCGCGACCCCGCCGGCACCGTGCGCCGCGACTACCGCACCACCGGCGTCCCCGAGTCGTTCCTGGTGGACCGCGGGGGGCGCATCGTGAAGAAGGTGATCGGGGCCACCGAGTGGGACGACCCCGCCACGGTGGAGCTCATCCGCCGCCTGCTGAAGGAGTGACGGCGTGCGCCAACTCCTGCGCCGGGCGGCGTCGCACTGGAAGCTGAAGCTGGCCGCGCTCGCGCTGGCGGTGCTCCTCTGGGTGCTCTTCACCGCCGAGCAGGTGACCAGCCAGTGGATTCCCGTGCGCGTGGAGGTGGTGGTGCGGGACCCCGCGTACGTGCTCGCCGTTCCCCCGGAGCCGGCCCGGGTGCGGGTGCGCTTCCGCGGCCCCGGGCGCGAGCTCTGGGAGGTCGCCCTGCGTCCGCCCACGCTGGTGCTCCCCGTGCGCGACGTGGGCGCCGCCCGCAACTTCGCCGTCGAGGCGTCGATGGTGGAGATGCCCGAGCGCTCCCGGGTGGTGGCGACCGACGTCCGCCCCGCCATTGTTCGCCTGGACCTCCAGCCGGCCGCCGCCGCGCCCGCCGCGAGGCCGCGGTGACCCCCCCGCTCCTGCTCGCGCTCGAGACCTCGTGCGACGAGACCTCGGCTGCGGTGCTGCGCGGCGAGAGCGAGCTGCTGGGCCACGTGATCTTCACCCAGGACATCCACCGCCTCTACGGTGGCGTGGTCCCCGAGCTCGCCAGCCGCGCGCACCTGCGCACGGTCGACGACGTGGTCGACGGCGCCCTGCGCGAGGCGGGGGTGGGGCTGGACGAGGTCGATGCCTTCGCCGTGACCGCCGGCCCCGGGCTGATCGGCGCGCTGCTGGTCGGCGTCGCGTGGGCGAAAGCGGCCGCGTGGGCGGGGGGGAAGCCGCTGGTGGGCGTGCACCACATGGAGGCGCACCTCTTCGCGACCGAGCTGGAGCACCCGGAGGCGACGCCGCCCTTCGTCGCGCTGCTCGTCTCCGGCGGCCACACGCTGCTGCTCTGGGTGCCGGAATGGGGCGAGTACCACCTGCTCGGCGCCACCCGCGACGACGCCGCCGGCGAGGCCTTCGACAAGGCGGCCAAGCTCCTCGGCCTCCCGTACCCCGGCGGCCCGTCCATCCAGCAGGCCGCCGCCGCGGGCGACCCCAAGCGCCATCCGCTGCCGCGCCCGCTGCTCAACCGCGGCCAGCAGCCGGGCGACGCCGGCTACTACGACTTCTCCTTCAGCGGGCTCAAGAACGCCGTCCGCCTGCGGGTGCGCGGGCTGGAGGCGGAGGGGCGGCTGGAGGAGGAGGTCCCGCACGTGGCCGCCGCCTTCCAGGCCGCCGTGGTCGACGTGCTGGCGAGCAAGACGATGCGCGCGGTGAAGCAGACCGGCTGCCGCCGCGTGGTGCTGGGCGGCGGCGTGGCCAACAGCCGCGCGCTCCGCGACGAGCTCCGCCGCCGGCTGGGGAAGGAGGGCGCCCTCTACGCCCCCTCGCCGCGCCTGTCGACCGACAACGCGGCGATGATCGCCCGCGCCGGCGCCTTCCGCCTGCGGCGCGGCGAGAGCGCCGGCCTGGAGCTGAACGCCCGCGCCGACCTGCCGTTCCCGGGCCTCGTGCGGGGATAGGCAAAAAGAAGGGTTCACGCAGAGGGACCAGAGGAACCAGAGAACATCGTCCTTTCCTCCGCTTCCTCTGGTCCCTCTGTGTGAGACCCGCCGTTTGGCACGCGCGTCGCATCTGGCGTGCGCATCGACGCTGGATCGTCGCCGAACCCAGGCCTGGCCGCCGGTTGATCACGCTCCTCCACGTCTCCGACCTGCACTTCGGGCCGCCCTTCGTCGAGAAGGTCGGCGAGGCGCTGCAGTCGTTCGCCGCGGCGCTGGAGCCCACCGCCATCGTGGCGTCGGGCGACTTCACCCAGCGCGCCAAGCCCGAGCAGTTCCAGGCCGCGCGGGCGTTCCTCGACCGCTTCCCCAGGGTGCCGATCGTGGTGACGCCGGGGAATCACGACACGCCCCTCTACCGCGTGTTCGAGCGGGTGCTGGACCCCTTCGGCCTCTACAGGAAGTACATCAGCCCGGAGCTCGACACCGTCACCCGCATCCCCGGCGCGACCATCGTGGCGATCAACTCCATGGCGCCGCTGCGGGGGCTGGTGAACGGGCGCGTGCACCGGGAGCAGCTCGAGTTCGTGCGCGAGGCGCTGGAGGGGCTCCCCGAGGAGGAGCTGCGCATCGTCGTCGCGCACCACCACTTCGCCCCGCCGCCCGACTTCGAGGGGGCCGACGCGATGCCCGAGGCGCAGCGCGCGCTCGACGCCTTCACCGCCATGCGGGTGGACCTGATCCTGGGGGGGCACCTGCACCGCGCCTACATCGGCAACTCGCTCGACGTGTACGCCGGCGCCGACCGCGAGCACGGCATCGTGATCGTGCAGAGCGGCACCACCACCTCGCGCCGCGGCCGCGCGCGCGAGCGGGAGAAGAACTCGCTGAACGTGCTGCGGCTGGACGGCGACGCGATCCGGGTGACGCACTACATGTTCTTCGACGATGCGGGCGAGTTCATCCCCACCAGCCGGCATCTCTTCTTCCGCCGCGGGCGCCCGCCGCTGGACGCCGAAGGCCGCGCCACCGTCGACGCCATCTTCACCGACGACCGCGTAGAGCGCCGCGTTCCCGCGGCGGTCGACACCGCGGTGACGGCGGCCACGACCGCGACCGTGACGGCGACGACGGCTGCCGCGGCGGCGGCGGCCGGGGCGGGGGAGGGCTAGGCGATGGCGCGCTCGCGGGGGGTGCGGCTGGCGGGATGGGCGCTCGGGGGGGTGCTCCTGGGCGCCGCGCTGGCGTTCCTGGCGGGCAACATCCTGGCGCGCACGAACACCGGGCGCGAGTGGGTGCTCAAGCAGACGCTGAAGGCGCTCGGCGGCGCCATCCACGGGGGCGGGCTCACGGTGGCCCGCATCGACGGCAACCTGTTCGAGGGCGCCAAGCTCTACGGCGTGGCGCTGCGCGACCGGCAGGGGCGCGCCTTCATCCAGGCCGACAGCGCGTACGCCAAGTACAACGTGCGCACCCTGATCCAGCCGAAGATCGTGATCGACTCGCTCACGCTCTACCGGCCGCGCATCTGGGTCTTCCGCATGCCCGGCGACTCGCTCTGGAACTACCAGACGATCTTCGCCGACACCCTGCCCGTGGACACCACCCGGCCGCACGTGGAGCGCAGCACCTCGCTGGCGTACGTGAAGATGGTGGACGGCGCGGTGAAGCTGGAGATCCCCTTCCGCCCCGACAGCACCCTCCCCGCGCGCGAGCAGGCGCGGCAGCTCCGCGAGGCGCTCACCGACTCGTCGGCGGTGGTGGTGCGGCGGGTGGCGGGGGGATACGTGCGCACGGTGGACCTGGCGCGGCTCACCGGGGTGCTCTCGCGGGTGCGCTTCGGGCCGGGGTCGGAGCTGGGGACCACCCTGCACATCGACACCCTGCGCGGCGACGTGCACTTCTACCGCAGGCCGATCGTGATCCGCCACCTGACGGGGAACCTGTCGCTCCCGGGGGCGGAGATGGGGAGCACCGGCTACGGGCGGTACGGCGGGCTGAAGACGGGGTTCGTGGAGTTCGACATCCCCGAGGCGCGGCTGCCGAGCTCGCGGCTGGCGGTGTCGGGGGTGGTGCGCTTCGACAACTACCCGCGCTGGTTCGACCCCAACCAGGGGCCGATGTACGACGTGGCGATGAGCGGCGACAGCGTGAGCTTCCGCGACTTCCAGTGGCTCTACCCGCGCTTCCCGGCCGAGCTGGGCGGAAGCCTGCGCCTGCTGATCGAGACGCAGCCGGCGGGGATCATGATCGACGCGCGCACCGCCCACCTGCGCGCGCCCGGAACGCGGATCGACGGCAGCTTCGGGATGATCGTGGGCGACACGCTGCGCTTCGTGGACATGAACGTGGTCGCGCGCCCGGTGCGCGTCTCGCTGATCGAGCGCATGCTCCCCAGCGGCCTCCCCGTCCGCGGCCTGGTCCTCGGCGGCGCCGAGATCCGCGGCAACAACGCCCCGAACCGATAGGCCTCACGCAGAGACGCGGAGACGCAGAGAGGGCACGGCGGCTTGGCACGGCGGCTCTCTCTGCGTCT
>JBJMPM010000262.1:0-2663 GCA_045803205.1 Longimicrobiaceae bacterium
GGCTCGCGAGGCATGAGCGGCGGCGGCGCGCTGCCCGCCTCGGCTGGCGTCGACGGCCGCTGATCGCTCGCTGGCGGCGCGCCGACGTGCCGCGCAGGATCTGCGCCGCTCTCGAGCGGCTGCGCCGCGCGCGCCAACTGATGCAGGCGAGGCCGCTCGAAGACGTCGCGCGGCGCGAGCGACAGGCCCGCGCGCTTGGCGCGGCTGACGAGCTGCAGCGCCACGATCGAGTCACCGCCCAGCTCGAAGAAGTGGTCGTCGAGACCCACGCGAGCGACCCGCAGCAGCTCCTGCCAGAGCGCCGCGAGCCGCTGCTCCGCCGCCGTCTCCGGCGCGCGGTACGGACGCTCCAGCGCCACCTCCGGCTCCGGCAACCGACGCCGATCGAGCTTGCCGTTGGCGCTCAGCGGCAGCGCGTCCAGCACCATCCACTGCTGCGGCACCATGTACTCCGGCAGCTGCGCTCCCAGCCCTCGTTCGAGCTCCTCCAGCGCCGCGCGCTCGTCCGCGATGATGGTCGGGGCGCCCACATCCGATTGCGCTTCGCGATGCTCGGCGTCCGATGCGCTCGTCCCGCCACGGGGCTCGAAGACGACATACCCGACGAGCCGCTGGCCTCCCCTCTCGCTCGCCCGCGCCTGCACCGCTGCCTCCTTCACCCGCGGCAGCGCTCTGAGCCTCGCTTCGATCTCCCCCAGCTCGATGCGATAGCCCCGCACCTTCACCTGCTGGTCACGACGCCCCACGTACTCCAGCGTCCCGTCCCAGCGCCATCGCCCCATATCTCCCGTCCGGTACAGCCGCTCACCCGCCTCTCCGTACGGGTTCGGCACGAAGACCTCCGCCGTCCTGCCCGGCTCCCCCAGGTACCCGCGGCCCACTCCCACCCCAGCCACGCAGATCTCTCCCACCACGCCCACCGCCACGCGCCGCAGCTCCCCGTCCAGCACGTACAATCGATGGTTGTCCGTCGCGCTCCCGATCGGCACCGCTACCGCATCCTCTTCCGGCGCCTCCGTCAACCGGTGCAGCGCCACGTCGTCCGCGCACTCCGCCGGGCCGTACGCATTGACCAGCGGGATCTCCGGAAACCGCCTCAGCCATTGCCGCGCCAGCTCCGGACTGAGCGCCTCGCCCGTCGGCATCAGCACTCGCAACCGACCCCAGCCCGCCTCCCGCTCTCCGCCCCGCTCGCCCGCTTCTGCTGCCTCGCCGGCCGCCGTCAACAGAGCTCCGATCAATGACGGCACGCTCTCCAGCACCGTCACCCCTCGCTCCTTCACCCGCTCCAGCAGCCGCTCCGCGTCCTTCGCTGCCTCGTCTCCGATCACCTCCACTCGGCCACCACACAGCAGCGCCGCCAGGCTCTGCCACACCGAGATGTCGAAGCTCTGCGACGCCGTCTGCGCCACCACGTCCCCTTCCCCCAGACCCAGGTACGGCACCTTGCTCAGCTGATTGTTCAGCATCCCCGCCACCGTCACCATCGCCCCCTTCGGCTTGCCCGTCGACCCTGACGTGTAGATCACGTACGCCAGCTGCTCCCCACTCACTGCCGCTCGCGGCAGCTTCCCACGCCTCTCCCGCTCCGCCGCGTGCTCCGCCAGCAGCCGCTCGTACACCATCACCACAGGCCGCCTCGCTTCGCTCGGTAGCTCCGACACTACCTGCCGCAGCTGCTCCTCCAGCCCCTGCTCCACCACCACCACACGCGCTCCCGACAGCTCCAGCACCTCTCGCATCCGCGCCGCCGGCTGCTTCGCATCCAGCGCCACGTACCCCGCTCCCACCTTGAATGCTCCGATCATCGACGCGATCAGCCCGATCCCTCGCTCCTGCAGCAGCGCCACCACCCCGTCGCGCCAACCGCCCACTGCTCCCTCCCCTCCAGCCCCGAGCTGCAGCCCGAACCCCACCGCCTCCGCTCGCTCGTCCAGCTCCACATACGTCACCTGCTCCGCCCCGCTCTGCACCGCCAACCTCTCCCCGGCTCGCGCGACCTGCTCCTCGAACAGCGCCGCGTAACCCGCCTCCAGCCGATACCCCCGCGCCGTGCTCCCTCGCTGCTCCTCCTCCCGCTGCTCCTCCTCCAGTAGCGTCGGCACCTCCCTCAGCAGACCCTCCGGGTGCTCCGATAGCCACAGCAATACCCCTCGATACTGCTTCAGCATCCGCTCCATATCCCGCGCGGAAAACAGCCGCGCGTCGTACGACAGCACGAGCTTGGCGCGTTGCCCCGGGATCACGACCACCGTCAGCGGGTAGTTCGTGTGGGTCCGGTGCTCGCCGAAGCTCACCCTGAGCTGCGAGCCCCAGCTCTCCAGAGAGCGATCGAGTGGCGCATTCTCGAAAACGAAGAGGCTGTGAAAGAGCTGCTCGCCCCGTGCGACCTCGCTCTGAGCCTGGATGTCGACCAGCGGCAGCTGCTCGAATTGCCGCGAGCGCACGTTCGCGGCCTGCAGCTCTCGGAGCCACTCGCGGACGCGGTCCCCCGCGCCCGCCTGCGGCAACGCGACACGCAGCGGCAACGTGTTGATGAACAGACCGACGGTGGCGTGGAGCCCTTCGAGCTCCGCGGGGCGCCCGGCGACGGTGACACCGAACACGACGTCGCGCTGCCCGGAGTATTGCGACAGCACGATCGCCCACGCACCTTGCGCCAG
>JBJMPM010000347.1:0-3369 GCA_045803205.1 Longimicrobiaceae bacterium
AGTGCGGGAGTGCGTTGGCCCTCGCGCGAATCCAGCGCACTTCCGCACTCCCGCACTTCCGCACTCGTAGCCTCGGGACGCCACCGCACCCGGTCCCCGGTACGATACAGGCGCGTGCCGGGGATGCCCGAGAAGGGATCCGGAACGAACCGCTCCGCCGTGAGACCCGGGCGTCCCTGGTAGCCGCGGACGACGCCCGGCCCCGCCGCGTACAGCTCTCCCGGCACCCCCACGCCCACCGGCCGCCCCCACGGGTCCAGCACGTAGGCGCGCACGTTCTCGAAGGGCCGGCCGATGGTCGGCCGCGTGCCGTCCGCCGCGCAGCGCGCCGACGAGATGCCGACCGTGGTCTCTGTCGGCCCGTAGGCGTTGTGGAAGTCGCGGCCCGGCGCCCAGCGCGCCACCAGCGCCCCGTTCACCGCCTCGCCGGCGGAGATGAGGGTCTTGAGGTCCGGCAGCGGCTCGTCGGGGAGCACCGCCAGCACCGAGGGCGGCAGCGTCGCCTTGGTGATGCGCTCGCCGCGCAGCAGCTCGATCAGCGGCGGCCCCGGCACCAGCGCCTCGCGCGGGGCGAGCACCAGCGCCGCGCCCGTGGTCAGCGCGGTGAAGCTCTCCGAGACCGCCGCGTCGAAGGAGAACGAGGCGAACTGCAGCACCCGCGTCTCCTCCGTCACCCCGAAGCGCCGCACCTGCGACGACACCAGGTTCGGCACGCCCCGGTGCGGCACCAGCACGCCCTTCGGCTGGCCCGTGGAGCCGGAGGTGTAGATGACGTAGGCCAGGTTGTCCGCGCCGACCTCGACGCCAGGGTCTTCGGGGGATTGGGATGCGATCGCCTCCGCTTCCGCGTCGAGCGCGACCACGTCGACGCCCTCCAGCGGGAGCCCCTCCGCCGAGGCGGCGAGGGGCGCGACGACCACGCGCACGCCGGCGTCGTCCAGCAGGTAGCGGAGCCGCTCGGCCGGGTACGCGGGGTCGATCGGCACGTACGCGCCGCCCGCCTTCAGGATCGCCAGCGCGCCGGCGATCATCCCCGGCGTGCGGTCCACCACGATGCCGACCCGCGACTCCAGGCCGACGCCCCGCGCGGCCAGGTGGCGCGCCAGCCGGTTGGCCTGCGCATCCAGCTCCGCGTAGGTCGTCGTGGCGCCCTGGTACGAGAGCGCGACGTTTTCCGGCGTGCGCGCCGCCTGCTCGGCGACCTGCCGGTGGATGGGCTCGCGCGGCCACTCGGCCTCGGTCTGGTTCCACTCCACCAGCACGCGGCGGCGCTCCTCCTCGTCCATCACCCCCAGCAGCTCCGAGAGCGGCGCATCGGGGGATTCGGAGGCGGCGACCAGGAGCGCGCGGAAGTGCTTCGCCAGCCGCTCGATGGTGGCCGCGTCGAAGAGCTCCGCGCTGTACTCGGCCGAGAAGCGCACCTTCCCGTCGGGCGAGCGGATCACGCCGAAGGTGAGGTCGAGCTTGCTGGTCCCCGTCTCGCCGCCGTCGCCCGGCTCGAAGGAGAGGCCGGCGGCGCGCGGCCCCGGCTCCTCGTCCTGCATGGTGAAGGCGACCTGCACCAGCGGCGGGCGGCTCAGCGAGCGCTCCGCCTTCAGCTCGTCCACCAGCTTCTCGAACGGCAGCTCCTGGTGCGCGTACGCCTCCAGCGTGGTCTGCCGCACGCGGCCGAGCAGCTCGCGGAAGGTGGGGTTCCCCGAGAGGTCGGTGCGCAGCGCCAGCGTGTTCACGAAGAAGCCGATCAGCGGCTCCACCTCCGCCCGCGAGCGTCCCGCGACCACGGTGCCCACCACCACGTCGTCCTGCCCCGTCCAGCGGTGCAGGAGCGCGCAGCCGACGGCCAGCATCGCCATGAAGGGCGTGGCGCCCTCCGCGCGCGCCGCCTCCTCCAGCCGCGCCACGGCGGCGGCGGGGAGCGGCGCGTCGCAGCCGGCGCCGTGCAGCCCCAGCACGTCGGGGCGCGGGTGGTCCGCCGGCAGGTCGAGCACGGGGGCGCCGGCCAGCCGGCCGCGCCAGTACCCGAGCTGCCGCTCCAGCACCTCGCCGCGCAGCCACCCCCGCTGCCACACCGCGAAGTCCGCGTACTGCACCTCCAGCTCCGGCAGCGGCGAGGACTCCCCGGCGGCGAACGCCCCGTAGAGCGCCGCCAGCTCGTCGTGGAAGCGCCCCATGCTCCACCCGTCGCTCACCACGTGGTGCATGTCCACCAGCAGCAGGTGGTCGTCGTCCGCGTGGCGGACCAGCGCCAGCCGCAGCAGCGGCCCGTTCTCCAGGTCGAAGGGCGCGCGCGCGTCCTCGTCGGCGATCCGGCGCGTCTCGGCCTCCGCATCCGCGCGGCCGCGCAGGTCTTGGAGCGGGAGGGGGATGGGGGACGGCGAAAGCACCACCTGCACCGGCGCGCCCTCGCCGCCGCGGCGGAAGACGGTGCGCAGCGACTCGTGCCGGCGGACGATCTCGTCCAGCGCGCGGCGGAGCGCGTCCAGGTCCAGCGCGCCGCGCAGCCGCAGGCTCACCGGCATGTTGTAGATGGCCGCGCCCCCGTGGAGCTGGTGCACGAACCAGAGCCGCTCCTGCGCGAAGGAGAGCGGCAGCGGCCGGTCGCGCGGCACGGGGACGATGGGCGGCGCGGGGAGCTCCACGGCGCGCGCCAGCTCCGCGTCGACCCGGGCGGCGAGCGCCTCCAGCGTGGGCGCGTCGAAGATCTCGCGCAGCGGCAGCTCCACGCCCACGGCGCGCCGGAGCCGCGTGGCCACCCGCGCCGCCAGCAGCGAGTGCCCGCCCGCCACGAAGAAGTTGTCGCCGCGGCCGATCTCCTCGATCCCCAGCACCTCGCGCCAGACGGCGGCCACCGCGGCCTCGGTCGGGGTGCGCGGCGCCTCGTTGCGTGGCAGGGTGGCGCCCCACTGCGGCTCCGGGAGCGCCTTGCGGTCCACCTTGCCGTTGGGGGTGAGCGGGAAGCGCTCCAGCACCACCAGCTCCGAGGGGACCAGGTGCGCCGGGAGCACGCGGCGCAGCGACGCGCGCATCTCCACCGGCGAGAGCGCCTCCGGCGAGGCGACGTAGCCCACCAGCCGCCGGTCGCCCGCGGGGGCGTCGCGCAGCATCACCACCGCGTCGCGCACGCCGGGGAGCGCGGCCAGCGCCGCCTCCACCTCGCCCGGCTCCACCCGGAAGCCGCGTACCTTCACCTGGTGGTCGATGCGCCCCAGGTAGTCGAGCGTCCCGTCCGCGTTCCACCGCCCCAGGTCGCCGGTGCGGTAGAGCCGCCCCCCCGGCCGCGCCGAGAAGGGGTCGGGCATGAAGCGCTCGGCGGTGAGGCCGGGGCGGCCCAGGTAGCCGCGCGCCACCCCGGCGCCGCCCACCCAGAGC
>JBJMPM010000353.1:0-11606 GCA_045803205.1 Longimicrobiaceae bacterium
TCCTGGCGTCAGCGCTGCAGACGGCAGGGCCGTGAGGATCTGGCCGAGGAATGCGCAGGAGCCCGCCGCGGAAGCCCGCACGATCACCGCGTCCACGCCGGCCCTCGTCGATGCCTGGCTTTTCCTGCGTGGCATTGACGAGTGAACGTGAGGCCGTGGCTTCCGCGCGAGCTTCCGCAGCCGGCTCCGGCGCAGCCGCAATCCGATCCTCACTGCCCTGCCGCCATCGGAGCGAAAGCTGATTCCACGTGGCCGGGCCTCAGGATGACACCCCAGGGGGTGTCCGAAGAACGGGTTCAGCAACACCCTCTCAGGTTGACGTTCTGGCGGAAGTGCGGAGGGATTCCAACGGTCCCTCAGCGCGGGTTGGGCACCCAGGGGACGTCCGCCACGCCGGCGCGGTGGTTGGCGAGGCGGGCGAGGGTGAAGAGCAGGTCCGACAGCCGGTTGAGGTAGACGATGTGCTCCTCGCCCACGCGCGCCTCGCGCGCGAGCCCCACCACGCGCCGCTCGGCCCGCCGGCAGACGGTGCGCGCCAGGTGGAGCGCCGCCGCGGCCGGGGTGCCGCCGGGGAGGATGAAGCTCTTCAGCGGCTCCAGCTCCGCGTCGGCCGCGTCGATCCAGCGCTCCAGCGCCTCCGCGCGCGCCGGGTCCAGCGCGGGGATGTAGCTGCTCTCTCGCCCGCCGTCCTCGGGCGCGGGGGTGGCGAGCACGGCGCCGACGGTGAAGAGGTCCGCCTGCACCTGCCGCAGCCCCGCCGCCAGCTCCGCCTCCCCCGCCGCCGCGAGGTGCACGATGGCGACGCCGAGGGTGGAGTTCAGCTCGTCCACCTCACCGTACGCGTCGACGCGCACGTGGTCCTTCCCCACGCGCCCGCCGCCGAAGAGGCCCGTCTCACCGCGGTCGCCGGTTCGGGTGTAGATCTTCATCACCGACTCCAGAAGAAAGGTCTCACGCAGAGACGCAGAGGCACGGAGAGCTCACCGGGTGAGGGCGCGGGCGGCGGCGCGGCCGAGGGTCCATTCGAGCCAGAGGAGGCGGCGCAGCACCTTGCGCGGCGTCCACTCCTCGCCGTCGAGCTCCAGCCGCAGTGCGCGCCGCTCGGGCTCGAGATGCCCCAGGTGCTGCACCACCAGCGCCATCGCCGTGTCGAGGCGCGCGAGGGTGGCGTCGGGGGCGCCGGCCATCGGCGTGGCGCCGAGGCGGCTCAGCGTCCACCACTGCGCGCGCGCCAGCTCCTCCAGCACCTGCCGCGCCGTCCATCCGCCCTCCGCCGGCGATTCCAGCGCCGCCTCCACCTCGCGGCGGGAGATGGCGCGCACCGCCGCCAGCAGCGCGCCGCGCAGGTCCCCCAGCAGCCGCATCCCCCGGGCGATCTCCGCGTCCGAGAGCGCCGCCACGTCCGCCGCGAAGAGCGCCGTGCTCTCGCCCTCACCGACCTTCGCGTCGGTCTCGATCCACTCGTCCACCGCGAGCTCCAGCTCCGCGCCGGCCGGCGGCACCGCGCCCCCGGTCGATGCGACGAAGCGCAGCCACTCCAGCAGCTCCGCCTCGAACGCGGCGACCGCGGCCTCGGCCGTCACGCCGGCGGCGGCGCACCCTATCAGCCCCAGCGGGTGCGCCCACAGGTGCCCGTCCGCGCCCTGCTCGAGGCCGATGGAGATGCGGGTTTCGGGAGATGGCATCGGGTGATTGGAATTCCACGGGTTGGACCACGACGGGTTGGGTTACGACGGGTTGGACCACGACGGGTTGGAGCACGACGGGTTGGGTCACGACGGGTTGGGTCACGACGGGTTGGAAACCCGCCGCTGCAACAACCACGAAGTCCGCCTTCGCGGACTCCCACGCGCAGCCTCGCGGCGGGGCCGGGTGCGGCGTACGCGTTCCGGACACCGATCCGGGTGCGCCATCGCAGCCCGCCGATCGCACCGATGCCGACGGTGCAGTCCGCGAAGGCGGACTTCGTGCCGTTCCAGCGGCGGGTTTCCAACCCGTCGTGGTCAACCCGTCGTGGTCAACCCGTCGTGGTCAACCCGTCGTGGTCAACCCGTCGTGGTCAACCCGTCGTGGTCCAACCCGTCGTGGTCCAACCCGTCGTGCTCTCAACCCGTCGTGGACCAACCCGTCGTGGTCCACCGCCGCGGATCCGCGCCCTACTCCGCCACCGCCGCCTCCAGCAGCTCCAGCGTCCCCGTATCCGCATCCAGGCGCGCGCGCACGCCGACGGGGAGGGTCCAGTTGTCGTCCACGTGGCCGAAAGGGAAGCCGTACGCCACCGGGACCCCCAGGTCGCCGAGACGGTCGGCGAGCACCTCGCGGATCTCGGGGACGTGCTCCTCGCCCGCGTCGGAGACCTCGGTGATGGCGCCGACCACGATCCCCGCGGCGGCGCCGAGCACCCCCGCCAGGCGAAGCTGCGAAAGGAGCCGGTCCACCCGGTACGCCGCCTCGCCGACCTCCTCCAGGAACAGCAGCGCGCCCTCCGCCTGCACCGCGTACGGCGTCCCCAGCGTCGACGCGACGAGCGAGAGGTTGCCGCCCACCAGCGGGCCCTCGGCCACGCCGCCGGCGATCGTCTCCGCGCGGGCGCCATCCTCCGGAAACGGGAGGATGCCGGCGGGCTCGGCGACCGTTAGCGCGCGCAGCAGTCCGTCCGCCGAGAAATCCGTCAGCGTGTTCGTGGCGGGGTGCGGGCCGTGGAACGAGACCACGCCGTGGCGGCGGATGGCCAGGTGCAGCGCGGTGTTGTCGCTGAACCCGATCACCGGGCGTGGGCGGCGCGCGAGCGCGGGCCAGTCGATCTCGTCCAGGATGCGCATCACCCCGTAGCCGCCGCGCAGGCACCAGACGGCGTCGACCGCGTCGTCACGCAGCGCGGCGTTGAAGTCGGCCGCGCGCTCCGGGTCGGGCGCGGCCAGGTAGCCGTGGCGCTTGCGCGCGTGCTCGCCCACCACGGCCTCGAACCCCCAGCCGCGGACGCGCTCCACGGCGCGGTCCACGGCGCCGTCCGCCAGCGGACCGGCGGGGGCGACCAGCGCGACGCGCGCGCCGGGGCGGAGGGCGGGGGGGCGGATCATCCCGCCACCACCACGGCCAGCAGCAGCGCCGCGCCGGCCGCGAGTACCGCGCCGGTCAGGAAGGGCGCGCCGAGCCCCAGGTGCGCCAGCGCCAGGCCGCCCCACACCGGGCCCACCACGCGCCCCAGCGCGGAGAGCGACTGGTTGATCCCCAGCAGCCGCCCCTGGTCGCCCGGCCCGCCGTGGTGCGAGATGAGGGTGGAGAGCGAGGGCGACGCGGTGCCGTGGCCGAGCGCGATCAGCGCCAGCCCGGGGAGGAGCAGGGGGATGGAGGGCGCCAGCGCGAGCCCCGCCATCCCCAGCGCGATCAGCAGGATCCCCCCCGCCGCGGCGCGCCCCACGCCGATGCGCGGCGCCAGCCGGCCCACGATCCCCCCCTGGGTGATGGCCCCGACCACGCCGATGAACACGAAGAGCCAGGAGATCCCCTGCCGCGACAGGTGCCAGCGCGCGTCGGCCCAGAGGCTGAAGGTGGCCTCCATCGCCGCGAAGGCGACGGTGGCGACGAAGACGACGGCGTAGATGCCGCGCAGCCGCGGCGGCGTGTCGGCGCCGAGCAGCACGCGGATGCGCTCCACCACCCCGAAGCCGCGCGGGTGCGCCGAGCGCCGCTCCGGCGGGAGCGACTCGGGAAGGCGCACCACGGCGAGGAGCGCGTTGGCCAGCGTGACCGCCGCCGCGCCAAAGAAGGGCGCCGCCGTGCCGTAGTGCGAGAGCACCCCGCCGATCGCCGGGCCGAAGATGAAGCCCAAGCCGAAGGCGGCGCCGACCATCCCCATCCCCTTCGCGCGCTCCTCGGGGCGGGTCACGTCGGCGACGTAGGCCTGCGCGACGCCGATGTTCGCCCCCGCGAAGCCGCCCAGCGCGCGCGCCGCGAAGAGCACGCCGAGCGACCCCGCCAGCCCGAACGCCAGGTAGCTCGCCGCCGACCCGAAGAGCCCCAGCAGCAGGATGGGGCGGCGCCCCACGCGGTCGGAGACACGCCCCCACCAGGGCGCGAAGAGGAACTGCATGAGCGAATAGACCGCGAGCAGCCACGCCACCGCCACCGGCCCGGCGCCGAAGCGCTGGGCGTAGAGCGGGAGCAGGGGGATCACGATCCCGAACCCCACCAGGTCCAGGAACACCGTGGCGAAGACGATCGCCAGCGGCGAGCGGCCCCGCGCGGGGGCCGCGGCCTCAGCGGCCGAAGGGGAGCCGGGCGAGGCCGCGGAGGTCGTTGATCTGCTCGAGGACGGACTTGTCACCCTTCGCCTGTGCTTCTTGCGGCGCGCGCAGCCCGCCCAGCGAGTCGCGCACGTCGAGGATCGCCTCCAGGTAGAGCTGGTCGCGGCGGAAGTCGAAGTCCAGCCGCGCCGCCTCGCGCGCGTCGCCGTCGGCCTGCGCGCGGGCGTACGCCTCGCGGTACAGCGCTTCCAGGTTGGCGAGCAGGTGCTCGCGCGGACGCTGCGCCATGCGTGCTCCCCTCCGGGCGTGGTTCGGAGGCGGGAAGATACCACCCGCGCGCCGGACGTGACAACGCGCGGTGCCGCGGCCACATTTCCGTTTGCCTGGAAAAAGATCGTCTCACGCAGAGACGCTGAGACACGGAGAGAACCACCCGCCCTCTCTCTGCGACCCTGCGTCTCTGCGTGAGACGATCAGGACCTACCAGAATGGAGGATCGTCGTGGCGGAAGACCCGCGGATCGAGGCGCTGGTCAGGATGGCCGAGGCGCACCCGAAGGACTCGCGCCCGCGCTTCGGGCTGGCGATGGAGTACGAGAAGGCGGAGCGGTGGGAAGACGCCGTCCGCGCGCTGCGCGACTACCTGTCGCTCGCCGACGACGAGGGGAACGCCTACGGTCGGCTGGGGAAGGCGCTCCGTGCGCTCGGCCGCGACGAGGAGGCGAAGGCGGCGTACCGCGAGGGGATCGAGGCCGCCACGCGCCACCATCACCCCACCATGGTCGCCGAGTTCGAGGAGGTGCTGGAGGAGTGGGACTACGCGTGACTCGCGGGCGCGAACGCCGCCAGCGCGCGCGTCCGCACCAGCGTCTCGATCTCGTAGGCGATGGACTCCGCCGACCGCCCGTCGGTGGGGATGGAGAGGTCGGCCAGGCGGTAGAGCGATTCGCGCTCCGCGAGCATCCGCGCGATCGCCGGCACCGGGTCTTCGAGGTCGCGGAAGGGGCGCTCGACGGTGTCGGCCTTCAGCCGCCGCGCCGTCTCCTCGGGTGACACGCGCAGCCACACCGCCAGCGTCCCCGGCCCCAGCAGGTGCAGGAGCTCGGGGCGGGTGATCCATCCCCCGCCCGGCGCCAGCACCAGGTGCCGCGCGCCGGCGACCTCCCCGGTGAGCGCGGCCTCCATCTCCCGCAGCCGCTCGGTGCCGTTCTCCGCCACCACGTCCGGCACGGTGATCCCCGCCCGCCGCTCGATCTCCACGTCGAAGTCCAGGAACCCCCACTCCAGCCGGCGCGCCACCGCGGCGCCCACCGTGCTCTTCCCCGAGGTCATGTAGCCGAGCAGCACCACGCGCTCCACCGGCCACGGAGGCGGAGGCGCGTACGGATGCGGAGGAAGCGCGTCGGTCATGTTCCGGGCGCCTCGCACGATGCGCGCCGCATCCGTTCCTCCGTGCCTGCGAAAGGGACGGTCGAGAGACCACACGAATTCCCCCAAGACGTCATCCTGAGGCCGGTCTCGCTGCAGTTGCGTCCGCGAAAGACTTTGCAGGCCGAAGGATCTATAATCGCGGCAGCACGTGAGTCGGCGAAGTGCGCTGAGGCCGGAACGTGAGGACCCGGCAACGCGTTTCCTCGGCTGAGTGCCTTCGCCGGCTATAGATCCTTCGGCCTGCAAGGGATCGCGCATACTCAGGTCGTAGCGTGACCGGCCTCAGGATGACGTCTTGTGGAGGCGGTTTCTCAGCAACTGCTAAGAAATCTGCGGATTCGAACACCTTCCATCATCCCCTCCTCTCTACGGACGGAGGGAGGAGCCATGACACCGGAGATGCGCGAAGCCTGGATGGTGCTGCGGGCGCAGGGGGGCGACAGGGAGGCGTTCGACGCCCTGCTCGCCGCCGTGCAGGAGCCGCTCTTCGGCTTCGTCGCCGCGGTCACGGGCGACCGCACGCTGGCGGAGGACGTGCTGCAGGAGGTGTTCGTGCGGATCTGGACCGGGCTGAAGTGGCTGCGTGACCCGGCGCTCTTCCGCCCGTGGGCGTACCGCATCGCGCGCGCGAGGCGGTGCGGCACGCCCGCCGCGAGCGCCGCCGCGGCGCGCTCCACGACGACGCGGCGCTCGGCGAGCTCCCCGCGGCGGAGCCGGAGCCACCCGACCCCTGGCTGCTGGAGCGCCTTCCGCGGCTGCTGGACCGGGTGTCGCCGGCGAGCCGCGCGGTGCTCACCCTCCACTACCTCCACGAGCTCTCGCTGGCCGAGACGGCGGCGGTGCTCGGCATCTCCGCCGGGACGGCGAAGTCGCGCCTGGCCTATGGCCTCCGCTCGCTCCGCCACGCGCTCGGGCTCACCCCGGCGGCATCCGGCGAACGATCCACCACCCTGGAGGAACCATGACCAACCTGGACGAGATCCGCGCGGCGGCGCTGGCGCGCATTGAGCGGCGGGAGCGCGGCTACCGGCTCGCCATCGCGGGCGCCGTGCTGGCCGAGGCGGTGCTGCTGCTCGCCTTCCTGCTCCTGGCCGACCTGCACGACCGCACCCACCTGCTGCTGCTGGTGTCGGCGATCCTGGTGTACACCACGCTGACGATCGGCCTGGCGGCGCTGGGCGCGCACGTGAGCCGCGTGGGCGAGCGCGTGGTGGCCGCCATCGAGCTCGTCGGCGCCGGCGGCGAGGCGCTGCGATGAAGATCACGGGAAAGCAGGCGATCATCGCCGCCGCGGTGGTCGAGGCGATCGTGATCTCCCTCTTCATCTGGCGCTACCGCGGCTGACGGAAGGACCTCACACGGAGTCAACGGAGTCAACGGAGTCATCTTCTGCTGACTCCGTTGACTCCGTGTGAGGAATTCAGTTCAGGAGGCAGGGATCAAGATGCCGATTCGGATGCGCCGGCGAGCTCCGCGAGCGTCTCCATCAGCGTGAGTCCGATCTCCAGCATCCGCCCGTCGGCGTCGTGCTCCGGGTCGTAGGCGGTGACCGCGGCGGCGGCGATGGGGATGCGCGCCGCGACCTCGCCGGCCACGCGCCGCACCTCGTCCGCCGTGAGGCCGCCGGGCGCGGCGAAGGCGTTGGCGGCGCCGTCGGACGGGTCGTGCACGTCGAGGTCAATATGGAGATAGACCTGCTGCACCCGCCCCGCCAGCGCATCGAGCGCCTCCGCCAGCGCGTCGCCGCGCACGCCGTCGGGGGCCAGGTGATGGACCCGCGCACGCTCCAGCCAGTCGCGCTCGGCGGGGTCCAGGTCGCGCGCGCCGACCAGCAGCACGTTCTCCTCGGCGACGGGCGCGAAGCCGTGCACCGCGCCCGCCATCGCCTCCCAGCAGCGCCCCAGGGCGACGGAGAGCGCCATCCCGTCCAGGAAGCCGCTGCGCGTGGTCTCGGGCGTGTTGAGGTCGCCGTGCGCGTCGAGCCAGACGATCCCCGTCGTCTCCGCCGGGAGCGAGGCGAGCACGCCCACGGCGGTGATGCAGTTGCCGGCCAGCACCAGCGGGAACCCGCCGTGCCCGCGCGCGGCCCGCACCGCGAACGCCGTCGCGCGCGCCAGGTCGAACGCGGTCGCGATCTCCGCGCGAAAGCCCGGCGCGGCCTCGACCGCCGTCTCGCGCACCGTTCCGGCGACGGCGCGCAGCCGCTCCACCGCGCCGTTCGCTACGAAGTGCAGCGGCCCCGCGCCCATCCGCTCCCCCCGCAGCGCCGAGTCGTACGGCACCGTGATCAGGTCCACCGGCATCATCCCTCTCCCCGTCAACGTCGAAGGCGGCCCGGGAGCATCCCGCGGCCGCCTTCGCCATCATCGCACGCCCCGGTCCACCGCTACGCCGCGGCCGCCGCCCCCGCCGGCGCGCCGCGGATCTGGCGGTACGTCTCCAGGAAGCCGTGGGAGACGTCGCCCTCGTCCGGGCAGAGCGCGGCGTGCGCCTCGCGGAGGCGGTACCACGGGATGGCCGGGTAGCGGTGGTGCACGAAGTGGTAGCCGTTGTTGTGCGTGAGCAGGTTCCCCAGCGGGCTCAGGTTCGAGCGCGTGCCCGTCACCGTGTTGCAGTGGTCCTGGACCTCGGACCAGTAGAGGAAGCTCGCGAAGCACCAGACCAGCGGCACCAGCCAGTAGAGCGCCAGCAGCCGCAGGCTCCCCGTCGCCCAGAAGGCCGCGACGACGGCGGTCCAGAACGCGGCGATGCGCACGCCGCTCCGCCAGGGCCGCAGGCGGAGCGAGCCGAGGTAGAACCACCCCGCGTAGCCGGTGGCCGGCTTCAGGAACCAGAGCCAGAACCACTTCTGCGGCGGGCGGGTGATGCCCCACGCGTAGTAGTCGTCGGCCAGGTGGTCCTCCGCCGAGCCGAGGCGGCGGTGATGCAGGTTGTGCTCGGCCTGGAACTGCGAGACGGTGCGAAAGAAGGGGAGCCCGTAGAGCGCCTCCAGCCACAGGTTCCAGCGCTTCGAGGGGAAGAGGTTGTAGTGCGACGCCTCGTGCAGCATCGCCTCGCCCAGCGCGAACTGGAAGAGGCCGATCCCCCACGCCGCCGCCACGTACGCCAGCGGGTGCCCCGCCGCCTCCGCCGCCCAGGCGATCAGGACGATGGCGCCCCAGTCGCGGGCGAGGGCCAGGAGCGCGCGCGGGGTACTGCGCTCCACGAACGCACGCGCGCGCACCGCGGCACGTGGAGTCAGGACTTGGACGGTCATCGGGACGCTCGGAAGGGTGGGACGAGAGGGCGAAGGCAGGCTTGCAAGATCCGGCTCATCACGCGCCGAAAAATGCCGTTCCCTCACGCCCTGAGCAAGGTGCACGAAAAGGGCGGGGCACCGCGTGGCGCCCCGCCCTCTCCTCTGCGTCCTCTCCGTTCCTCTGCGTTCTCGGGGCGAAGCCCCCTACTCGTCCTCGCCGCCGAAGACGTCGGTGATGTCGTCGGCGTCCGGCCCGTCGTCGTCCGTCAGCTCGTCGACGATGTCCTCCAGGGGCTCCGGCGCGTCCTCGCCCGCGTCGCCGTCCTCTTCGCCCTCCACCTCGAGCATCTCCTCCAGCGCGGTGGAGTCGACGATCTCGTGCGCCGCCTCGCCGTCGCCGCTCTCGATGGCGAGCGGCTCGTCCTCGTTCACCACCCGGGCCACGTCCATCACGCAGTCGCCCTCGCCCAGGTTGACGAGCTTGACCCCCTGCGTGTTGCGCCCGATCACGCGGATCGAGTCGACCGGCTGGCGGTTCACGATCCCCTGGCGGGTGATGAGCACCAGCTCGTCGCTGGGGTGCACGTCCTTGATGGCGACCACGTGGCCGGTGCGGTCGGTCATCTTCACGTTGATCACCCCCTTCCCGCCGCGCCGCTGCAGCCGGTAGCTCTCCACCAGCGAGCGCTTCCCCAGCCCCTGCTCGGTGACCACCAGCAGGTGCGCGGCCTCCTTCACCACCACCATCCCCACCACGAAGTCGTCCGCCTCCAGCGAGATGCCGCGCACCCCGGTGGTGGCGCGCCCCATCTCGCGCACGTGCTGCTCGGGGAAGCGGATGGCCATCCCCTCGTGCGTGGCGAGCACCACCTGGCAGCCGCCGTCGCTGAGCTGCACGTCGATCAGCTCGTCGCCCTCCAGGATGTTGATGGCATTGAGCCCCACCCGGCGCGGGTTGCCGTAGGCGCTCAGCACCGTCTTCTTCACCGTGCCGTTGCGGGTGGCGAAGATCAGGTAGCGGTCGTGGCTGAACACGCGCACCGGCACCAGCGCCGCGATCTTGTCGTCGCTGTCGATGTTGATGAGGTTCACCACCGGCTTGCCGCGGCTGATGCGCGTGCCCGGCGGGATCTCGTGCACCTTCAGCCAGTAGCACTGCCCCTCGCGGGTGAAGAACATCAGGTAGTCGTGGGTGCTCGCCAGGAACACCTGCTCCACCCAGTCCTCCTCCTTGGTCGCCATCCCCGCGATCCCCCGCCCGCCGCGCGCCTGCGAGCGGTAGGTGTCGGCGGGGATGCGCTTGATGTAGCCCGAGTGCGAGACGGTGATCACCATCTCCTCGTCGGGGATCAGGTCCTCGATGGAGAGCCCCGCCGCGTCGCCCAGGATCTGCGTGCGCCGCTCGTCGCCGTACTTGTCGGCGACCTCCACCAGCTCGTCCTTGATGATGGTCATGCGGCGCTCGCGGCTGGCCAGGATGTCCTCCAGGTCGCCGATCACCACCCGCAGCTCCGAGAGCTCGGCCTCGAGCTGCTCGATCTCGAGCCCCGTGAGCCGCGCCAGGCGCATGTTGAGGATGGCGTCGCTCTGCCGCTGCGAGAGCGCGAAGCGGCCGCGCAGCCGGTCGCCCGCCTCGTCGGTGGTGGCCGAGGAGCGGATGATGCCGATCACCTCGTCGATGTGGTCGACGGCGATCTTGAGCCCCTCCAGGATGTGCTCCCGCTCCTTCGCCTTCCTGAGCTCGAACTCGGTGCGGCGCACCACCACGTCGTGCCGGTGCGCGACGAAGTGGCGGAGCATGTCGCGCAGCGGCAGCACCTTGGGCTCGCCGTTGTGCAGCGCGAGCATGATCACCCCGAAGGTGCTCTGCATCTGCGTGTGCTTGAAGAGCTGGTTCAGCACGATGTGCGGGATGGCGTCGCGCTTCAGCTCGATCACGATGCGGATGCGCTTGTCGCTCTCGTCGCGCAGGTCGCTGATCCCCTCCAGCTTCTTGTCGCGCACCAGCTCGGCCATGTGCTCGATCAGGCGCGCCTTGTTGACCATGAAGGGGATCTGGGTGACGATGATCCGCTCCCCCTTCCCCCCCTCCTTCTCCTCGATGTCGGCGCGGGCGCGCACCACCACCCGGCCGCGGCCGGTCTCGTACGCCTCGCGGATCCCGTCCATCCCGTAGATCACCCCGCCGGTGGGGAAGTCCGGCCCGCGCACGAAGCCCATCAGCGTGGCGGCGTCGGCCTCGGGGTGGTCGATCAGGTGCACGCAGGCGCTGACCACCTCGCGCAGGTTGTGCGGCGGGATGTTGGTCGCCATCCCCACCGCGATCCCGCTGCTCCCGTTGATCAGCAGGTTGGGCACGCGCGAGGGGAGCACGCGCGGCTCGGTGAGCCGGTCGTCGTAGTTGGGCGCGAAGTCGACCGTTTCCTTGTCGATGTCGGCCAGGAGCTCGGTGGCCATCTGCGCCAGCCGGCTCTCGGTGTAGCGGTAGGCCGCCGCGCTGTCGCCGTCGATGGAGCCGAAGTTCCCCTGCCCGTCCACCAGCGGGTAGCGCAGCGAGAAGTCCTGCACCATGCGCACGAGCGAGTCGTACACGCTGGCGTCGCCGTGCGGGTGGTAGCGGCCCAGCACGTCGCCGACCACGGTCGCGCTCTTCTTGTACGGGCGGTTGGGGGCGAGCCCGGCCTCGTGCAT
>JBJMPM010000269.1:0-6689 GCA_045803205.1 Longimicrobiaceae bacterium
TGAGGCTCACGTGGATCGAACGCACTTCCGCACTCCCGCACTTCCGCACTTTCCTTCCAGTACGCGCGGTCGCCGGTGCGGTACATCCGCGCGCCGGGGTCGGCGGAGAAGGGGTCGGGGAGGAAGCGCCCGGCGGTGAGCCCGGGGCGGCCCACGTAGCCGCGCGCCACCCCGGCGCCGGCCAGGTACAGCTCGCCGGGGAGCCCCGGCGGGACCGGGCGCAGCCACGCGTCCAGCACGTACGCCCGCGCCCCGCCCACCGGCCGGCCGATCGGCGGGCGCGGATCGCCGCGATGCGCAGTGGACCAGGTGGCGTAGACGGTGGTCTCGGTGGGGCCGTAGAAGTTGCGGAGGGTGTGCACCGTCCCCGTCGCCAGGAGCTGCTCCGCGAGCGCGGCGGCGACCGGCTCGCCGCCCAGGTTCAGCGCGCCGAGCGTGGGCGGGAGCGCCCCCATCCGCAGCAGCTCGGCCGCCGCCGTGGGAACCATGCAGGCGGAGCGGATCCCCTCCGCCGCGGGCACCTCCGCCAGCTCGATGGCGTTCTCCACCAGCACCAGCGTTCCGCCGGCGCAGAGCGTCCCCCACACCTCGGCCACCGAGACGTCGAAGGAGAACGAGGTGGAGCCCAGCACCACCGCCCGCTCCTCGGCGGGATAGACGGCGGCGAGCCACCGCAGCAGGGAGGCGATGGAGCCGTGCTCGATCATCACCCCCTTGGGCGTGCCCGTGGACCCCGAGGTGTAGAGGACGCACGCCAGGGAGGAGGGGTCGATGGAGACCGGCGCCGCCTCCGCCTCCGCTCCGCGCTCCGGCTCCGCCCGCGCGTCCAGCACCACCGTGGGGAGGGCGGCGGGGAGGTGCCCGGCGAGCTCCGGCGTGGTGACCACCGCCACGGCGTCCGCGTCCGCCAGCACGGTGGCCAGGCGCCCCGCCGGGTGGTGGGGGTCGAGGGGGACGTAGGCGGCGCCCGCCTGCATCACCCCCAGCAGCGCCGCGATGGAGTCGGGAGTGCGCGGGATGCAGACGCCCACCCGCGCGTCCGGTCCCTCGCCCAGCGCCCGCAGCCGCCGCGCGACCTGGCTCGCCCGGGCGTGCAGCTCGGCGTAGGTGGTGGTGCGGCCGTGGAAGCGGATCGCCGGCGCCGCCGGCTGCGCGGCCGCCCGCGCGGCGAAGGCGTGGGGGAGCGCGACGAAGGGCGCGGCGGCGACCGGCTCGCCCGTGCTCCAGGCGCCCAGCCGCTCGCGGTCCGCCTCGGTGAGCAGGTCGGCCTGCAGCGGGTGCGCGTCGGGGTCGGCGCAGACCGCCTCCAGGAGGATGCGGAAGTGGCCGGCCAGCCGCTCCACCGTGGCCCGGTCGAAGAGGTCGGCGTCGTACTCGATTCCCCCCGTCACCCGGCCGTCCGCCTCGCGCAGCTCCACCGAGAGGTCGAACTTGGCGGCGCGAACCTCGACCTCCAGCTCCTCCGCGCGCACGCCTTCGAGCGCGAGCTCCGCGGGGGGCATGTTCTGCAGCCCGAAGAGCACCTGGAACACCGGCGCGTGGCTCAGCGACCGCTCCACCCGCAACTCCTCCACCATCCGCTCGAAGGGGAGGTCCTGGTGCGCCCAGGCGTCGAGGGTGGCGCGCCGCACCTGCGCCAGCAGCGCGCGGAAGCCGGGGTCGCCCTCCAGCCGCGCCCGCAGCGGAAGGGTGTTCACGAAGAAGCCGGCGATCTCCTCCGCCTCGCCGTGGTGCCGCCCGGCGATGGGCGAGCCCACCACCACGTCGCGCTGCCCCGACCAGCGCGCCAGCACCGCCTGGAATGCCGCCAGCAGCGTCATGAACAGGGTGGCGCCCTCGCGCGCGGCCAGCGCGTGCACCCGCCGCGTGAGCCCGGCGCCGAGCGAGAAGGGGAGGAGCGCGCCGCGGTTGGCGGGGAGCGGGGGGCGCGGGCGGTCCGTCGGCAGCTCCAGCAGCCGCGGGGCGCCCTCCAGCGCGCCGCGCCAGTAGGCGAGCTGCGCCTCCAGCCGCTCCCCCGCCAGCCATCCGCGCTGCCACGCCGCGAAGTCCGCGTACTGCAGCTCCAGCGGGGGGAGATGGGGATCGTCTCCGCGCAGGGCGGCCCGGTAGGCGGTGGAGAGGTCGCGCAGGAGAAGGCCCCAGCTCCACCCGTCGCCGGCGCTGTGGTGGACGTTGAGCGCCAGCACGTGCTCGCGCTCCGAGCGCGTGAGCAGCGCCGCCCGCACCAGCGGCCCGCGCTCCAGGTCGAAGGGGCGCCACGCCTCCGCCGCCAGCCACGCCTCCGCCTCCGCGTCGTCGGCCACCTCCACCACGGGGAGGTCGATGGGCCACGGCGGCATCACCTCCTGCACCGGCGCGCCGTCGATCTCGACGTAGCGCGCCCGCAGCGCCTCGTGGCGGGCCACCACCGCGGCCAGCGCGCGGCGGAGGGCGTCCGCGTCCACCGGCCCCTCCAGGCGGTGGCGCACCGGCATGTTGTACAGCCCGCGGCCGGGGAGGAGGTGCTCCAGGAACCAGAGCCGCTCCTGCGCGAACGACAGCGGCAGCGCGCCGCCGCGCGGGATGGGCGCCAGCGCCGGGAGCGGCTCCGGGGCGCCGGCCGCGGCCGCCCCGAGCCGCGCGGCCAGCGCGCGCGGCGTGGGCGCCTCGAACACCGTGCGCAGCGGTACGTCCGCCCCGAAGGCGCGGCGCACGCGCGAGGCGAGCTGCGTGGCCAGGAGCGAGTGCCCGCCCAGGCGGAAGAAGTCGTCGTCCGCGCCCACCCGCTCCACCCCCAGCAGGGTGGCGTAGATCCCGGCCAGCATCTCCTCGGCCGGGGTGCGCGGGCCGGCGTGCGCCTCGCTCTCCGCCTGGGGGGCGGGGAGGGCGCGGCGGTCGATCTTGCCGTTGGGGGTGAGCGGGATCGCGTCCAGCACCACGAAGGCCGAGGGCACCAGGTGCCGCGGGAGGCGCGTGGCGAGCGTCGCCCGGAGCTCCGCCGGGTCGGGCGCCACCCCGTTGCGCGCCACCACGTAGGCCACCAGCCGCTTCTCCCCCCCGCCGTCGGCGCGCGCCGCCACCACCGCGTCGCCCACCGTGGGGTGCGCTTTCAGCGCGGCCTCGACCTCCCCCGGCTCCACCCGGAAGCCGCGCACCTTCACCTGCTGGTCGATGCGCCCCAGGAACTCCAGCGTCCCGTCCTCGCGCCGGCGCACGCGGTCGCCGGTGCGGTAGAGGCGCGCGCCCGGCTCGGCCGCGAAGGGGTCGGGGACGAAGCGCTCGGCCGTCAGCGCCGGCCGCCCCAGGTAGCCGCGCGCCACCCCGTCGCCCCCCGCGTACAGCTCGCCGGGGACGCCCAGCGGGCAGGGGCGCCCGCTGCGGTCCAGCACGTAGGCGGTGCTGTTCGCCACCGGCCGGCCGATGGGGATGGAGACGCGGCTGCGCGCCACCGGCCGCCCCTGGGGGAGCGAGGGGCCCTCCGTGTCGTCGGCCAGGACGGTGTGGCAGCAGGAGAAGGTGGAGTTCTCGGTGGGCCCGTAGCCGTTGATCATCCGCACCCGCGGGTGCGCCTCGACCAGGCGGCTCACGTGCGCCACGGAGAGCACGTCGCCGCCGGCCAGGAGCTGCCGCAGCCGGCCCAGCGCCTCCAGCTCCTCGTCGACCATGCGGTGCAGGAGCCCGGCGGAGAGCCAGAGGGTGGTGACCCCCTTCTCCTCGATCAGCGCGCCGATCTCGCGCAGCGTGGGCTGGTGCGGCGGGGCGACCACCAGCCGCGCGCCGTTCGTCAGCGCCCCCCAGATCTCCAGCAGCGAGGGGTCGAAGGCCATCGGCGCGAGCTGCAGGAAGGTCTCTCCCGCGTCCAGCACCGCGTAGTCCACGCCGCGCACCAGGCGCACGACCCCGCGGTGCGGCACCATCACCGCCTTCGGCGTCCCCGTCGACCCCGAGGTGTAGGTCACGTAGGCGAGGTCGAGGGGGCCCACGTCGACCGGGAGACGGTCATCTCCCTGATCCCCATCATCCCCATCTCCGTCGATCCCTTCGCCGGCGCGGACGACCGTCCCGGCGAACCCCGCCAGCGCCGCCGGCACCTCGTCGGCCACCACCAGCACGGAGAGGCCGGAGTCGGCGACCATGAAGGCCAGGCGGTCGGCGGGGTACTCCGCGTCGAGCGGGACGTACGCCGCGCCGGACTTGAGCACGGCGACCAGGGCCGTCACCAGCTCGAGGGAGCGCTCCATCGCCACCCCCACCCGGGTCTCCGGCCCCGCCCCCGCGGCCGCCAGCCGCCGGGCGAGGCGGCCGGCGCGCGCGTCCAGCTCCGCGTAGGTCAGGCGGGCATCGCCGAGCTCGACGGCCACCGCGTCGGGCGTCTCGGCCGCGCGGCGCTCGAAGAGGCGGTGGACGGCGGCGTCGCGGTCGTACGCGGTGCGCGTCCGGTTGCACCCCTCCACCACGAAGGCGCGCTCGTCCGCGCCCTCCATCGCCAGCTCCGAGCGGGGGAGGTCGGGCGCCGCGGCCGCCGCCCGCAGCACCCCCAGGTAGTGGGCGACGATGCGGTGGACGGTGGAGGCGTCGAAGAGGTCGGCGGCCCAGCTCACCTCCAGCCGCAGGCAGCCGTCGTCCGCCTCGTAGCTGTCGAAGGTGAGGTCGAACTGCGACACCTGCACCCGCGGGAGGAGCGCCGTCACCGTGCATCCGGGGAGGCGCGGCAGCTCCATCCGCGCGTTCTGCAGCGTCATCACCGCCTGGAACACCGGGTTGCGGCCGGCATCGCGCGGCAGCCGCAGCTCCTCCACCAGCCGGTCGAAGGGGAGCTCCTGGTGGGCGGAGGTCGCCAGCGCCGTCTCCCGCTCCGCCCGCACCAGCGCGCGGAACGAGGGGTCGCCGGGGACGGCGGTGAGGAGCGGGAGCAGGTTGACGAAGAAGCCGATCAGCGGCTCCACCTCGGTCCGCCCGCGGTTGGCCACCGGCGTGCCGATCACCACCTCGTCCTGCCCCGCGTGGCGCGAGAGCACCAGCCGCAGCCCCGCCAGGAGCAGGTGGAAGAGGGTGGCCCCCTCCTCCCGCCCCAGCCCGCGCAGCCGCTCCGCCAGCGCGGTGGGCACGTTGAAGCGCGCGCCCTCGCCGCGGAAGCTCTGCACGGCGGGGCGCGGGCGGTCCGTGGGCAGCTCCAGCGCGGGGGGCGCGTCCTCCAGCGCGCGCCGCCAGAAGGCCAGGTGCCGCTCCAGCCGCTCGCCGCGCAGCCACTCGTCCTGCCAGAGGGCGAAGTCGGCGTACTGCAGCGGGAGGGGAGGAAGCGGGTCCGACCGCCCCCGGGCGAACGCCGCGTAGAGCGCGCCGAGCTCGCGCTGCAGCACCCCCAGGCTCCACCCGTCGGTGACGACGTGGTGCATGCAGAGGAGGAGCACGTGCTCATCCTCCGCCAGCCGCAGCAGCCGCGCGCGGAAGACCGGCCCCGCCTCCAGGTCGAACCCCGTGTTCGCGTCCGCGTCCACCCGCCGCCGCACCTCCGCCTCCCGCGCCTCCTCCGGGAGCGAGGAGAGGTCGTCGACGGGGAGGGGGACGGGGAGCGGGGGATGGATACGCTGCACCGGCCCGCCCTCGCGCTCGGCGAAGGTGGTGCGCAGCGTCTCGTGGCGCGCCCGCAGCGCGTCCAGCGCGCGCTCCAGGGCGGCGGTGTCGAGGGGCCCGTGGATCTGCAGCGGCCGGGCGACGGCGTACGCCGCGGTCCCCGGCTGCATCCGCTCCAGCACCCAGAGCTGGCGCTGGGCGTGCGAGAGCGGCGCCGAGCCGCCGGGGCGGGGGCGCGCGGCCAGCACGGGGGCGTCCGCCTGCGGCCCGGCGGTGCGCATGCGCAGCTCCATGAGCCTGCGCCGCTCGGGCGAGAGCCCCTGCAGCCTCGTCTGCAGCTCCGTCATCGGCGGCCCTCGCTCACGGACCCCTGGCGTCCGCCGTGGACCCGGCCTCCTCCAGCAGCGCCGCCACCTCTTCGTCCGTCAGCCCCTCCAGCTCGTCCAGCAGGCGCAGGTGCGCGGCGTCGCGCTCCGCGTCGACCGCGGCGGCCAGGTCAGCCAGGGTGGGCGCCTCGAACACCTCCCGCAGCGGCAGCTCCACCCCCAGCCGGTCGCGCACGCGCGCCACCACCTGGGCCGCCAGCAGCGACTGCCCGCCCAGGTCGAAGAAGCCGTCGTCCGCGTACACGCGGTCCACGTGCAGCACCTCGGCCCACACCGCCGCCAGCGCCGCCTCGGTCTCCGTGCGCGGCGCCACCCCCTCGGCACGGTCGTCGAGAGACGGGGCGGGAAGTGCGCGGCGGTCCACCTTCCCGTTGGGGTTCAGCGGGAAGGCGTCCAGCGGCACCACCGCCGTGGGCACCAGGTACTCCGGCAGGCGCTCCGCCAGCCACGCCCGGAGCGCCGCCCCGTCGACTTCGCTGAGACCCGCGCCGTCCCTGCCGACGGCGTACGCCACCAGCCGCTTCTCCCCCGGCGCGTCCTCGCGCACCAGCGCCAGCGCGTCGGCGACCCCGGGGTGGCGGCGCAGCGCGGCCTCGACCTCGGCCGGCTCCACCCGCATCCCCCGCAGCTTCACCTGCGCGTCGAGCCGCCCGACGAACTCCAGGACGGCAGTGCGGGAGTGCGGGAGTGCGGGAACAGCAGTGCGGGAGTGCGGGAGTGCGGAAGTGCGTGGGTCTCGCGCGGAAGCCA
>JBJMPM010000377.1:0-4489 GCA_045803205.1 Longimicrobiaceae bacterium
AGCGCCGCGATCGACGCCATCGTCAGGTCGCCGCCGGCCACGGACAGCGCGCCAAAGGTCATGGCGGCCGCGGCGAGCGCCAGCGCCAGCGGCAGCAGCCGCAGCCGGGCGTTGAACACCAGCGCCAGCGTGGCGGCCATCACTATCAGCACCGCCACCAGCAGCACCACCACGGCGCGCTGCACCGACTTGGCCAACGCGTCCGCCACCACGGGCACGCCGCTGACGATGTACTGCTGGCCGTTACGCAGCCGGAAGAACTTGTCGTGCGCGGCCTTGTTGACCAGGCCGATCGCGGAGCGCCGCTGCTTGTCGCTGAGCCCAGGCTTGAGGCGTACCTGGATCAGCGCCGCCCGCGGGCTCGGGAACAGATAGGCGAAGCGGGCCTTGGGCACGTTCACGCCCTTGCTCGAGTCGAAGATCAGCCCGTCGACGAACTCCGTGTTGTTGATCGCCGGCAGGCTCGTGATCCCGTAGCGCAGCGCGAGCTTGACCGACTCGTCCACGAACTGCGCGTAGACGAGCTTGCGGGCGTCGTTTGCGAGCTGGTTCTGGCGCGCCTTCGAGTAGCCCTGTGCGGCGGCGGCCTTACGCGCCGCACGCGCCGCCTGCTCCGCCTGAATCGCCTTCTGGTTGCGCTCGGCGAGAAAGCCCTGGCTGATCCGGTCGACCGCCGTGTTCACGAACGTGCCCGGCCCGTAGACGACCTTGGCGGGCTTCGTCTTCGCGAACGCCGTGCACTCGGGCGGGAGCCGATCGAGGCCGGTGGCCACGACCTTGCCGTTCTGCACGGCGCTCTTGGCGGGCACGTTCCCGGACAGGCAGGCCTCGAGGAGGATCAGCGACTTGAGGTCGGACGTGAGCACCGTGCGCTGAAGGTCGCCCTTGACGAGCACCACCACCGCGTCGTCCCCGAACTGCTTCTTGAACCGCTCCGTGGCCTTGAACGAGGACGACGACCCATTGACCAGCGTGTCCGTGGACGCACTCGGCTCGAGCCGCAGTGCAAACACCGCCGCAAGCACGGCCAAAACCCCCACAGCGGCCAGCACAGCCACCGGCCGCCGCACAACGCCGCGAACAAAGCGCGCAAACAGCATCGGGTGCAGCTTAGGGCTCAGGCCGCTGTATGGGCGCGGGTTCCTGGTGCCTGGTCCCTGGACTTCCAGGCACTAGGCACCAGGCACCAGGCACCTCCGTTGACCGAAGACCTTGCCGTCTACACCGCCGCCGAACGGGCAGCGAACGAAGGCCGGGCGGTGGTGCTGGCCACCATCGTCCGCTGCCGCGGGAGCACGCCGCGCGGGTGCGGGAGCAAGATGCTGGTGGACCCCGCGCGCGGCCTCACCGGCACGGTGGGCGGCGGCTGCGGCGAGGGCGAGGTGATCGAGGCCGCGCGCGAGGTGCTGGAGACCGGCGCGCCCCGGCTGCTGCGCATCGACCTGACCGAAGACCTGTTCTCGTGGAGCCCCGCCGTGTGCGGCGGGACCTTCGACGTGTTCCTGGAGCGGGTGGACCCCGCATCCTGACGGCCCCCGGCCGGCGACACCCTTTCAACCACCCAGAAGGACGAGGCATGACCGCAGTACAGAGCCCGCTGCGTGCGGACCAGATCGCGATGGTCCGCGACGAGCTCCTGCGCGCGCTGAACAAGCTCGAGCGCAGCCTCAAGATCAGCGGCGAGAGCGCCCGCCCCCGCGACCTGGAGCAGGACACCGTGGGGCGGCTGTCGCGCATCGACGCCATCCAGAACGCCGGCCTCACCGCCAACCTGGAGGAGCGCGAGCGCCAGCAGCTCCGGCAGGTGGTCGAGGCGCTGCGCCGCATCGAGGAGGGGACCTACGGCGCCTGCAACGGCTGCGGCGGCCCCATCCCCTTCGAGCGGCTGATGGTGTTCCCCGAGACGCTGGCCTGCACCGCCTGCTCGCGCGGCTGATCCACCTGCTAGTGCGTAAAGTGCGGTGTGGGGGAGTGCGTCGAGACCGCGCACTCCTCCACTTCCGCACTCCCGCACTTGGGGTTGCGATCCGCCCGCGGGATGCGGTGTATTCAGCGCCGCGCCGGGAACGGGCTCCCGGCGCACCTTCTTCTCCCGCTGCCGAATCCAGGTCCGATGCTGAACCGGCTCGTCTCCGCGTGGGTGTGGCTCGAGACGATCGTCGTGGCCATCCTCTGGCTCCCCTGGCTGGGGCTGGTGTGGCTCTTCACCGCGCCGCGCGATCCCGGGCGCTATGCCGTGGGGCGGTGGCTGCGCCGCGCGGCCGTCGCCGTCACCCGGCTCAACCCCTTCTGGAAGTTCCAGACGTCGGGGGTGGAGATCCACGACCCGCGCCGCCCCTACGTGGCCGTGGCCAACCACGAGTCGCTCGCCGACATCTTCCTGGTCTCGCACCTCCCCTGGGAGATGAAGTGGATGTCGAAGGAGGCGATCTTCCGCATCCCCGTGATGGGGTGGATGATGCGCATGGCCGGCGACGTGATGGTGCGCCGCAGCGACCCCGCCAGCCGCCTGAAGGCGATGGAGGAGGCGCGCGACCGGCTGCGCAAGAAGGTGTCGGTGATGATCATGCCCGAGGGAACGCGCTCGGGCGGCGGCGAGCTGCTCAAGTTCCACGACGGCGCCTTCCGCCTGGCGATCGAGACGGGGTCGCCCGTGCTCCCCATCGCGCTGGCCGGCACGCGCCACTGCATCCGCAAGGGCTCGTGGCTGGTGGGGCACGCGCGGGCCATCGCCCGGGTGCTCCCCCCCATCGAGACCGCCGGCCTCACCCTGGACGACGTTCCCGAGCTGCGCGAGCGGGTGCGCGCCATGATCGCCGAGGCCCGCAGCACGCTCCTGCGCGAGCTGGGCCCCGATCCCGTCCCCGCCCACGCCTGACGCCTCCCCGCCGATGCCCGACGCCTCCCGCCCGCGCGACGCGCTCTCCTTCCAGGAGCTGATGGACTACACCGGCGAGGAGACTGGCCGCTGGGAGGCGTGGCTCCGGGCGCACGACGACGCCGTGCTCGACGTGCCGCTGGGCGAAGGGCGGTGGGGCACGGTGCGCGAGCTGCTCTTCCACACCTTCCTGGTGGAGCGCCGCTACGCCGACCGGCTGCTGGGCGACCCCATCACCCCCTACGAGGGCGTGCCGCACCAGACGGTCGACGAGCTCTTCGCCATCCACCGCGCGGCGCGCGAGCGGCTGGCGCGCTACGTGGCCCAGGCCACGCCGGAGGAGTGGGACGAGGTGCTCACCTTTGAGACGCTGCTCTACGGGCCGATGCACGGGAGCCGGCGGAAGGTCGTGGCGCACGCGCTGCTGCACGGCGTCCGCCACTGGGCGCAGATCGCCACCGCGCTCCGCCAGGCCGGCTACGAGCAGTGGCCCCACGACCTGCTGGCGGCCACGACGATCGCCTGACGGTTCTTTCCCCCTTCGCGGTTCCCCGATGTCCAGCTTCCGCTCCATCCGCATGCCGGTGTTCACCGAGAGGCCGCCGCCGCCGGTCACCCCGAGCTTCCGCACCACGGAGCGGCGGAGGCCGGACCGGCCGTGCACCAACTGCGGGGACCCCACGCCGGGGAACTACTGCCGCACCTGCGGGCAGCGGAAGGTGGAGGTGCACGTCTCACTGGGGCGGATGCTGCTGGAGGCGCTGGACGACCAGTTCTCCATCAACTCGGCGCTCCCGCGCACGCTGGGGGCGCTGCTCGCGCGCCCCGGGCACCTGACGCGCGAGTACATGAGCGGGCGCATCGCGCGCTACATCCCGCCCTTCCGGCTCTACCTGGTCACCAGCGTGCTCTTCTTCCTGGCGCTTTCGCTCCTCCCCGAGCTGCGCAACCCCGAGGTGCACCTGGGCAACACCGTGACCATCGGCGGGCCCGGCGTGGAGAAGACCGTGCACCCGCCGGCGCGCCCCGCGCCCACAGCCCAGGCGCGATTGGCGGCGCCGCCGGTGCCGCCGCGCCCGCCCGAGGCCTCCTGGCTCGACGCCCGGGTGAACTCCGGGAACGCGGAGCTCGACAGCATCGCCAACGCGCGGCTCGACCACTTCCGGCGGATGGAGCAGAAAGAAGCCGTGCGGGAGGTGATCAACGGCTTCCTGGGGCGGGTGCCGCAGATGATGTTCGTGCTGATCCCGATCTTCTCGGCGATGCTGATGCTGCTGTACGTGGGGAGCAAACGCTACTACGTGGAGCACTTCGTGTTCGCGCTGCACGTGCACGCCTCGGCCTTCCTGATCTACCTGGGGATGATCGCGCTGGTGCGCTGGCCGGAGGCGGTGAGCGTGCTGCTGGGGTGGCTGCTGCTCTACGTGTACCTGGCGATGAAGAAGGTCTACGGGCAGGGATGGATCGTCACCGGCATCAAGTACGGCGTGCTGGGGATCGGCTACGTCTGCCTCCTCGCCCTCGGCGCCTTCCTCACCCTCCTCGCCACCGTCTTCCTGGCTTAAGGAATCTCACACAGAGACGCGGAGACGCAGAGAGAGCCGCCGCGCC
>JBJMPM010000004.1:0-6087 GCA_045803205.1 Longimicrobiaceae bacterium
TCATCACCGCCCCCTCGAGCGTCGAGACCAGCACCGTAGCCAGCTCCTCGCCATCGACGTCGGCGCGGACCTCGCCGCGTGTCTTGCCCCGCTCCGCCGTCCGCGCCACCAGGCCGCGCAGATCGTCCAAAGCCGCCCGCGCACGCACGCGCAGCGCCGGATTGCCGTCGTCGTTCTCGATCCCCGCGTTCATCACCGGACAGCCACCGGGAACCGGGGGATCGGCCGACAGCCCCGCGAACACGGAGACGATCGCGTTCAGCCGGTCGATGGCATTCGTGGTTCCTTCCAGCGCCGCGGCGAAGCGCCGCCCCACCAGCCCGACGGCATAGGCGAACGCCTCGACCGCGAGCTGCTCCTTGCTCTCGAAGTGGCGGTAGATGCCGCCCTTCTGCAGCCCGGTGGCCGCCATCACATCGGACATCGACGAGCCCGCGAAGCCGTGCTGGTTGAACAGCGTGGCGGCCTTGCGGATGATGTTTTCGCGCGTCCCTTCGCCTCGTGCGACCATGCTCGCCTTTCTCGATAGAGACCGATCGGTCTCAAGGTAGCCGCGGTACCTTCCTGCGTCAAGCGCTTCGACTCACCTGAACTGAATGCTCACACGGAGTCAACGGAGTCAACGGAGTTGATGTTTCCGTTGACTCCGTTGACTCCGTGTGAGGCCTTTTCTCTTCAGGATTCGGAGAGGCTCAGTCCGCGCGGTAGTCGGAGCGGCGCGTCTCGCCCTTGGCGCTGGAGCGGTGCCAGTCGAGCTCCTCGTGGGTGAGCGGGTGCAGCAGGAGGTCGACGGCGAGCCAGGCGAGCTGCGAGAAGGGGTAGAAGGCGAAGGGCGCGACGATCATCATCACCGGCCCGCCGATCTCCAGCAGCCGCCAGGGCACGTTCGGCCAGAGGGCGATCATCACCCCCACCAGCACCAGCGCGAGGATCCCCTCGGCCAGGGCGATGTTGAACATCATCGCCCCCAGAAAGAAGTCGTGCTCGCCGCGCTCCAGGCGCAGCCCACAGGTGGGGCAGCGCTCCTTCGTCTTCATCCAGCTCTTCAGCACGCCGCGCCCGCCGCACACCGGGCAGCGGAGGCGCGCGGCGTTCCAGAGCCGCCTCCCCAGCGGCGGCACGTCGACCCGGCGGTTCGGTTTCGTCTCACTCATCGTCCTCTCCAACTGAATGGCCTCACACGGAGTCAACGGAGTCAACGGAGAAATGACGGCAGCGCTCCGCTGACTCCGTTGACTCCGTGTGAGAACCCAGTCTGCCTGGTGAACGTCGCATCGCGACCGCCGCGCGTGAATCGGGGCGCGGAGGACATGCACGTGGGGGATGTCCCTACGTGCGGCCCCCGACTTGCCGTAAACCCGCCCGGGGACTAGCTTGCGCCCCGCGCAGGCACTCAAGAATCCAAACGGAACGGCGAGCGAGGACGATGAAGTACGCACTGATGGCGGCGCTGCTGATCACCCTGCCGGCGGTGATCGCGTTCCTCTACGCCCTGATCAGCGGGAACCATCTCCTCATGTGGGCCGCGCTGGCGAGCCTGAGCCTGAACACGCTGCCGTTCCTGGCCGCCGGTTTCCTGATGCGCAACTCCAAGGGCGCCGACCTGGGGCACTGAGTCAGCGCACGATCCGGATCTCCCGCTCGCCGAGCACCCAGAGCCGCCCCGCAGCGTCCCACGCGACGTCGCGGGGCGACTGCTTTCCCTCCTCCAGCACCTTCCCGTCCCCCGCCGCCAGCAGCCGCAGCCCCTTTCCGCGCGCCACCACCGCGATCCGGTCCCCCGACGGCGACACCCGCAGCTCGTCCGCCTCCGGCTGCCCGATCCCCCCGAAGCCGCGGCTCCAGAGCGGCTTGAGCCCCGCGCGGCCATGGCGGAGCGCCACCACGTCGCCGCCCATCAGCGCGTAGAGGGTGCCGTCCGGCGCCGCCTCCAGCCGCCGCACCGGCGCCGAGGTGCGGTAGACGGAGAGGAGCCGCCCGCTGAGCGCGTCGCGCACCTCGACCGAAGGCGGCACGTCGTTGCGGCCGCTCCCCGACAGCGCCACGTACACCCGGTCGCCCCAGGGCGACACCGCCAGCGCGGAGACGGGCGACCCCGCGTCGGGCCATCCCCAGCGCGGCGCCAGCGAGCGCGGGTCGAGCCCCAGCACGCTTCCCGTGCTGCTCGCGGTGAACACCCACCGCCGCCGCGGGTCGCGGGCCAGCGGCGCGCCGGAGCGGCGGAGCGCGACCGTCTTCCCCGCGGCGTCCACCACCCCCGCCGCGCCGGGGACGCGCACCACCACCCGTGCGCTGTCCAGCCAGAGAAGCCGCGGCGCGCCCTTGAGCTCCACCGGCACCCGCGCCAGCACGCGCCCGGCCGTGTCGAGCGCCACCAGCCGCGCCGAGTCGCCCACCCAGGCGCGGCCGAGCGAGTCGATGGCCAGCGTGGCCGCGGGCGAGGCGGGGGCGGGGAGCGGCACCCGCTCCAGCGTGCGCAGCGTGTCCTTCTTCCGGCAGCCCGCGGCGAGGAGCACCAGCAGCAGGAGGGCGGGGGATGGGACCCTCCGGCCGCCCGGCATCAGCGAGGTCAGGATCATCCGGTCCGGAACGCGTACGGTCGAACGGGTGGACGGGGGGATGGAGGCCGGCGGCGCATCCCCTGTCCCGCACCACCCCACGCACATACATTGCCGTCCGCTCCGCCCCCGCGACCGACCGTCCATCCGCGATGCCCGCAGCCGCCGCCGAAGAGGTGATCCACGCCGCGCTGGAAGAGTCCGCGCGCGTCACGCTGGCGCTGAGGGAGATGGCGCCGGCGGTGGCGCGCACGGCGGGGCGCGTGGCCGCCGCCTTCCGCGCGGGGAACCGGCTGTACGCCTGCGGCAACGGCGGCTCGGCGTGCGACGCGATGCACCTGGTGGAGGAGCTGGTGGCGCGCTACAAGCGCGACCGGCCGGGGCTCCCCGCGCACCACCTGCTCGACGCGCCCACGCTCACCTGCTGGAGCAACGACTACGACTTCGCCACCGCCTTCCGCCGGCAGGTGGAGGCGATGGCGCGCCCCGGCGACGTGCTGGTGGCGATCAGCACCAGCGGCAGCTCGGCGAACGTGCTCGCCGCCGCCGAGGCGGCCAGGGAGCGCGGCTCATTGGTGGTGGGGCTCCTGGGGCGCGGCGGCGGTGCCATCGCGCCGCTCTGCGACGAGGCGCTGGTGGTGCCCGCCGAGGCCACCGAGCGCATCCAGGAGGCGCACATCACCCTCATCCACCTGCTCTGCGAGCTGGTGGAGCGCGAGCTCTTCCCGGGCAGCGTCACGGACGGCTGAGCCCGCGCGTTCCACGCTTCCGGACCCGTACCCCCACGCCCATGCGGACCACGAACCCCACCCTGCTCCTCGCGGCCGCCGCCGCGCTGCTCCTCGCCGGCTGCCAGGACCGCGGCCGCGCCGCCGGCCGGCAGCTCGCCCGGCAGAACTCGTGCATCGCGGCGGAGCTGGCGCTCGATGCCAAGGAGCGTCTGGCCGCGCTCGACACCGCGGTGGCGACCGCGGAGGGGACGCCGATGGAGCAGGTGACGCGGGCGGGGTACACCTTCGCGGCCGCCTACCGCCAGTGGGCCGACGCCATGAACCGCACCGCCGACTACGCCGACTCCGCGGCGCACGCGCGCTCGCGCGACGACTCGGTGCGCTTCGCCCGGCTCTCCGAGCAGGCCCGCCCGCGCGCGGTGCGGCAGGGCACGGTGGAGGGGAACGCGGTGGCGAGCTACAACCAGGACGTGTCGCGCGCCCTCACCAACCCCGACCACCCCTGCAACAAGCCCGACGACTGAGGGCGCTGCGCGCGAGTACGCAGAGGAAAAGAGAGAACGCAGAGGAACGGAGAGAACCTCTGCGCACTCTCAGTTCCTCTGCGTTCTCGGCGCGCAGCGCCCTCAGTCGTCGTCGCCGGGGTAGACGAGCTTGAAGAAGCGGCTCTCCCCCTCCGGCACGTGCAGGAACTCCAGGCCGCGGTCGTCGAACACCTGGAACCACTCCTCCCAGGTGGTCTCGTCCAGGTTCTCCTCGCGCCCGCCGCTCTTCTTCCCCTCCACGAAGTCGATCCGCAGCATCCCGCCGGTGCCCTTCACGAAGGTGGGGATCCCCCCGCGGTCCTCCGCCCACTTGCGGATCTCGTCGTGGTCCCTGGTCCGCCTGGCGCTCGACATGGCCCTTCCTCCTCCCGAAAGATCCTCGTAGACTCTCCGCGTCTCGCGGCGCGCCATTTCGGCAAGGTCCGTTCCGTACGCTCCGCGCGCCCGCCACCCGTGCGAGGGAGACCACCGGCCATGGCCGTGCTGCACCTGCTGGGCACCGGCTCCGCGTTCGCCGACGCGCGCCGCACCACCACCATGCTCGCCTTCGAGAGCGGCGGCCGCACGCTGGTGGTGGACTGCGGCGGCGACGTGATCCAGCGCCTCCAGCTCGCGGGGGTCGACCTCGAAGCGATCGAGGGGATGATCGTGACGCACGAGCACGCCGACCACGTGGGCGGCTTCCCCCTCTTCATGGAGAAGCTCTGGCTCTCCGGCCGGCGCGAGCCCATCCCCGTCTACGGCATCGAGAGCGCCCTCGCGCAGGCGCGGCGCGCGTGGGAGAGCTTCGACACGAAGAGCTGGAAGGGCGTCCCCGAGATCCAGTGGCGCCAAGTAAAGCACGAGCCCGGCGCCGAGGTGCTGCGCAACGAGCGCTGGCACGTGACCGCCGCCCCGGGGATTCACCCCGTCCCGGTGGTGGGCGTGCGGGTGGAGGCGGCGGGCGGCGGCGTGGTGGCGTACTCCTGCGACACCAGCCCCTCGCCCGACATCACCGCGCTCGCCGCCGGCGCCGACATCCTGGTGCACGAGGCGCAGAAGCAGCGGTACGAGGGGGTGCACTCCACCTACGAGCAGGCGGCGGAGGTGGCGCTCCGGGCGGGCGCGCGCCGGCTGGTGCTGGTGCACCTGCCGCCGGGGGTGGATGACGCCGACCTGGCCGAGGCGCGCCGCGTCTTCGCGCACACCGAGCTGGGCGAGGACGGGGGACGCCATGAGTTCTGAGCGCGCCCGCACGGCCGCGCTCGCCGCCCTGCTGGTGGTGCTGGGGGGATGCGGCGCGGCGCGCGCCCATCCCACGCTCGCGGCGCAGTCGTGCACGCTCCCCCTCGGCGAGGAGCTGGTCGACGTGCGCGGGCTGGACCGCTCCATCCGCGTGGACCTGCGCTACGCCACGGCGAACAACTTCACCGGGGAGCGCCTGCCGGGGTACGACGCGCGCCGCGCCCTGCTGCACCCGGGCTCCGCCGCGGCGCTCGCGCGCGTGCAGGCGCGGCTCCGCGCCGAGGGGCTGGGGCTCAAGGTGTTCGACGCCTACCGCCCGGTGCGCGCGACGCTGGCGATGGTGGAGTGGGCGGAGCGCACCGGCAGGGAGTGGGTGCTGGAGCAGGGGTACGTCGCGCGGCAGAGCGGCCACAACCGCGGCAACACGGTGGACCTCACCGTGGTGCGCCTGCGCGGCGGCCGCGAGCTGGACATGGGGACGCCCTTCGACACCTTCTCCGAGGCCGCGCACACGGCCAACGCCACCGGCGCGGTGCTGGAGAACCGGATGGTGCTCAAGCGCGCGATGGAGGCGGAGGGCTTCCAGAACTACGACAAGGAGTGGTGGCACTACCGGCTCCCGGTCGCCGACATCCCCCTCGACGTCCCGCTGAGCTGCTTCCGATAGGAGGCAGAAACCTCACGAGCTTCCCCGGGAAATCCCTGAGAGGGTGTTGCTGAACCCGTTGTTCGGACACCCCCGGGTGTCATCCTGAGGCCCGGCCACGTGGAATCAGCGTTCACGCCGATGGCGGCAGGGCCGTGAGGATCTGATACCAAATCCGCCTGAACACCTGGTGTTGAACGCACCTCAAACAAACGACGTCATCCTGAGGCCGTCCATGCTGTAACCATCGTCTGCGGAATAACTTGCAGGCCGAAGGATCTATAGGTAGTGACTCTATTTACCAGTGATGAATTGCAGAGTAGATTCTCGTGCGGGTTTGCTGATGCTTCACCCGCACGGGAGAAAGCAATGGCGCGTAAACG
>JBJMPM010000293.1:0-20058 GCA_045803205.1 Longimicrobiaceae bacterium
GAAGCTCGCGCGGAGCCACGGCCTCACGTTCACTCGTCGATGCCACGCAGGAAAAGCCGGGCATCGACGAGCGCCGGCGTGGACGCGGCGATCGTGCGGGCTTCCGCGGCGGGCTCCTGCGCATTCCTCGGCCAGATCCTCACGGCCCTGCCGTCTGCAGCGCTGACGCCACGATCGTGTGGCCGGGCCTCAGGATGAGACTTGTGGTGCCGCGGAACATGCACGTTCAGCAACACCCTCTGAGGGTTTTGTTCACAGGGAGGCACGGAGACGCGGAGAGCGCCGCCGTGCCTCTCCGTGTTTCCGTGCCTCCGTGTGAGATCATTCAGTCGGGGTAGATCCGATAGCGCGCCTGCATGCGCCGCCACGCCTCCAGCTCCTCGCGCCAGCGGCGCTGGATGGTGCGCGGGTCGTCGCCGCGCTGGAAGGCGGCCATCGCCCACTTCGACCCCAGCATCTGCGTCATCCCCGGCGGATCCTCGATGCGGAACTGGGGATGGAGCCGCTTGATCTCCGTCAGCAGCGCCAGCGTGGCGAAGGGGGCGTCGAAGTCGTCCCGGTCCGTCACCGTGATCCGCACCATGTGGTGGGGCTGCGCGCCGCGGGGGGTGATGGTGACGCTGTCCAGCCGCACCCCGTCCAGGTCGTACTTCCGCACCGCCTCGATCACCCGCCCCGCGTCCATCCAGGGCGCGCCCAGGTAGGAGAAGGGCGCGTCCGTCCCCCGGCCCACGCTCAGGTTGGTGGCCTCGGCCAGCACCAGGCCGCTGTACTTGAGCGCCGCGTCGAGCGAGCGGATGTTGGGCGAGGGGTTCACCCAGCGCAGCCCGGTGTGGTCGAACCACTCGTCGCCCTCCCACCCGGCGGCGGGAACCACGTGCAGGTCGGCGCCCACGCGGAACTCGGCGTTCACGTAGCGCGCGATCTCGCCCGAGGTCATCCCGTGGCGGAGCGGCACCGGGTAGAGGCCGGTGATGGGCTGGCCGATGCGCTCGGTGCGGATCTCCAGCGCCATCATCGGCCCCTGCGCCCGGTCGGTGATCGGGTTCGGGCGGTCGAGGACGACGAAGGGGATGCGGCGCTCGGCGGCCGCCTCCATCGCCATCGCCATCGTCCAGACGAAGGTGTACGGCCGCGCGCCGATGTCCTGGATGTCGAAGAGGAGCACGTCGAGCCCCTGCAGCATCTCCTGCGTGGGCTTCTGCGTGCGCCCGTAGAGCGAGTAGACGGGGATGCCGGTGGCGCTGTCGCGCTGGTTCTCGATCCTCTCGCCCCCCTCCACCGTCCCCCGCACCCCGTGCTCGGGCCCGAAGAGCGCCACCAGCCGCACCCCCGGCGCGCGCGACAGCACGTCGACCGCGTGCTCGCCGCGCGAGGAGACGGCGGTCTGGTTGGTGATGAGCCCCACCCGCTTTCCCCGCACCAGGTGCAGGGAGTCGCGCACCAGCACCTCGAGCCCCGGGAGCACCCGGCTCGCCGCCGACGGGGCGGCGGCGGTGGCCGAGCCGGCGGGGCGCGGGAGGGTGTCGGCGGCGCCGTCGCCCTGCGGCGGGCTGGCGCTGCGGCACGCCGCCGCCAGCGCGAAGGCCAGCGCGGCGAAGAGGCGGATCCGGGTCGATTGGCGATGCATGGGGCCCGCGGGTAAGTTGGCTGGGTCTGGCACGGTACCCGCAAGGCTGGCGCGCGCGCCGGCCCCGCGGACGTGCCTCGGGTGACGAACGGCGGCTGCGAAAGCCGGGCCACGGTCCGGGGGATGAGGGCTGGAGTGGGATCGGAGCCTGTCGGGGGGCTGGGCCGAATTCCGGCCCGACCCTCGGCGGTCAGGCGAGGTCCGGAGGCCGGGCGGTTGAAACCGCGGCAACAACTGCCCGAAGTCCGCCTTCGCGGACTGGTCACGTGCCGCCGGGGCCGTATCGCGCACGCCGGGTGCGGCTCGGCCGAGGTCGCGAAGGGGGTGGATTTGCGCCGTGGCGCCGCGGCTGGGAGTCCGCGAAGGCGGACTTCGGGCCGTCGTAGCCCCGGGTTTCCAACCCGGGGGCGAGGGAGGCGCCGCGGCGGAAGGCCTGGGCCGGGCGGTTGAAACCGCGGCAACAACTACACGAAGTCCGCCTGCGCGGACTACCGGCTGAGGTGCGGGCGAGGTCGCGGGGCACGCGACGGGGCTCGCGGATGCCTCGGCCGGGACCACTTTCGTCGGGATCGGGAGAGGGCGGGGACTTGAGCGAGACATTCCGTCCGGCGCGGCCGGACGAGCTGGAAGAGGTGTCGCGGCTGCAGGCGCACAGCTTCCCCGCGCCGGGGCGCGGCTACCAGTGGTGGATGGACTTCCTGAAGGACGGGCCCCACGGGGGGCTGGAGGCGCTCTGGGTGGCCGAGGACGACGGCCGCCTGGTGGGCGCCTGTCAGCTCCTCTGGCTGCGCCAGTGGATCGCCGGCGCGGCGCTCCCGGTCACCGGCGTGGCCGCGGTCGCCATCTCCCCCACCCACCGCCGCCGCGGGCTGGCGCAGCGGATGCTCGTCGCCGGCTTCGAGCACGCCCGCGAGCGCGGCGACGTGGCCTCGGCGCTCTTCCCCTTCCGCGCGAGCTTCTACGAGGACCTGGGCTACGGCCTGGCCGGCGAGGCCCACCAGTACCAGCTCCCCCCCGCACTCCTGCCCGACGACAAGGCGGAGCGGATGAAGGTGCGGCTGGTGGACACGCCCGAAGACCTGGACGCGATGAAGGCGGTCTACGGCGAGGCCGCGCGCCTGCTGCAGACCGGGCAGCTCGACCGCACCGACCGGAGCTGGGCCAAGAGCTGGGGGCACGACGACCAGGCGGCGGTGGTCTACTGGAGCGACGACGGGGTGCCCGAGGGCTACTGCATCGTCCGCTACCGGGCCGACCTGCCGCTGGACCGGCGCTACCTGGAGGTGGAGGAGCGCGCCTGGCTCACCATCCACGCCCAGCGCGGGATCTACGGCTGGCTCAGCACCCTGGGCGACCAGTGGCGCGAGATCGCCTACCGCGCGCACCCCGAGGAGGGGTTCGGCGACCGCATCCGCGAGCCGCGGCTCCCGCTGCTGCAGGCGCCCTCCTGGCGGCTCTGGTTCCCCTCGGCCACGCTGCTGCGCGGGCCGATGTTCCGCGTGCTCGACGTGCCCGAGGCGCTGGAGCGGCGCGCCCTCGCCAGCGAGGCCGAGCTCACGCTCAAGCTGGAGATCGAGGACGCGCAGGTGCCGGAGAACCGCGGCCCCTGGCGGGTGCGGATGGAGGGCGGGGCGCTGCAGGTGGAGCCGTGGATCGGCGGGCACGTCGACGCCACCATCGCCATGCCCGTCCAGACGCTCTCGCGCATCTACATCGGCGCCATCGCCCCCTGGCAGGCGCTCTCCGGCGGCCTGGCCACCCTCGACGGCTCCGACGTGGTGAAGATGCTCGACCGCGCCTTCGAGGTCCCCAAGCCGTGGACCTTCGACCGGTTCTGAAACGGCAGTGCCTAGTGCCTAGTGCCTAGTGCCTAGTGCTGAGTACGGGAGTCGGCAGGCGCGGTGGGAGCGGGGCGGTTGAAACCGCGGCGCTTCGGCAACAACTACACGAAGTCCGCCTTCGCGGACTACGGGCCCTGATGAGGCTGGAGTTCTTCACTGGCACGCGACGGGCTGCGGGAGAGGCCTGAGGATCGCCGGCTTCGGTTGAAGTGGGGCCGGTCGCGTGCCCCGGGACGGCAGCGGCGCTGAAGGTGGGAGTCCGCGCAGGCGGACTTCGTGTTTTTGTTGCCGCGGATTTATCCGCCCGACCTCCTGCCGAGGGCGCGAGAGGCCGTCCCGGTTCACGGAGAGACTGGCGAAGCGGCAGGGCAATGTAGATGTGTACGGTTCCTGCGGAGGGGTGGGTCGCGATCAGGGGCTGACGCCGAACCCAGGGGGAGGTGCGACGATGCGGATCACCGGGAGGGGGGTCGCGGCGGCGCTCGCCGCGCTGGCGCTTGCGGGGTGCGGCGGGGGCGGCGACCAGCGGGGCGGCCCGGGCGCGGGCACGGTCGACGACACGCCGCCGCCGGGGAACTTCAACACCCTGGGCGGAGGACCGCCGGGCGGCACGCTGGTGGTGCTCAGCGAGGGCGACGCCGACAACCTCAATCCCCTCACCTACGACGCCAACCCGGCCTACCAGCTCGTGCACCTGATGTTCCGCGCCCTGGCCCGGCGCGACAGCACGCTCAGCAACTACACTCCCGACTTCCTGGAGCGGTGGGAGCAGCCGGACCCCACCACCGTCGTCCTCCACGTCCGTCCCGGCATCAAGTGGCACGACGGGAGGCCCACCAGCGCCGCCGACGTGGTCTACACCATCCAGATGCAGAAGGACTCCATGGTCGCCAGCACGCGCCAGGGCGACGTGGAGGCGGTGACCTCCGTCCGCGCGGTCGACAGCATGACGGTGGAGGTCAAGCTCGCGCGCACGGGCACCGCCACCCTCAACTCGCTGCTGGAGGTGGTGCCGGTCCCCAAGCACCTGCTGGAGAGCACCCCCCCGGCGCAGATGCGCCAGGCCGCCTTCAACAACCGGCCGGTGGGGAACGGGCTCTATCGCTTCGTGCGCTGGAACAAGGGGCAGGAGGCGGTGCTCGAGGCCAACCCCGACGCCTCGCCGCGCGCCTCGCTCGACCGCATCATCGTGCGCGTGGTCCCCGACCCCAGCGCCCGCCTCACCGCGCTCATCAACGGCGAGGGCGACCTGGACAAGGTCACCGCCGACCAGCGCGAGCGGCTGACGGCCGCGCCCAGCGTGCGGCTCTTCAGCGCGGCGCGGGTGCGCCCCGGGTGGATCGTCTGGAACCAGGACAAGGCGCCCGTGAACGACGTGAAGGTGCGGCAGGCCTTCCTGATGGCGATCGACCGCGCCACCCTCACCCGCTCGATGTTCGGCGAGGCGGGGGAGCCGGCCAGCTCGCCCATCCCCACCAAGCTGCGGGAGCACAGCGAGGGGCTGCAGCCGCTCGCCTTCAACGTGCAGCAGGCCGGCGCGCTGCTGCAGAGCGCCGGCTGGGTGGACACCAACGGCGACGGCGTCCGGGAGAAGAACGGCCAGCCGCTCCGGCTGGAGGTGGAGTACAGCTCGGCCGACCCCGTGCGCGCCGACATGCTGGTGGCCATCCAGGCGATGGTGAAGCAGGCCGGCATCCAGCTCGTGCCCCGCGCCTACGAGCGCACCACCTGGGTGGCCCGGCTGCGCGCCCGCGAGTTCCAGGGCTCGTTCTGGGGATGGGGATGGGGCCCGGGGGTGATGGGGCCCAACGCGCGGATGGTCTGGCACTCGGCCGCCATCCCGCCGGGCGGCGCCAACTTCGCCGGCTACAAGAACCCGAAGCTCGACGCGCTGATCGATTCCGCCATCGTGGAGGCCGACACCGGCCGCGCGCGGGGGCTCTGGCGCCAGATCGAGCAGGCGGTGGTGAGCGACGCCGTGTACGCGCCGATCTTCTTCGACCCCGAGTTCTACGGCGTGAGCTCGCGCTTCCGGGGGGTGAAGTTCCGCGGGCCGGAGTGGTGGGAAGACGTGATCTACTGGTGGATCCCCGAGAACCTGCGCACTCCGCGCGACAAGCAGGGCGCCCAGCAGGCGCGGTAGAACTGCAGGGCTCTCACAGAGGGCACAGAGGTCGGCACAGAGGTCACAGGGGAGTTCTCCGTGACCTCTGCGGCCTCTGTGAGAGCCAATGACCGACTCTCCCCTCCAATGAAACTTCGCGACGCGCTGGCGGTGGTGTTCGTGCTGGCGATGTGCGGCGTGTGCGTTCGCCTCGGCTTCTGGCAGCTCGACCGGCTGGAGCAGCGCCGGGCGCGCAACCACGCGCTGGAGCTCGCCGGGCGGATGCCGGTGCTCGACTACGACTCGCTGACCGCCGAGGCCATCGAGCGCGAGCCCGCTCTGTTCATCAACCGCCGCCTGCGAGCCATTGGCAGCTACGATCCGTCGGGCGAGATCGTGCTCCGCGGCCGCGCGGACGAGGGGCGGCCAGGGGTGCACCTGGTCACCCCGCTCGTGGTCCTCGGCGTGCCGCGCGCGCTGCTGGTGAACCGCGGCTGGATCCCCTCCCCCGACGCCGCCACCGTCGACGCGCGGCCCTGGGCGGAGCCGGGAACGCGCACCGTCGAGGGGATCCTGCAGGAGATCCCGCGCGGCACCCGCAACGGCGGCGAGCCGGCGCGCAGCGGCGCGGCGACGAGCTACCGCCGCCTCGACCTGGGCGTGCTGCGCCGCATGGAGCGGCGCCCCATCGTGCGCCTCTACCTCCAGCAGCTCCCGGGGCCCGACTCCGCGAGCCGGCGTCCCCCCGTCCGCGTCTCCCTCCCCCCGCCCGGCAACGGCCCGCACCTGAGCTACGCCTTCCAGTGGTTCAGCTTCGCCGCCATCGGCGTGATCGGCCTCCTCGTCGTCTTCCTCCGGCGTCGGCAGGGCGGTTGAAACCGCTGCAACAACGACACGAAGTCCGCCTGCGCGGACTACCGGCCATGGTGAGGCCGGAATCCCGCGGCACGCGACGGATTGCCGGGCGACCGGGGTTCCGTTGCCGCGGCTCCGGTGGCGCCGGTCGCGTGCCCCGGTAGGGCGGCCACGGGGAAGGTGGGAGTCCGCGAAGGCGGACTTCGTGTGTTTGTTGCTGCGGATTCATCCGCCCGCCCCCTGCCATCCCGATGCGTCCCGGAAGGTGGATGCCCGCCTCGGCTATGGCTCCTTCGGCCTGCCAACTCTTTTTCATGCCGCGAGTTACGCGTGGCCGGCCTCAGGATGACGTCTTTTGCAGGGCGGAGGCGGATGAGCCTCTCCGGCCTTCCGGAGGGGTGCGCATCTTGCACCCGGGGAGGGGTCCTTCCCCGGCAGGATCGGGGGATGCGCCAGGAAGGACGCACTCAACCGCAGGAGGGTGAGCATGGCACGCTACGGACGGGACTTCGACCGCGACCGCTGGGGGATGCAGGACGAGGGTGGCGGCGGCTCCGGCTTCTACGGCGGCGGCGACCGCTTCGGCAACCACTGGCGGGGACAGGGGGGCGGCTACGGCAGCGAGTACGGCGGGATGGGCTCCGACGCGCAGGGCTACCCCGGCTGGAGCGGCGGCTACCGCGGCGGCCAGAGCGGCTTCGGCACCGGCGGCGGGAGCTACGACAACGACTACGGCACCGGCGGCTGGCGCGGCGGCGAGGGGGTGAACTGGAGCCACGGCGGCCGGCTCAACCGCGGCCAGGGCGGCGACTACTACAGCTCCGGCGGCTACGGCTACGAGACCGGCGGCTACGGCGGCCTGCGCGACTACGGCACCACCGGCGGCACCGGCGGTACGGGCGGCGGCTACGGGAGCACCGGCGGCACCGGCGGCGGCTACGAGAGCGGGATGGGGAGCGACTGGGGCGCGCGCGACACCGGCCACGGCGGCGGCACCGGCCGGGGCGGCGGCTCGCAGCAGCAGGACGAGACGCGGCGGCTGCGCGCGGTCGACATCATGACCGAGAACCCCGAGTGCGTGACCCCCGACTCCACCCTCGCCGACGCGGCGATGAAGATGCGCGACCTGGACGTCGGCATCATCCCCGTGGTCGACAGCGAGCAGAGCCGGCGGCTGCGCGGCGTGGTGACCGACCGCGACCTGGCCATCCGCGCGGTGGCCGAGGGGATGGACGCCCGCAGCACGCGGGTGCAGGAGGTGATGACCACCGAGGTCGAGAGCTGCAACAAGAACGACACGGTGAGCGACATCCTGCGGGTGATGGAGCGCGAGCAGGTGCGCCGCGTGCCGATCACCGACCGCGAGGGGCGCCTGGTGGGGATCGTCGCGCAGGCCGACGTGGTGCGCGACATCGACACCGACCGCGGCGAGCACCGTGTGAGCGACGCCATCGAGCACATCTCCGAGCCCACCCGCGGCCGGGGCATGATGCGGTAACTGCACCTCACGCAGAGACGCGGAGGCGCGGAGAGAGAGACCCTCGCCGCGCCGCCGCGTCTCTGCATGTGATCAGGATGACCAGCCCTCGCGCTTGATCTCGTCGGTCTGCCCCCCCAGCGCGGGCGCTGGATGCCGAAGCTCCGCGGGCGTCCGCGAAAAGCGGAAGGGCGACGCGACCGTCTGCACCTCGCCGTACGTCTCCCCCGCCATCGGCCACGTCTTCCCCCGCTCCAGCAGCGCCTCGCGCACGCCCTGCACGGGCGCGCACGGCACCCCGGCGCGCTCCAGCAGCTCCAGCCAATCCGCCGCCGCGCGGCTACGGAAGATGGCCCCGAGCGCATCCCCCACCGCCCGCCGGTGCTCGACCCGCCCGGGATTGGTCGCCAGCCGCGCGTCGGCCAGCAGCTCCGCCGCGCCGACGGCCTCGCAGAGCTTCCGCCACTGCGCGTCGTTCCCCACCGCCACCACGAAGGGCCGGTCCGCCGCGTCGAAGGTCTGGTAGGGGACGATGGTCACGTGCGCGTTCCCCCAGCGCGCCGGATCGCGGCCGGTGACCAGCGCCGCCTGCGTCACGTTCACCAGCCCCGCCAGCGCGCTGTCGAAGAGCGTCACCTCCACCCGCTGCCCGCGTCCGCTCGCCTCGCGCTCCCGCAGCGCCGCCAGCACCGCGATGGCCGCGTTCTGCCCCGTCAGCACGTCCACCACGGCCACGCCGGCCTTCATCGGGGCGCCCTCGGGCTCGCCGGTGACCGCCATCCATCCGGCGCGCGCCTGCACCGCGAAGTCGTAGCCCGGCCGCGTCGCCTCCGGCCCGTCGCTGCCGTAGCCGGTGATGGAGCACCACACCAGCCGCGGGTTGAGCGCGGAGAGCGCATCCCACCCCAGCCCCATCCGCTCCAGCGCGCCGGGGACGAAGTTCTCCACCACCACGTCGGCGTCCTCCGCCAGCCGGCGGACGAGCGCGCGCCCCTCCTCCGACTTCAGGTCCGCGGCCACCGAGCGCTTGTTGCGGTTGACGGAGAGGTAGTAGGCGGACTCGCGCCCCGCCGGCCCCTCGGCCCAGGGCGGGCCCCAGGCGCGCGTGTCGTCGCCGCCGGCGGGGTGCTCGACCTTGACCACCTCGGCGCCCAGGTCGCCCAGCACCATGGTGCAGAGCGGCCCCGCCAGCACGCGGCTGAGGTCGAGCACGCGCAGGCCGGCCAGCGGTCCGGCGGAGGGAGGCGTCATCAGTGCCGGAGGAATCGGGTCGTTTCGAGAGATGCGGGAGCGGCCGGACGATAGACGGCGCGCGGCGGCGGGCGCAAGGCGCGGCGGCGCCGAAACAGCAGACATCAGGATGCTTCAGGCGTCGAGCAGGCAGACGCGCGGCCTCGGTTATAGATCCTTCAGTCGCCGCCAGCCATCGCTGTGAACGGAGGTTCGGTGCGGCGGCTCCTTCAGGATGACATTACCTGTGGACTCTCCATCAAATGTCATCCTGAGGGAGCCGCCGCGCCTCTCTCGCAGGAGCGACGAAGCCCTGGCGGCGACCGAAGGATCTGTAGCCGCGGCATTCGACACATCCGGCGGGCGCGATTAGGCAGACTACTTGCTGACGGCTATATTGGCCGCCTTTCTGAAATCAGCCTACGGACCAGCCGGATCGGACAGACAGCATGGCTTCGTTCAACGACCTCGGGCTCCGCGAGCCGCTCCTGATGGCGCTCGAGGAGGAGGGGATCGAGCACCCCACCGCTCTGCAGGCCGCCGCCATCCCCGTGCTGCGGCGCGAGGGGAACCTGGTGGCGCGCGCCTCCAGCGGCTCGGGGAAGACGCTGGCGTACGCGCTCGGCGTCCTCGACCGCATCGAGCCCCGCGCCGCGGCGGAGGGCGAGGGCGACGAAGCGGCGGAGGAGACGCCCGCCACCCGCGTGCTGGTGCTGGTCGCCACCCCCGAGGCCGCGGAGTGGACGGCGCTGGCGCTGGTGCCCTTCGCGCAGGCCGTGGAACTGGCGGTCACCGCCGCCGGCCCCGGCTGGGGAACGCAGCCCGGCGACGCCGACGTGCTGGTCGCCTCCCCGCAGCAGGTGATGGACGCCGTGCGCTCCTCCGGGGTGAAGCTGGAGGCGGTGGAGGCGGTGGTGGTCGACGGCGCCTCGGACATCGAGGCGCTGGGGGGGATGGAGTCGCTGGAAGGCATCTTCGACAACGTTCCCCGCACCACCCAGCGCGTGGTGGTCACGGGCGCCATGACGCCGGCGGTGCAGGACCTGGTGGACCGCCGGGTGAAGCGCGCCATCCGCTACCCCGTACAGGCCGCCGTCCCCGACGAGAGTCCCGAGGCGAACGAGACGACCGGCGTGGTGGGCTACGTTCCCGTGGGCGAGCGGGAGAAGGTCGACACGGTCGCGCGGCTGCTGGGCGGCGGCGAGGGCGAGGCGCCGCCGGTGCTGGTGTGCCGCACCGACGAGCGCGCCGCGCAGGTGGCCGAGGCGCTCTCGCTGCGCGGCTTCCTGGTGGGCGAGGCGGACGACGAGGGCGCCGACGTGGTGGTGGTGGGCTCCACCGAGGCGCTGGCGGAGATGGGCGAGGGCGGCCCGTCGGGCACGGTGATCAGCTTCGACGTGCCGGCCGACGAGGAGTCGCTCAAGCGGCGCCACGGGGGCGAGCGCACCGGCTTCGTGCTGGTGCAGCCGCGCGAGCTGCAGCACCTGCACGAGGTGGCCAGGCGCGCCCGGCTCGACGCGCGCCCGGCCGGCGTGACCGGCGAGCAGCAGGGTGCGGGCGACGAGCTGCGCCGCTTCCGCTCCGAGCTGCGCCGCGCCATCCGCGAGGAAGACATCGGCGCGCAGATGCTGGTGCTGGAGCCGCTCTTCGAGGACTTCACCGCGGCCGAGGTGGCCGCCGCGGCCGCCGCGCTCCTGCGCAAGCGCCCGCCCGCGCCGGACCCGGGCGCCGCGGCCACGCCCGCGTCGCGGACGGGAAGCGCCCGTGCACCCGCGCGCGAGTCCACCGCCGGGTCGGCGCCGGCGGCGTTCGCGCGCCTCTTCGTGAGCATCGGCGAGCGCGACGGCGTGCGCGCGGGCGACCTGATGGGCGCCGTCGCGGGCGAGGCCAACATCCCGGGGAGCAGCGTGGGGAAGATCGAGATCCGCGACACCTTCTCGATCGTCGAGGTCCCCGCCGACGCGGCGCAGAAGGTGATCGACGCGGTGAACGGCACCACCATCAAGGGCCGCAGCGTGCGCGTGGACTACGACCGGGGCGCGGACCGGGCGCGGCGCCCCGGCCCCGGCGGCCCCGGCGGCGGAGGCGCGCGCGGCGGGTTCGGCGGGCCCAAGCGGGGCGGGGGCTTCGGCGGCGGCGGGCCGCGCGGGGGAGGCGGGCGCCCGGCTCCCGGCGGCGGCGGCACGCGGCGTCCCCCCGTGCGCCGTCCTCCGCGCGACGACTGAGAAACGGCGGGTCTCACACAGAGGAACCAGAGGGACCGGAGGAAAGCACGCAATCCTCCGGTCCCTCTGGTTCCTCTGCGTGAGGCGCTTTTACGCGTGGCCGGGGTCCGAGCGGACGATCATCACGCCGCCGAGGGTGAGCGCGGCGCCGAGCAGCGCCCAGTGCGAGGGCTCCTCGTGCAGGAGCACGGCCGCCGCGACCATCGCCACCACGGGCGTCAGGTTGCCGAAGATGGCGGTGCGCGTGTTGCCGATGCGCTCCACCCCGCGGTACCAGATCAGGTACGCCAGGCCGATGGCGAAGAGGCCGGAGAAGACGAGCGCACCCCACCCCAGCGGCGTCACCCGCCCCCAGTCCTGGTGCGCCAGGGCGGGGGAGCCGAGCAGGATCAGCCCCACGGCGCCGACCCAGAGCGTCCACGCGGTGGTGCGCACGGAGCCGTACTTCCGCACCATCGGGCGCGCGCTCACGGTGTAGGCGGCCCAGGCCGCGGCCGCGCAGATCAGGATCAGGTCGCCGATCACCTCGCTCCGGCTCCCCAGCGAGATCCCCGTTCCCGTGATCAGCGCTACGCCGCCGATGGCGACCGCGGCGCCGCCCCAGGTGCGCCAGCCGGGGCGCTCGTGCCCGGCGAGCGCCGAGAGGAGGGCGGTCATCACCGGGCTCACCGCCAGGATCAGACTGGCTGTCCCGGCGGGGGTGCGGGCCAGCCCGTTCACGAACGCCCCCTGGTAGAGCACGTTCCCCAGCAGCCCCAGCCCCACCACCCTCAGCACGTCGCCGCGCTCGGGCCATGCCAGCTCGCCCTGCACCACCAGCACCGCGAACACCATCGCCGAGGCGATGCAGAAGCGGATCGCGTTGAAGGCCAGCGGGTCGAACTGGCCGAGCGCGTGCTTCGCCACGGCGAAGTTCACTCCCCACACCACCACCATCAGCGAGAGCGCGGTCTCCGTCCATCCCCACCCCGGCACCGGCCCCGTGGCCTCCGCCTGGATCGCGCTCGCGTCGACTTCTTCGCGTGTCATTCCCGTTCCCGCTACAAGAAAGCATGCGGGGAAGAGCCAGTCGGCTCCTCCCCGCCCGTCATCGGCCGTTACCACGAGCCGTGATATACGGTCCGCAAGTCGATTCCGCTAGCGTGGTTTCCCGCTGGACGGGCCTGCGTCCAGTGACTCCGCGGCCGACTCGGCGTAGCGGAGCACGAACCGCGCGAAGGGAAGGGGGTTCCCCTCCACCTGCGCGGCATGCAAAGCCGCGAAGTAGGGCGTACGTTCATCGTTGCGGATGGTCACCCATGGCAGCCCGCCGCCCAGCAGGGCGACGTTCATCAGCAGACGCGCCAGGCGGCCGTTGCCGTCCGGGTAAGGGTGGATGGTGACGAGCTCCAGATGTGCGAGCACCGCGCGGATGAGTGGGTGCCCCGTCACGCCGTCCACCAATTGCTCGTACTGGCGCATGAGCCGGGGGAGCTTCTCGGGGCCGGGGGGGACATGGAGGTGGCCTCGCAGGTAGGCAGGCTCGGTGCGCCACCCGCGCAGGAGCTCGGGGGAGACGATCCCCGCGTCGACCGAGGGAGAGAAGAGGTCGATGTAGAGACCCTGCACCAGCGTTTCGGTGATCTCCACCTCGCCTCCGGAGTCGCGCATCGTCGTGAGGGCGCTCTCGAACGCTTTCGAGTACCCTGCAACCGCCATCCGCGACCGCACCTCTTCCGGATCGTTCCCGCCGACGGCGACCCCGCTGATCACGGCCGACACCTCCTCCGGCCGGATGCGGTAGCCTTCGATCGTGGTCGAATGATAGGCGTCGTACGCCTTGGCGGCGCGCGCCTGGGCCAGCAGCTCGCCGCGGCCGAAGCGCGGCAGCTTCGCCTCCGCCGCCCCGAGCGCGTCCTCGATCTCGGCGCGGAAGCGCGCAAAGGTCGCGGCCTGGCGGTCCAGCCACGGCTGGTGCGTGGTCGCGAGCCCCGCCACGTGCGCCGGCACCGCGAAGCCTGGCCCGCGCTCCGTGTGCCCGCGTCCCACGCGGTGGCGATATCCCCCCTTCAGCACCTCGTCGATCTGGTCCGCCAGCCGCCGGTTCCCTACCTCGCGGGAGATGCCGCCGAGCCGCTTGAGCACCACCGGGCGGGGACGCCGCGCGTACGCCTCTTCCAGCTTCTGGCGCGAGACGACCAGGCTCTTGAGCCAGAGCGCCACCAGCTCGGGATCGTCGCGCAGGAATTCGACGGGGAGCCCCAGGAGCGTCGCCGCAGGATCTTCGACGGGGATCGAGATGCCCATCGGGCGGCGTTCCACGGTCAGGAGCGGGTCCACCTCGCCGGGCCGGAGCAGCAGGCCGAAGCCGGACGCAAGCTCGATCGCCCGCTTGCTGGCATTCCCCGCCTGACGCACGGTGAGCACCGGCGGCGGCGTGGCTTCCTCCAGGTGCAGACGCACCGCCGATACGCGATCGACCACGGCCGGCGCGTACGCCGCCAGCAGCACGCGGACCACGCTCCAGTAGTTCGGATAGAGGGCGTCGGGGAGCACGTCCACGCCGGGCCGCGCGAGGATCCACGCCAGGCCACCCGCGACCTCCAGGACGTACCCTCCCGAGCGCAGGAACGCGCTCGCGGTGAAATCCGGGAAGTCGTCCTTTCCGATGACGTAGTCGTCCCGCTCGACGTGCTCCCGCCACCATTGAAGCGCTGTGCTGCGAGGCGTGCCGTCTCTGATGCTCATGTGCTCCTGCTCGATCTCTTCCAGCCCGTGCACATGAAGGATAACATTTTGTGCACATGGAGGGTAGGATGGCGTGCACATTAAGGGTAAAACGACGTGCACATCACGGGTAGCATCAATTTCTGAAGGAACGCTGGCCCGTTGTTCCGCCTGCGAATCAGCGTCCCGGCAGGTGATCGGCGATCCAGGCGTTGAAGCGGTCCCGCCGGTCCAGCGCGAAGGGGAGGCTCGTGATCACCGGCTCCAGGTCGAGGCGCTCGGGGGCGTCGCGCCCGCGGACGGTGTAGCGCAGGAACTCGAGCGAGATGCGGTCGCCGGGCTGCAGCAGGAGGGGCGTGGTGAGGTACTCGTTGCCGCTGTGCGACGAGAACCCGTGCCGCTCGTCCACGCCGGTGACCGACTCGGCCGAGAGGAGCACCGTCACCGGCTGGCCGCGCGCCACCACGATCACCGGCACCGACCCGCTCCCCAGGTCGAGCGCCGGTGGAGCGCCCACCGCAGACGCTGCCCGCAGCGACAGGTTGAACCTTCCCGGCGCGAGCGCCCGGAAGCTGGCCGAGTACACCGTGGTGCTGCCGGGGATGCGGTGCAGCATCACCTCCGCGCGGGAGCCGAGGTACTCGAGGTGCGCGCCCGCCGGGTTCGGGGCGGAGCCGGGTACCGGCGCCGGATACCCGGCCGGCGGCTCGGGAGGTTCCGTGACGGGGCCGCGCCAGGCCAGGGTGAAGGTGTGGCCGGTGAAGTTGTTCACCACGAAGGGGAGGACGAGGGTGTCGCCCAGGCACACGGTGTTGCGCCGCTGCCTGCGATGGCACCCGCGCTCGCCCACGGTGATGGACGACTCGTGCTGGACGTGCGTGTAGAGCGGGTTCTCCGGATGCACGCCGTCGACGTACTCGTAGCGGTAGCGAAGCTGGAAGTAGCCGCTGCGTCGCGGATGGACGTGCACCAGCCAGAAGGTGCCGCCGCGCTCCGGGAGGCCGTTGCTCAGCTCGTGGCGCACGATCCGGAAGTCGCGGCCGATCGCCTGGTCGAGCGCCTGCCGCAGCCGCGCCGTGTCGGGCTGCGCGACGAGCCGGGCCGGTGATGCGGCCGCCGCGGCCAGGAGCACGGCTGCCGCCAGGGTGGAGAGACGCATCGGAGAGTCCGCCAAAGAGGTGGGAAGACGATTCCTCCCGAACGACGAGGGCAACGCTCGTTCCGCCTCGACCCTGACGTCCAAGTCCGTGGGCTGCTAGATGATGCGAGCACGGACCGATGCGGAGTCCCGCCCGCCGGTGTCGCTCAGGTAGGACAAAAACGTATTTCACGCAGAGACGCAGAGGCACGGAGAGGCTCGCTGATCCTCTCTCCGTGCCTCCGCGTCTCTGCGTGAGATCGATGTCAGCCGACGACGAGGTTGAGCAGGCGGTCGGGGACGAACACCGTCTTCCGCACCTCCTTGCCGTCCAGGAACTTGCGCACGTTCTCGTCGGCCAGGGCGGCGTCGCGGGCGGCGGCCTCGGCGATGCCGCGGGGCATGGGCATGCGCGCGCGCAGCTTCCCGTTCACCTGCACCACGAACTCCACCGTGTCGGTCACCGCCTTGGCGGGGTCGTGCTCCGGCCAGCGCGCGGTGCGGAAGATGGAGCCCTCGTTCCCCAGCCGCTCCCACATCTCCTCCGCCACGTGCGGCGCGAAGGGGGCCGCCAGCCGCACCAGCGGCTCCACCGCCGCGCGTTCCGGCGTGCGCCCGCCGGCGCGGACCACGTTCAGGTACTCCATCATCGCCGCGATGGCGGTGTTGAACGAGAGCGCCTCCACGTCCTCCGTCACCTTGGCGATGGTGGCGTGCAGCTTCTGCTCGACCGCGCCCTCCAGCGGCCGGTCCTCGCAGGAGAGCACCGCGTCCCACAGCCGGGTGATGAAGCCGAACGGGCCGCTGATCCCCGCCTCGCGGAAGTCGCCCCCCTCCTGGTACGGGCCCAGGAACATCAGGTAGGTGCGGAAGGTGTCGGCGCCCCACTTCGCCACGTACTCGTCGGGCACCACCACGTTCCCGCGCGTCTTCGACATCTTCGCCCCGTCCTTCACGATCAGCCCGTGCGCGCGGAAGCGCTGGAAGGGCTCCTCGAAGTGCACCAGCCCCATGTCGTGCAGCGCCATGGTCACGAAGCGCGCGTAGAGCAGGTGCAGCACCGCGTGCTCGTTGCCCCCGATGTAGCTGTCCACCGGCAGCCACTTCTTCGTGAGCTCCGGGTCGAACGGCTGCGTGTCGTCGCCCACGGACGGGTAGCGCAGGAAGTACCAGGCGCTGTCGAGGAAGGTGTCGCTCACGTCCGTCTCGCGCCGCGCCTTCCCGCCGCACGAAGGACAGTCGGTGATGTACCACTCCTCGTGGCGCGCCAGCGGGCTCACCCCGCTCGCGTCGGGCTTGTAGTCCGCGATCGCCGGCAGCAGCACCGGGAGCTGGTCCTCGGGGACGGGGACGGTGCCGCAGGCGTCGCAGTAGAGGATGGGGATGGGCGGGCCCCAGTAGCGCTGCCGCGAGATCGTCCAGTCGTGCAGGCGGAAGTTCACCCGCGCCTTCGCGAGCCCCTGCTCCGCCAGCCAGGCGGTGATGGCGCGCTTCCCCTCCTCCACCTCCATCCCGTCGAACCGCCCGCTGTTCACCAGCCGCCCCGACCCCGTGTACGCCTCCGTCAGCGGGGTGGAGGCGTCGTCGCCCTCGCCCGCGACCACGCGGACGATGGGGAGGCCGAACTGGGTGGCGAACTCGAAGTCGCGCTCGTCGTGGCCGGGGACGGCCATGATGGCGCCGGTGCCGTACTCCATCAGCACGTAGTCGGCGATCCAGACGGAGATCTCCTCGCCGGTCGCGGGATTGACCGCGCGGCCGCCGGTGTCGACGCCGGTCTTGGTCTTGTCCGTCTTCTTGCGCGTCACCAGGTCCTGCGCCGACGCCTGGCGGCGATACTCCTCGACCGCCGCCCGCTGCTCGTCGCTGGTGACGCGCTCCACCAGCGGGTGCTCGGGGGCGAGCACCATGTAGGTGGCCCCGAACACCGTGTCGGGCCGGGTGGTGAATACGCGGATCACCGGCTTCTCGGGCTCGATGGCCGCGGCGGCGTGGCGGTCGTCGGCCACCTTCCGGCGGGCGATGGGGAACTCGAGCTCAGCGCCCTCGCTGCGGCCGATCCAGTTCTCCTGCGCCTTGCGGGTGGTGTCGCTCCAGTCGAGCGTCTTCAGGTGGTCCAGCAGGCGCTCGGCGTAGTCGGTGATGCGGAAGAACCACTGGCTCAGGAAGCGCATCTCCACCGGCGTGTCGCAGCGCTCACAGCGGCCGCCCTCCACCTGCTCGTTGGCCAGCACCGTCTGGCAGCTCGGGCACCAGTTGACCGGCGCCTCCTTCTTCTCCGCCAGCCCGTGCTTGTAGAGCTGCAGGAAGACCCACTGCGTCCAGCGGTAGTACGCGGGATCGGTGGTGTCGACGGTGTGGCTCCAGTCGTACATCAGCCCCACGCTGCGGAGCTGCCGGGTGAAGCGCTCCACGTTGCGCGGGATCAGCTCCGAGGGGTGGATCCCCTGCTTCAGCGCGAAGTTCTCGGAGTGGATGCCGAACGCGTCGAAGCCGACGGGCTCGAACACGTCGTACCCCTGCATCCGCTTGAAGCGGCCGTAGATGTCGGCGCCGGTGAAGGCGTAGAGGTTCCCCACGTGCAGCCCTTCGGCGCTCGGGTAGGGGAACATCATCAGGTTGTAGAAGGGCTTCTCCGCGGACCGGAGCTGCTCGCTCGTCCACGTGTTCACGCCCTGCTCTTCCCAGCGGGCCTGCCACTTCCGCTCGATCCCGGCGGCGTCGTACGTGTCGTTGTCGTGCATCGAACTCAATCTCGGAAAGGAATTGGTGAACCCTCAAATCTATCGATCCCCGCAATCCCCCAACAGCCGTTTCACGCAGAGACGCAGAGGAACTGAGAGTGCGCAGAGGGCTCCTCCGCGTACTCTCAGTTCCTCTGCGCCTCTGGTGCGTCAGGCCAAGCCTGACCTCTCTTGTGAACTGAAAGGAGTTCACCATGTGAAATGCCTGTGACACATGTAGCCGAGCAGGCAGGGTAAGCGGGCAACCGAGCTCTGAAGCCCTGCGAGGCGCACGGTGCGAGCCGTAGCGAAAGCGAACCCGGAACAGCCTCGAAACGCAAAGATGAGAGCGGCCAGCCTGTCAGAGATGGTGAAGCCAGCACGGGTGGGGAAGCCACAGGCGTGTGCACCCACACGGCTCTCCGGGGTGGAAGGGGACAGCGCGTACCGAGAGAGGGGTCGAGGAACCTGAGAGGCCCGGCGTGTCAGGATCGTGCCCTGGAGGTGAGGCGGGGAATGCATAACCCGTCCGCTGCACGGCCGGGAGTCGGAGGGGGTCATAGTAGCGGGGAAGCGGGGTAACGCCCGTGGAGCGAAGGGCCCCCACCACAGGATGCGGAGTCGGAAACGTGGAGAGCCGCTTGCAAAACGACGCGACTACGGAAGATGGGGTGGAGTTGCCGGAAGCCTTCAGGGTCAACCGGAAGCGGCTGCCCGAGAAACTCTTCACGCTGAGACAGAAGCTCTACCTGAAGGCAAAACGGGAGTCCGGGTTCCGGTTCTATGCGCTATACGACCGGATCTTCCGGCTCGACGTGCTGTGGGCGGCCTGGGCCCTGGTGGCCGGTAACGACGGCGCACCAGGGGTGGACGGGGTCACGATCAAGGAGATCGAGGACTCGCCCGGGGGGCCGGAGGCGCTGGTGGCGGAACTGCACCAGGCGCTGAAGGCCAAGACGTACCGCCCCCAGAGAGTGAAGCGCGTGTACATCCCGAAGAAGGACGGGCGCCTGAGGCCGCTCGGCATCCCGACGGTACGGGACCGGGTGGTGCAGACCGCGGTGCTGCTGATCCTGGAGCCGATCTTCGAGGCCGACTTCCTGGACTGCTCGCACGGCTACCGTCCGGCCCGTAGCGCGAAGGGTGCGCTGCGGGAGATCGACCGCAACCTGCGGGAGGGGTACACGGCGGTCTACGACGCGGACCTGCAAGCCTACTTCGACACGATCCCGCACGACAAGCTGATGAAGGCGGTCGAGCGGCGGGTGGCGGACCGCTCGGTCCTCTCCCTGATTCGCATGTGGCTGAATGCGCCTGTGGAGGAGCGTGGCGAAGACGGTCGGCCGAAGGTGAGCCGGCCGAAGCAGGGGACACCGCAGGGCGGGGTGATCTCGCCGCTGCTGGCCAACCTGTACCTCCACTGGATGGACGTGGTATTCCACCGCCGCAGCGGGCCGGGCACGTGGGCGAAGGCCCGGCTGGTCCGCTACGCCGACGACTTCGTCATCATGGCGCGCTTCGTCGGCAGGCACATCATGGACTGGGTGGAGAAGACGGTGGAGGAGTGGCTTGGGTTGAGGATCAACCGGAAGAAGACCCGGGTGGTCAGGGTCGAGTCGACGGGAGGAGAGTCGCTGGATTTTCTGGGCTACACCTTCCGGTACGACCACGACCGCTTTGGCCGCAGACACCGCTATCTAACGGCGGTGCCTTCGGACAAGGCGGTCGCCCACGCGCGGGAGAAGGTGCGCAAGCTCGTCGGTCGCAAGCAGTCACACGTACCGATCCAGGATCTGGTCGAGCAGGTGAACCAGAGCCTGGGAGGCTGGAAGAACTACTTCAGCTTCGGGTATCCGCGCCATGCCCTGCGTGACATGAACGCGTTCGTGATCGCACGCCTCACTCAGCACCTGAAACGTCGGAGCCAGCGGCGCTGCCGTCCACCGGCAGGGATGACCTACTATCGCTTCCTCACCCAGCGCTTGGGGCTGAGGCTGCTGTAGGTCCCGCGCAACTCTGCGATAGCCGACCGGTGAACCTGTCGGGATGAGCCGGATGCGGGAAATCCGCACGTCCGGTTCGAGGAGGGGGACCAGGGGAGACCCTGGTTCCTACTCTACCGTGAGACG
>JBJMPM010000073.1:0-18561 GCA_045803205.1 Longimicrobiaceae bacterium
GACTTGCATGTGTTAAGCGCGCCGCCAGCGTTCGTCCTGAGCCAGGATCAAACTCTCCATAGAGTTCAAACAGCTCTGTCGGAACAAACGTTGTTTACGCTTGTTCGGAAATTCGTGTTGACTGGTTCCCCTTCTGGCACGCGGAGGACACGATGCCTCCTCCCAGCCTCTCGCGAGACCTTCCGTGCCACGGGGCGCCCTGTTCAAGCACTCCTCAATACCCTGATTGTCAAACGTCGCGCGAGCCTCTGACTCGCTCTTTCCCTGCAAGGCAACCGCCCAGTTTCACCCGGTGCGTCGCGTTTTGATCGCCCACCTCGGGGCGAGTCCTTCAATCTAACCTCTCCAGCCCGGCCCGTCAACCCCTCTTTTGCCAGCTTCTTTCGGACCGGCCGTCGATCAACCCCTTCAATTTAAACGACTTAGGAGCTGCGGTCAATGGGCGATTCCATACATTTGCCCTCTCCCCCGGACCGCCGCCGCCGTTTTGAGCGACAGCCCAACAAGCTAACCCGCCTTCCAAGGGGCGTCAACCCCTCGGCGGAAGCTTCGTGCACGTCGTTTTCAAGCGGGGTCCCGAAGATAAACCGGAGCGGCGGGTACGTCAACGGGGGTGGAGGCAGCGTCGCGAGTCCGAGGCCAGTTCCGGGCGCCGGCTATAGATCCTTCGGCCTGCCAACTACTTAGCGAACCTCGGGTATCGCGTGGCCGGCCTCAGGACGACGTCTGTATGGGGGCGGTTTCTCAACTTGCCTCTCAGAGACCTTGAGAAACGTCGAAGCGGCCGGAATACCCAGGGTGTCATCCCGAGGCTCGGCCACGACGAACCCGACGCCGCACCGGTGTCCGCAGAGCCGAGGGATCTGGCCGGGGAAGGCCGCGAGGCCCGGGCGCGGCAGCGTCGCGAATGGCGGGCTCGCAGCGGTCGAAGCACCGACGTTGCCGCGGCTGTCGTGCGGCTTCCGCAACGGGCCTCGTGGCGGCCGTGGTCAGATCCTTCGGCCCTGCGAAGCTCGCCGTGGACACAGGGTGAGGTGAGGCCGGGCCTCAGGATGACACCGTCAGGGCGGTTACTCGACCGTCTCTCAGGAGGACGGCTGTGGGGGCCGGGGATTGGAACGACTGCGCGAGGTCGAGGATTGTAGCGACTGTGCGGGGCTGAAGATTGGGGCGGGGCCAAGGAACGACACTTCCACGATCAACCGAATCAGCCGACGGTGGGGGCGGCGAAGATGGGGGCGACCACGAGGGCCGCGGCGCCGCGCAGGCGGGTCTGGGGGTCGTTGGGCTCGGGGATCACGGGGGTGGCGGCGGCGCCCTGCGTGAGCGTGCGCTCGGCGAGCGCCGCCACCACCTGGGGGCGGATCAGGTCCCACCCGGCCGCGATCTCGCCGCCGACCACGATGCGCGCGGGGTTCAGCGCGTTCACGATCGCCGCCAGCCCGAGCCCCACGTAGCGGCCGGTCACCTCCAGCGCACTCTTCGCGGCCGCATCGCCGGCGCGCGCGCGGGCGACCACGTCGGCGACGGTGAGGCGCGTCTCGCGCACCTGGGCGTAGCTCTCGCGGGTGGCCAGCTCGCGGCCCAGGTAGCGGGCCACCACCGCCGTATTGGAGGTGTAGGCCTCCCAGCAGCCGCGCGACCCGCAGAGGCAGGCGGGCCCGTCGAGCGAGAGGGGGATGTGGCCGAACTCGCCGGCGGCGTCGCGGTGGCCGCGCACCACGTGCCCCCCCACCACCAGCCCCGCCCCCACGCCGTCGGAGAAGGTGACGTAGGCGAAGCTGTCGGCGCCGCCCGCACCGGCCTGCCCCATCCACATCAGCGCCAGGGCGCAGGCCACGGCGTCGCGCTCCACGTGGACGGGGAGCCCGACCGCCTCTTCCAGCGCGCCGCGCAGGTCCACGTCGCGCCACCCCAGGGTGGGCGCGTTCACCAGCTTGCCGGTGGTGCGATCCACCATCCCCGGCACCACCAGGCCGATCCCCTGGCAGACTCCCTCGGCGGCGTGCGCGTCCAGCAGCCGGCGGATGCGGGCGGCGAGCGCCTCGACCAGCTCGGCGGGCGTGGGCGGGGTGGCGAGGAGCTCCGTCGACAGCGCGCGGCCGCTGAAGTCCGAGAGCATGAGCTGCGTCTCGGAGAGGCGGACGTCGACCGCCACCGCCAGCCGGTCGTGCGCGCGCACGTGGAGCAGCGTCGGCTTGCGGCCGCGCGCGGAGGCCCCGGTGGCCCCCTCCACCAGCAGCCCCTGCTCGATCAGCTCGTTCACCAGCGGCGTGACGATCCCCCGCGCCACCTCCATCCGCCGCGCCAGGTCGGCGCGCGAGATGGGCTGGTACTCGCGCACCAGGTTCAGGACGATCTGGCGGTTGATGTCCTTGGTGGTGGTGCGCGTGGCACGCTGGAAGTTCCGCGGGTCGATCTTGCGCAAGGCGAGCCGTGGCAGGGGGACGCGGCGCCCGGAAAGAGGCGCCGCCGCGGAGGCGGAGCCGGCGAACCCCGTGCGGTGGGAACGATTCGTCACGGCAACGTGCAAAATCGCCGCGCCACGCCGGGTCCCGGAAGAATGCCGTCTGCAGAGGGTCCGACGCAAGTCGCGCGAAATCCGCGCACCGGCCGCAGCGGAGCAGCGTTCGCCGCCGGGTGGACGAGGAAAGGGTTGCGGACGCGAAGGGGCGTCCTTATTCTGGCGTGCATCTTTGTTAAGAAACCTGACAAATCCCTGCAGACTCGCCCGGCACCCGCGATGGGAGCCCGGCGGGGCCGCACGTCCGGCCACCCTCCGACGGCTCCGCGCCTTGCCCGCACCCGGCCCGCGCTCCATCTCCACCCCCGGCACCGGCGGGTCCCCGCGCCCCGCGGCGGCGGAGGGGCTGCTGCTGGCCGGCGACATCGGCGGGACGAAGACGGTGCTGGCGCTGGTGGAGCACGGCGGCGGCTCGGCGAGCATCGTGGCGGAGGCCGTGTTCCCCAGCCGGGAGTACGCGTCGCTTGAGGCGGTGGTCGCCGCCTTCCGCGCCACGCACCGGGGCGACGTGGGGCGCGCGGCGTTCAGCGTGGCGGGGCCGGTGATCGATGGCACGGCGCAGATCACCAACCTTCCGTGGTGCCTGGACGAGCGGCAGCTGGCGGACAGACTGGCCGTGGGCGAGGTGCTGCTGGTGAACGACCTGCAGGCCACCGCCTATGCCATCCCCCACCTCCGGCCGGAGCAGTGCACGCGCCTGCTGGGGCCGGAGGGCGACCCCGGCGGCGTCCGCGCGGTCGTGGCGGTGGGCACGGGGCTGGGCGAGGCGCTGCTGGTGCCGTCGCCGCACGGCTTCGTGGCGCTGCCCACGGAGGGCGGGCACACCGACTTCGCCCCCCGCGGGCCGCTGCAGCGCCGGCTGCTGGCGCAGCTGGAGCGTACGCACGCGCACGTGAGCTACGAGACGGTCTGCTCCGGGATCGGGATCGCCAACCTCTACCGCTTCCTGGCGGCGCGCCCCTCCGCGCCCCCGCCGCCGCCCTGGCTGGCCGCGCGGCTGGCGGCGGGCGGCGACGTGACCCCGGCGCTGGTGGAGGGGGGGATGAGCCGTGGGCGGGGCTGCCCCGTCTGCCGGCGGACGCTCGGGCTGCTGGCGTCGATCCTGGGGGCCGAGGCCGGGAACGCGGCGCTGCGGGGGCTCGCCACCGGCGGCGTGTACCTGGGCGGCGGGATCCCGCCGCGCATCCTTCCCGTGCTGCGCGGGCGCGCGTTCCGCGAGGGGTTCCTGCACAAGGGCCCCATGTCGCGGCTGATGGGCTCCATCCCCGTGCACGTGATCCTGGAGCCGCGGGCGGCGCTGCTGGGCGCGGCGCGCTACGGGGGCGCTTCGCGCGAGACGCAGAGGAACTGAGAGACGCAGAGAGCGACATCCCCATCCCTCATCTCCATCTCCCCCCCATCACCCGGGCGGACCCGTGACGGAAATCCAGCTACACGCCATCGACTACGTCATCCTGGCCCTGTACTTCGCCTTCGTGCTGGGGATCGGAGTGGCGCTGCGCCGGCAGATGCGCTCGTCGACCGACTTCTTCCTCTCGGGCCGCTCGATCCCGGCCTGGGTGGCGGGGCTCGCCTTCCTCTCGGCGAACCTGGGGGCGCAGGAGGTGATCGGGATGGCGGCCTCGGGGGCCAAGTACGGGATCGCCACCAGCCACTTCTACTGGATCGGCGCCATCCCGGCCATGGTGTTCGTGGGCGTGTTCATGATGCCGTTCTACTACGGCTCGCGCGCCCGCTCCGTCCCCGAGTACCTGCGGCTGCGCTTCGACGAGAAGACGCGCGGGCTGAACGCCGTCTCCTTCGCCGTGATGACGGTGATCTCCAGCGGCATCAGCATGTACGCCATGGGGCTGCTGCTGGGGGTGCTGCTGGGGTGGGACTTCAACTTCAGCGTGCTGGTCAGTGCGCTGATCGTGCTCGCCTACATCTTCCTGGGCGGGCTGACCTCGGCGATCTACAACGAGGTGCTGCAGTTCTTCCTGATCGTGGCCGGCTTCGTCCCGCTGGTCTACCTGGGCCTGCAGGACGTGGGCGGCTGGGCCGGCCTCACGGAGCGGCTGGCGGCCACGGCGCAGCAGGCCGGCTTCGCGGCGGGGGCGTACACCGAGAGCTGGCAGCACCTGGGGAGCCCGGCCGCCAACCCGATGGGGGTGGAGTGGTTCGGGGTGGCGATGGGGCTCGGCTTCGTGCTCTCCTTCGGCTACTGGACCACGGACTTCCTGGTGGTGCAGCGCGCCATGGCGGCGGACAGCATGTCCGCCGCGCGGCGGACGCCGCTGATCGCCGCCTTCCCCAAGATGCTGTTCCCCTTCCTGGTGATCCTTCCCGGGATGATCGCCATCGCCCTGACCACGCAGGCCGGCGCGAGCGGCTTCCACCTCCCCGCCAAGGCGGACGGGTCGCTCAACTACGACCTGACCATCCCCCTGATGCTGGGGCACTACTTCCCGGCGGGGATGCTGGGGCTGGGGCTCACCGCGCTGATGGCGAGCTTCATGAGCGGGATGGCGGGGAACGTGACCGCCTTCAACACCGTGTGGACGTACGACATCTACCAGGCCTACCTCCAGAAGGGGAAGAGCGACCAGCACTACCTGTGGATGGGGCGGATGGCCACGGTGGGCGGGATCGCGCTCTCGGTGGCCACGGCGTACGCGACGACGCAGTTCAACAACATCATGGACATGCTGCAGCTCGTGTTCGCCTTCGTGAACGCGCCGCTGTTCGCGACCTTCCTGCTGGGGATGTTCTGGCGGAGGACCACGGGGCACGGCGCCTTCACCGGGCTGCTCTCGGGAACGGTGGCGGCCGCGGTGCACCACGGGCTCTCGCTGCCGCACGGGTCGGGGGTGGGGATCAAGGGAGGATGGCTTTCGGTGATGCACACCTATCCCAGCGAGATGGCGCAGAACTTCTGGACCGCCATCTGGGCGTGGACCACCTGCTTCGTGGTGACCATCGTGGTGAGCCTGCTGACGAAGCCGAGGCCGGCGGAGGAGCTGCGCGGGCTGGTGTACTCGCTCACGGAGCGGCCCAAGGACGAGGGCGAGCCCTGGTTCCGGCGCCCGGGCCCGCTGGCGGTGGTGGTGCTGGCGATGACGCTGGTGCTGAACCTGATCTTCTTCTAGGGGAAGAGCGATGAACCTCGACATCCGCCTGCCGATCGGCGGGCTCTTCACCCTGCTGGGGCTGCTGCTCACCGGCTACGGGCTGCTGGGCGACTCGGCCGACTACCGCCGCTCGCTGGGGCACAACGTGAACCTCTGGTGGGGGCTGGCGGTGCTGGCGTTCGGGCTCGTCTTCCTCTTCCTGGGCCGCAAGGGGACCAGCGGCGCGCGGCCGGCGGAGACGGAGCCGATGGGGCGCGAGACGGAGGCGCGGGAGCACGCGCTGGGGCTGGAGCGGGAGAACTCGTAGCGCGGCAGGCCGGCGGCGGCGCATGCGGAGGGTGCCCTCCTCCCCCGACCCCTCCCCCACCCGGGGGAGGCATGGGAGAGGGGAGAAACGGCAGCAGGGCCGTCTTCCTCGCTATCCCCAGGGGTGTCATCCCGAGGCCCGGCCACACCTCACCATCCCTCGCGCTAGAGGTGGCAGGGCCGAGGGATCTACTCGCGGCCCGAGCGGAGCCCGTTGCGGAAGCCGCACGGACCCGCAGCCGCGACGCGGTCCGACAAAGTCTCTGGCCTTCCATCGAACGTCGCTCGTCGGGATCGGCGCCGCTGCCGCGCCCGGGCCTCGTGGCGGCCGCGAGTAGATCCCTCGGGCCAGCCGAGTCCCGGTGCGCGCATGGTCCAGTGTGGCAGGCCCTCGGGATGACACATCTCGTCGCATCGAATCGCCTGCGCCCGCTTCTGCGGTGAACCCTTGCAATTCGGCGAATGAAGCGTTTTTCGATCGTCCTCCCGCTTGCCGCGGTAAGCATGGGCGCAGGGTCGGCAACGGCACAGCGCGTCCTGTACCGCTCGGACGCCTTCACCGTGACCGACAGCTCGGTGCGGCAGGGGCGGTTCGAGGCGGTGGCGCTCTCGCGCGACACCCTCGTCTCCACCTATCCGCGCTCGGGGCGGGAGATGCAGTTCCGCTTCTCGATCAACGGGCAGGACAACGAGTTCCGGCCGGGGACGCAGCACACCGTCTACATCCGCCCCACCGGCGGGCGCATCGTCTCCCCCGTCTACCTCTTCGGCCAGGAGTCGCCGCCGGAGGACCCCACCCCGGAGGCCTATCCCACCAGCGAGGAGGGCGTCGCGCAGGTCACGATCCGGCTGGACCTGCGCGAGGTGCTGCGCTCGTTCGCGCGCACCGGGGCGTACGACCCGCCCGAGGGCCCGCCGATCCGGTCGCGCGACTTCCACGTCTACGTAATCGGGATGCCGGAGCCGCTGACGTGGGACGCCTCCGCGCTCCGCCCCGGCTCCCCCGCCGAGCTCACCGACCCCGACGGCGACTCCATCTACGCCGCCACCCTCCCCCTCGAGGCGCAGTACACCCGTCCCCGCGACGCCGCCGGCCGCGCGGTCTGGGCGCGCCGCGCCGACCTCTCCGCCTTCCCCCGGCTCCGCTCGCCGCAGCGGCTGCTCGACGCGCTCTACGGCATGTCGCTCGAGGAGCTGACGCAGCTCGTGCGCGACGACGGGGCGCTCGCCGCCGGCGCCAAGTGGCCGGGGGTGTGGACGCGCGACGTCGCCTACTCGTCCGTGCTCGCGCTCGCCATCGTCGCGCCCGACGCGGTGCGGAAGAGCCTGGAGGCGAAGGTCGATTCGGCCGGGCGCATCATCCAGGACACGGGGACGGGCGGATCGTGGCCTGTATCGACCGACCGGATGACCTGGGCGCTGGCCGCGTGGGAGCTCTACGCCGTCACCGGCGACCGCGCCTGGCTGCGCCGCGCCTACGACGTCATCCGCCGCTCCGCCGAGGCGGACCTGCACGCCATCGTCGACCCGGAGACGGGGCTGGCGAGAGGCGAGACGTCGTTCATGGACTGGAGGGAGCAGAGCTACCCGCGCTGGATGCAGCCGGCCGACATCGCCCGCTCCGCCGCGGTGGGGACGAACGCGGTGCACTACGCCACCTGGCGCATCCTGGCCGACATGGCGCGGGCGCTGGGCGAGCCCTCGCGGCCGTGGACGCGTCGCGCCGACCGGCTGCGCGACGCGATCAACGTGCGCCTCTGGCAGCCGGAGCTGGGCTTCTTCGCCACCTTCCGCTACGGCCGCACCTATCCCGTCCCCGCGCCGCGCTCCGACGCGCTGGGCGAGGCGCTCGCCATCATCTACGGGGTGGCGAGCCCGGCGCGGGCGGCGCAGGTGATGTCGCGGACGCCGGTGGTGGCGTTCGGCGCGCCGACCTTCTGGCCGTACATCCCCAACCTGACGAAGTACCACAACGCGGCGCTGTGGCCCTTCGTCAACGCCTTCTGGAGCTGGGCGGCGGCGGATGCCGGGAACACCGCGGCGGTGGAGCACGGGCTGGCCTCCATCTACCGCCCCGCGGCGCTCTTCCTGACCAACAAGGAGAACATGGTGGCGCCGACGGGGCACTTCGACGGCACCGTGCTGAACTCCGACCGGCAGCTCTGGAGCGTCGCGGGGAACCTGGCCACGCAGTACCGCGTGCTCTTCGGGATGCGCTTCCGGCCTGACCGGCTGGTGTTCGCGCCGATGGTGCCGCCCGCCTACGCCGGCGAGCGCACCCTGTCTAACCTGCGCTACCGCGGCGCCGTGCTCGCCGTCACCGTGCGCGGCTACGGCGACGGCGTCGCCTCGGCGCGGCTGGACGGCCGGCCCATCGAGCGCGCGGAGATCCCGGCCACGCTCACGGGCGCGCACACGCTGGAGATCGAGATGAACGGCCGCTGGCCGGCGGGCTCGATCTACCTCGTCGCCAACCGCTGGGCTCCGGAGACACCGATAGCACGCGAGGAGGACGGGCACCTGGCCTGGACAGCGGTGCCAGGCGCCGCACGATACCGGGTTTTCGGCAACGGCACCCCGGGGCTCTTCACACGGGAAACGCGGATGGCGCTGATACTGGGGCGTTCTTTACCCTTTACCGAGTACCAGGTCATGAGCGTGGATTCGGGCGGTGTCGAAAGCTTCCTGAGCGAACCCGTGCGGTTGGAGCCGGGCCCCCTGTTCGCGCGGCCGCGCGGGGCCCCGCTGGAGCGCGAGCACGCCGGGTTCACGGGCGAGGGTTACGTCCGACTGACGCGCACGACGAATACATCGATCGAGGTTCCCGTGCGCGTGGCCTGCACCGCCACGTACGACGTCGATGCGCGCTATGCCAACGGGAACGGGCCGATCAACACCGACGCGAAGGCGGCGGTGCGCACGCTGCTGGTGGACGGCCGCCCCGCGGGGGTGCTGGTGATGCCGCAGCGCGGCGTGAACGCGTGGGAGGATTGGGGATACGGCACGACGGTGCGCGTCAGCCTCACCCCCGGCGAGCACACGCTGACCGTCGCCTACACGCCGCTGGACGAGAACATGGACCGGCGCGAGAACACCGCGCTCCTCGACCACCTGCGGCTGACGCGGATCTCCGCGTGCCGCTGACGAACGTATCGTCTCACGCAGAGCCGCAGAGGCGCTGAGAGGCTTCGCGCGCGGCTTCGATGACCTCGAGCACCGCGACGGCGTCGGCGGGGTCGACGGGCGGCGCCGATCCATCCCGGAGCGCGGCGGCGATGGCGGCGTAGAAGGCCAGGTAGTCGCCGCGCTCCGTCGGCACGGGCCGCCACTCGTCGCCGGCGCCGAGGCGGCCCCAGTGCTCCGGCGGCTCGGTGCCCCAGTCGGGGGAACCGGGGCGGCCGCCGGCGCGCAGGGCCGCCTCCTGCACGTCCAGGCCCGTCTTCACGTACGCCGCACGGCTTCCCAGCACACGAAACCTCCCGGACTGCTCCGCGGCGGCGAGGCTCGACCACAGGTGCGAGCGGACGCCAGAGGCGTGGGTCAGCGCCACGTACGCGTCGTCGTCGACCTCCACGCCGGGGCGGCGGCGGTCAATCTCGGCGTAGACGTGGCTCACCGGGCCGAAGAGCACGAGCGCCTGGTCGATCAGGTGACTGCCGAGGTCGAAGAGCACGCCGCCCGCCTCCGCGGGGTCGGCGCGCTCGCGCCAGCCGGGCTTCGGCGCCGGGCGCCAGCGCTCGAAGCGCGACTCGAAGCGGTGCACCGTTCCCAGCGCGGCCTCCGCGATCAGGCGGCGGAGGGTGAGGAAGTCGCCGTCCCAGCGGCGGTTCTGGAAGACGGAGAGGAGGAGGCCCCGGCGCAGCGCCTCGTTCACCAGGCGGCGGGCGTCGGCGGAGGTGGCGGCGAGCGGCTTGTCGACCACCACGGGGAGCCCGGCCTCCAGCGCCTGCAGCCCGAGCGGCACGTGCGTGCGGTTCGGCGAGGCGACCACCACCAGGTCGAGCCCGGCGGCGCGCTCCCAGAGCCGGTCGGCGGAATCGACCACCATCACCCCCGGATGCTCGGCGCGGGCCTGCGCGGCGCGCTCGGGGTTCGAGGTGACCACCGCGGCCAGCGCCATTCCCGGCGTGGTGGCGATCAGCGGCGCGTGGAAGGCGGAGCCGGCGAGGCCGTAGCCGATCAGGCCGACGCGGATGGGTGAATCACTCATGTTACGGCTTCCGTGCGAATGGCGGGCCGTGTCGTATGCGAAGCCCCGCCGGCGTTTCACGCAGAGACGCAGAGGAACTGAGAGAACGCAGAGGTTATCTGAATGTAAAGAAACGGTAGCGATTCTAACAATGTAACCGTTTCCAATGGCGAGGCGGCTGAATCCGATCGACAGCCGTGGCGCCGCAGATGCCAGTAGTGGCAAGGGAACTACGTGCGCTGGCAGGGGTTGAAGTGACGGAAGGCGGGGGTGGAGCGTCTTGTGTGGGAGGGAGTCGTACCGCATAATTGTTAGTACGGCTTCCAAATGCGGACGGAGTGGGCGATTCGAGGAGGAGCGCGATGAGCACGGAGGTACGGGGACCGAAGGGCGCGATCCAGTGGACCCACGCGGCGCCCCCCGCCGAGGCGGAGGGCGAGGGCGCGGGGGCCGGCGCCGCCCAGGGCGCGTCACCGGAGGCGGAGGCGGCGCTGCTGAAGGAGCTGGTGGGCGCGGTGTTCACCACCCCCAAGGAGCTCCGGCACCTGGCCGAGCGCGAGCTGGGCGAGCTCTTCGTGCCCGTCGAGGTGCTGGCGGAGAGCGCGCACACCGCCGTCTACACCCTCCACCCCGGCAGCCTGGCCCCGCTCCTGGTGCACGCCGAGCGCAGCCGCCACTGGTTCCCCTTCCGCGTGACCCGCGTGGAGCCCGCGCGCACCCCCAGCCGCGGCGAAGGTGCGCCGCATCCGCGCCCCGACCGGCCGGCGATCGACTGGCTGTAAGGGTCCCGATGGAGCACACGGCGGGGATCAAGCGGATCGCGATCAACACCGGCGGCGGCGACGCGCCGGGGCTGAACGCGGTGATCCGCGCGGCCACCCTCACCGCGCTGGAGAACGGGTGGCAGGTGCTCGGCCTCCGGCGCGGCTACATGGGGCTGCTGCACGACGAGGTCGACGGCGAGCCGGGGATCGTGCACCTCTGCGCCGAGCGGGTGAAGGGGATCACGCACCTGGGCGGCACCATCCTGGGCACCACCGCGCGCGGCAACCTGTTCGGGCTGGAGGTGCGCGAGTCCGACGGCACCTGGGGACAGACGGACCCGTCGGACGAGATCATCGAGCGCTTCGGGGCGCTGGGGATCGACGCCCTGATCGCCATCGGCGGCGACGGCTCGCTGAAGATCGCGCACCGCCTGTTCCTGAAGGGGCTGCGCGTGGTCGGCGTGCCGAAGACGATCGACAACGACCTGGGCGTCACCGACATGACCTTCGGCTTCCAGACCGCGGTCGACGTGGCGACGGAGGCCATCGGGCGGCTGCACTCCACCGCCGAGGCGCACCAGCGGGTGATGGTGGTGCAGGTGATGGGGCGGCACACCGGGTGGATCGCCCTGGAGAGCGGGCTGGCGGGCGGGGCGGACGTGATCCTCATCCCCGAGATCCCCTACTCGGTGGAGCGGATCGCGGCCAAGATCGCGGAGCGTGAGGCGGCGCGGCGCCGCTTCAGCATCATCGTGGTGGCGGAGGGGGCGCGCGCGGCGGGCGGGGCGCCGAGCTACGTGCACGGCACCGCGCGCTACGGCGGGATCGCGGAGCGGCTGGCGGCGGAGATCGAGGACGTCACGGGGAAGGAGACGCGGCCGCTCACGCTGGGGCACATCCAGCGCGGGGGCTCGCCGGTGCCGTACGACCGCAACCTGGCGCTGCGCTTCGGGGCGGCGGCGGTGCACGCGGTGGAGCTGGGAAACTTCGGGTGCATGGTGGGGCTGCAGGGGCAGGCAGTGCGCAGCGTCCCGCTGGGCGAGGCGCTCTCGGAGATCAAGCGGGTGCCGGTGGAGGGGGAGATCGTGCGGACGGCGCGCAGGCTCGGGGTGTCGTTCGGGGACTGAGTCAGCTACCACACGTTTCACGCAGAGTACGCGGAGGAACTGAGAGGACGCAGAGTTCTCTCGTCTCCTCCGCGTCTTTGCGTCGAGCGATTATTTCGGATAAGATCGGAAGCCTCGATGAGCGAACTCTCCCGTCGAACGTGGCCGATGCCTTTCGTCCTCCTGATCGCCCTGCTCCTCGCCGGCCGCGCGGATGCGCAGGCCGCCGCTCCGGAGCGGATCACCGTGACCGCCACGCCGGTCCCGCTGAACCCGCGGGATCCGTCGCAGGCCGTGGTCGGGCGGCTGCGCTACCTGGGGGGGCTGCGGCTCACTTCGCCCGATCCGCGCTTCGGCGGGCTCTCGGGGCTGCGCTGGCATGACGGGACCCTGTACGCGGTGAGCGACCTGGGCGACTTCTTCACGCTGACGCTGGAGGAGCGCGGCGGACGGCTGACCGGGGTGCGCGAGGCGCGCGTCCGGCGGCTGAAGGGGACCGACGGCCTGATGCTCGCGCGCGGCAAGGACGACAGCGACTCCGAGTCGCTGGAGCTGCACTTCCGCCGCGGATGCCGCCGCTGCCCGCCCGACAGCGCGGTGGTCGCGTTCGAGCGGAACCACCGCATCCTGGCGTACCGGCTGGTCGACGGCTTGCCGACCGGCGCGGCGACGGAGTACACCTGGTCGGCCGCGTGGCGGCGGGGGCTCCCCTCCAACGGCGGCGTGGAGGCGATGGCAGGCGGGTACCTGCTCTCCGAGGAGCTGCGGACGGCGGACGGACGCGCGAGCGGGCGGCTGAGCTGGTGGGTGGGAGATCGGGCGGCGGCGGGGGAGCGGGAGATGGACCTGCCGGTGTCCGACGGCTTCTCCCCCACCGACGCGGACGTGGGCGAGCTGCGGCCCGACCACCCGATCGTCGTGCTGCAGCGGCGCTACACCCCCGCGACGGGCGCCGCCGCGCGGATCGTGCTCTTCCGCCCCGGTCCGGAGAATGGACGCCGGCGCGAGGTCGTGGGGCTGGAGACGCTCGCCGACCTCCTTCCGCCGCTGAGCATCGACAACATGGAGGGGCTCGCCTTCCGCGACGACGGGGGGAGCTTCATCTACCTGGTCTCCGACGACAACTTCTCGCCCACGCAGCGCACCCTGCTCCTGAAGTTCGAGATCACGGAAACGCAAAGGAACTGACACTGCGCGGAGATCATCTCTGCGTGCCGCTGGGCGAGGCGCTCTCCGAGATCAAGCGCGTTCCCGCCGACGGCGAGATCGTGCGGACGGCGCGGCGCCTCGGGGTTTCGTTCGGGGACTGATTCAGCAACGGCCGTTTCGTGACGCCGCTTCGGCGCTCCCGGTCACATCACCGGATGACCGGTACTCATCTACGTCCAGAAAACAGGCCGAACAGACGCGTGAGCAACGAGGGTCCGTTCCGACCGCGTGCCGTGCTCGACCCGGTGGGGGGCACGGGGTGCGAAGTCCCTGCGCGGCTGGGTGCCAGAGTGGCGGGGGTTCTTATGGGCGTCGCCGCCCCGCAGGGCACCGTGCGGCTCACCGATCCGTTCGAGATCACCTCGTAACGCAGCACGCAGTCCTGATCCGTGGCGGTGTGCGGCATCAGCCCCCAATGCCGCGTCGTAGCGTTGTAGTCCCACGTCTCGGAGTAGCGATACGACCTCCGTTCGTACCGGGGGATCATCTCATTTCCATCCTCCCCCAGGCCCACGGAAGTCACGTTCCACGCCGGATCGTTGGCCCGCTGCACCGCTCTTCGTGCACCGTTGGTGCGCGACACCATGTACACGTCCCGGCCGTCGTTGTCCTCGGACCTCGAGCGCGTGATGCACTTGTACTCCACCTCGATGTCGAAACTGTCGCCCGGTGCCACGGCGATACGGTTCACGTCCACACAACTCGTGGGGCCGGTGATGGATTCGGTCCGGGTGCGGTAGGCCAGCACCACCAGCGCCGAGTCGTAGCGCGGGGCGTAGGCGGCCACGTAGTCGTTGACGTAGCGGGAGCTCGCAACGTAGGAGTTCGAGTAGGTGCACTTGTTCCGGTCGTAGCCCTGCTGCTTCATCCACTGTTCGTAGGCACGGATCCGCGCGGTGTCGGTGGGAGCGTTGACCGGACCCACGTACTCGTGCCCACAGTACTGCACCACGCTCGAACCATACGTCCCGGTCGCCGGAACCACGGTGACCACCGAGTCGGTGCCGTTCGCCCGACGCCGCAGCTCGCCGGAGTAGAACGTGATCGTGGTGTCGCCGTCGTGAGAGGTCGCGCGGAGCGAGTTCACGAACCCCGCGCCTCCCGGCCGGGGAGAAATGGTGACGGCGGCCTCGGGCACCCATGTGCCCGGCCCCGTCCAGCGGAAGCCGCGGGCGCCGGTGGAGTACGACGTGGCCACCAGCAGGCGCCCGCCGTGCATCGGGTTCACCTCCACCAAGCCGGGATCGTTGGTGCCGACCGTCTCGACGCTCACCGCGGAGAGGCTCTTGCGTTCGATCTTGACGTTGCCGCCCTCCATCCACACGCGGTTGCCGCACACCGGAGCACCCGTGCGCGCGGCGGCGAGCTTCAGGCTCTCGTACGCGTCCAGATAGGTGTATCCGCCCGAGGTGCGCCCGCCGGCGGCCGCACCCTGCACGAGCAGGATCTTCAGGCTGTCGGCGCTCAGCCGGCGGTCGAATGACTCGAGCAGCCCGGCGGCTCCCGCAACGTGCGGTGCCGCGAACGAAGTTCCCTGCACGTTGAAGGGTCCGCTCGAGTCGCTGACGAGGCTCGCACCCGGGGCCGCGAGCGTCACCAGGGTCCCCGTGTTCGATCCCTTTTCGACCGCGTGGGCGGGATTCGACCAGAGAGCTCGGTTCGTGAGGCTCACCCGGATCGAGTCACTGGCCGCGACCACGACCACGCGTGAACCCAGCTGCGGGTCGGCTGCGAGGCGGGGCAAACCGGAATATTTGGCGTCCATGGCGAAGTTCCCGGCCGCGATCACGTACAGAGGGCGGTGCCCGCTCGCCGCCTCCTCGCTCTTCATCCACCCGCCCCATTGTGTGGCCATCGCCGCCGACGCCGAATCGTCCGACGTGTTCGCAACCGGGATCCGCAGCCCGACCGTGTAACCGCCATGGCCGTCGGGAATGTGCGCGAGGTAGCCTGCTCCGATGGAAACGTTGATGATGCTGTCGTTGCGGATGGCAGCCTTCAGGTCGGCCTCGAGCTGAACGGTGCTCGAATGCGCCGTCGAGCTGAGGTGCCCGCGCCACATCATCCCGGTCATCCCCGCGCCGTCATTGCCCGGCGAGGCGATGATCGCGGCCACGAGCGCGGAGTGGGTGGCCTCCGCGTCGACGACGGCGATTCGCGTGCTGTCGCTTCCCGTCTCGCACCCCCACGCCATCGGGGCGTCCACCGCTTCGGGACCCCAGTTCTCGCCCGTGGCAAGGTTCGGATCGACCTGCCAGTCGGTCTTCTGCCAATTGGCTCCGTCGTTTGGACGCAGGTACAGCGGCACCACGTTCGCGGCAACGTCGGGGATCGCGATCTTCACCTGCGGGAGCGCTCGCAACCGGTCGATCGCGGTCCACAGAGGGACACCCGTGGTGTCGCCCGCAACCTGAACATAGTAGAACGGCGCCAAGCCGCCGATGAAGCGCCCGTTCACCACGTTCACCGCAGCCTGCCGCTCCTCCTGCGTGGCCGAGGAATCGAATTGCACGACGATCAGGCCGTTGGGGTAGGGCCCGCTCATCCGCTGATGGCTCATCACCGCCCGGGAGAGCGCGTACAGCTTGGCAAGGGAGTCCTCGGAGATCAGAAAGCCCTCGGGTTCGGCCAGGGGCACCTTCGGCTCGCTGGGCGTGGCGGTGAACACCCTGAGGGTGAAGTTGAAGGTGTTGGCGCCCGGCGGCATGAGGAGCTCCCATCGCTTCCTGGGAGTGGAGTCCTGCGGCTGCAGGATCTGGGCGTACGTGTGGTAGGGCTGGTGTGACCGGGTGAAGTTCCCGTATCCGTTGGCGCTCGCCACCACGATGGTGCCGGTGTCGCCGGGAGTGACCCACGACGTTACTGTGGGACCGGTATCGAAGAATACCTTGCTCCCCGTGACGGTGGTGCCGTCGGGCGTGCCGATCGGCTCGGTGAGCAGGTTCTGAAGGGTGACGTCGAAGGCGAAGATGCGGGTGGTATCGCTGTAATGAACGTTGCTGGACCTGAGCTTCACCTGGTTCTGGCCGAGAAGGGCCGCGCGCGGCCCGTCCGCGGCGCCGAATGCGCCGGTCTCGCGGCACTGCAACTGCCCGGTCCGGAGGCTCGCGGTGCAGTCCAGGGTGGCGACGAACCTGGACCCCCCGTGATCCGTGCCGGCCAGGGCATCGGACGCGAGCGGGTTGTCGCGGCAGCCCAGGCAGAGGGTGAGAACGGTCAGCACGCTGAGCATGGCGGTCGCCCGGGTAGGGGAGAGCATCGGTCCGTCGCTTGGGGAGCGTGCATACGGCCCGCGAAGGTCGCGGCCGCTGACACGAGAGTGTGAGGGGAAACGGATGTATAATTATAACGGTAACCCAGTTACTCATTGTGCACAATCACCTTACGGCACTTTGCCGCACGACGCAGGCATCCGTGCAGGCGAAGCGAGGACGCCGCTGCCTGAGCGCGAAGCAATCCTGCAAAAGAACGTCTCACGCGGAGACGCTGAGACGCAGAGGGCCGGAGTGGCTTTTTCTGCGTCTCCGCGTCTCTGCGTGAGACGTTCTGTTACGCGACTTTCGGAGCCGCGAACCTGCGGGCGACGAGGAGGGCGGTGGCGCCGCGGAGCCGCGGGGCGTCGCCGGCGGGGGCGACGAGGATGGGGGTCGCGGCGGCGGCGCGGGTGATGGAGCGCTCGCGCACGCCCTGGCGGATGCGCTCGCCCACCAGGTCCCAGGCGGCGGTGATCTCGCCTCCCACCAGCACCCGTGCGGGCGAGAGCGCGGTGATGATCCCCGCGATGCCGATCCCCAGGTAGCGCGCCGTCTCGGTGAGCGCGTCGGCCGCGCGCAGGTCGCCGGCGCGCGCGCGGGCGATCAGCTCCTCGATGCCGAAGCCGCGGCCGCGCAGAGCCTCGCGGTCCACCGCGTCGGCGGCGTCGAGGCCGAAGTAGCGCGCCAGGGTGGCCAGGTTGCTGGTGTACGCCTCCAGGCACCCGCGCAGCCCGCACATGCAGCGCGGCCCGTCCAGGCTGAGCGGGAGGTGGCCGAACTCGCCGGCCGTGTCACCGTGGCCGCGGAACACCTCGCCGTCGTCCACCACGCAGGCGCCCACGCCGTCGGAGACGGTGACGTAGACGAAGTTGTCGACGCCGTCGCGCGCGAAGGGCGGGAGCCACATCTCCGCCAGCGCGCAGGCGATGGGGGCGTTCTCGATCAGCACGCGTAAGCCCGTGGCCTGCGCCAGCGCCTCGCGCAGCGGCACGTCGCGCCAGCCGAGCTGCGGCGAGTTCACGATCTGCCCGGTGCGCCGGTGGATCATCCCCGGCACCACCACCCCGATCCCCTCGCACCGCTCGGCGCCGTGCACGTGCAGCAGGCGCTGGACGAGCCCGGCCACGTCCGCCACCAGCGCGTCGGGGTCGAGGCGCGTGTCCAGCGTCTCCAGCGCCAGGTGGCGGCCGTCGAGGTCGGTGAGCGCCACCTGGGTGTGGCTGAAGCGCACGTCGACCGCGATGCAGTAGCGGTCGCGGGTGCGGACGTACAGGAGGCGCGGCTTGCGGCCGCGCGGCGCGTTGGCGGTGGCGCCCTCGGCGATCACGTCGTCGGCGATGAGCTCGTCGACGAGCTGCGTGATCATCCCCCGCCCCACCTCCATCTGCCGCGCAAGGTCCGCCCGCGAGATCGGCTGGCGCTCGCGCACCAGGTTCAGCACGATCTTCCGGTTGATCTCGCGCGGCGTGGAGCGCGTGCCGCGGTGGAACTGGCGCGTGTTGATCTTCCGCATGCCCCAACGATAATCGATCCGGCGCAAGAATAGCAAGGAATTCTAACAATATCCCCAACGTGTCACGCCGAACACGCGGAAGTCGGCAAAGAAGCTACCTGTCCAGAAGATCATAAACCTCACGAAACTCCCGCCAAGACGTCCTCCTGATACCAAATCCGGGGATAGCGTTGGCGCATCTCACCGACTCACGTGCTGACGCGGTTATAGATCCTTCGGCCTGCAAAGTTATTCCGCAGACGATGGTTACAGCATGGACGGCCTCAGGATGACGTCGTTTGTTTAAGGTGCGTTCAACACCAGGTGTTCAGGCGGATTGGGTATGAGAGGGTGTTGCTCAACCCGTTCTTCAGACACTCCTGGGTGTCATCCTGAGGCCCGGCCACATGGAATCAGCCTCCACTCCGATGGCGGCAGGGCCGTGAGGATCTGATTGCGGCCACGCCGGAGCCGGCTGCGGAAGCTCGCGCGGAAGCCACGGCCTCACGTTCACTCGTTCATCCATGCAGGAAAAGCTAGGCATCGACGAGCGCCGGCGTGGACGCGTCGATGGTGCGGGCTTCCGCGGCGGGCTCCTGCGCATTCC
>JBJMPM010000113.1:0-4318 GCA_045803205.1 Longimicrobiaceae bacterium
CGGCGGCTTGGCACGGCGGCTCTCTCTGCGTCTCCGCGTCTCTGCGTGAGATCGCCGTTCTACACCATCAGGGCGGCCGCGACGAAGGCGGGAGCGGGGCGGGGCGGCGCGTCGGCGGGGCCGATGATGCGCGCCACCACCTCGCGGATGCGCGACAGGTCGCACGGCTTGGAGACGTGCCCCGCGAAGCCCTCGCGCAGCGACCGCGACTCCGGCCACGCGGCCACGTCCGCCGTGACCGCCACCACGGGGATGTCGCGCGTCCGCTCGTCGCCGCGCAGCAGGCGGAAGGCCTCCTGCCCGTCGACGGCCGGCATGCGCATGTCCATCAGGATGAGCGAGGGGCGCCGGTCGCGGGCGGCCTCGAATCCCTCCCGCCCGTCGTTGGCGTGCAGCACGTCGTAGCCCGCGTGCCCCAGGTACATGGCGGCGAGCACGTGCTGGTCCAGGTCGTCGTCGACGATGAGCACCGACTTGGCGGCCATGGGGGAGACTCCGCGCCGAGCCCGGGCCGGGAGGCCGGGGCCGCGTGATCGAGCCGACTTGTGCAGGGATTCAGCAATGTAAACAGGTGCACGCACGCCGTCCAAATAGTTTTTTTGGCGAACGAAAACTGCTACGTAATTTTGCTGCAGTCTCACCCCTGCGGTGGCGGCTCGAGCTGGGTAGCGAGGGACGGACGCGCGGCGCAACGCCACGCGTGAGCGGCCGTGAGGAACTGACGCGCCGAGGAATCGACGTGTACCGCGTCCAGGTGGGTCGCCCGCTCTTCCCCCGGCTCCTGGTTCCAGTGGTACACCGAATCGTGGCGCTCACGGCGACGGTCGCTCATGCCGCGCGCGAGCGGTGAAAGGACGGGATGCTCCAGCGCCGCCACGGTCGCGAAGGTGAGATAATGGTGCCCGCCGGCGGAGCTCCTCAACCGGTAGCCAGCCGCGCGCACCACGGCGATCGCGCCCTGCAGCGCACCCTGGTAGGCCAGGGTCACCTGCGAGGCGGGCGACAGGCCACGGCGAGAATCGTCGTACGAGATCACCGCTGCCCGCCAGCGGCTCGCGATCTCCGCGTCGGCCGCGGGATCCTCCTCGATGTAGCGATTCTCGATCAGGTTCTGGATCGCCTTCGTCATGCCGCGGCCCGCAGCGGTTCGAGAGCCGCGTTCTCACCGGCGACCCAGAGCTTCGGCTCGCGCATCACCCGGCGGACGAACTCGGAGGGACGGGCCGCGCGCGCCTGTACGCGCTCGGGCGTGTAGAGGATCACGTCGATCTCGCGCTGCAGCAGGAGCTCGATCTCGGTGAGCGCCTGGCTTGCGGCGTGGTGCACGTCGTCGCGGCCGATGATGAACAGGTCGATGTCGCTGTCGTCGCGCGTCTCGCCCTTGGCCTCGGACCCGAAGATGAAGGCCGCCTCGACGCCCTCGACGCCGGCGAACGCGGCACGCAGCAGCTCCACCGGCTGGGCCGTCGTCGCCAGCACGTTCCGGAACGCACGCCAGCGGGGATGCCCGAACTCCAGCCGGTACATCACCCGGTTCCGGTCGCGGGCGGTGGAGAGCAGCTCCAGCCGCACCAGGCGCCGGAGCTCCGCCTGGAGCGATCCCATCCCGAGCCCCGTCAGCCGGCGCAGCTCCCGCACGTGCACGGGGTCGTCGGGATGGGTGACGAAGTGCAGGAGGAGCCGCGCCATCGCCGGTGAGGCGAGGCTCGCCTGGAGAAGGCTCGGCTGAGGTGGGGTCTTCGTGTCCAAAGTTGTACCACTTTCTGGAACGATTCCGGTCCGTCGAAATTATGATGATCGTAAAAAACCGCAAGGCATCACGCAAAAACGCGGAGGAACCGAGAGACCTCTGCGATCTCTCAGTTCCTCCGCGTCTCTGCGTGAGACGTTCTGTTGCCGTTCAGCGGGTGACGATCGCCGCCGCCAGGGTGACGGGCGCGGGGGCCGCCTGCTGCGCCACCACCGCCGCCGGCACGGGCGCCGCCGCCACCGGCTCGGCCCGGTCCACCGCGATGTGCGGCGCGATCACCAGCGAGACGATGGACATCAGCTTGATCAGGATGTTCATCGACGGGCCCGAGGTGTCCTTGAAGGGGTCGCCCACGGTGTCGCCGGTCACGGCCGCCTTGTGCGCGTCCGAGCCCTTGAACACCGTCTGCCCCTCGATCTCCACCCCCTTCTCGAAGCTCTTCTTGGCGTTGTCCCAGGCGCCGCCGGCGTTGGACTGGAACATCGCCATCAGCACCCCCGACACCGTGACCCCCGCCAGCATCCCGCCCAGCACCTCGGGCCCCATGGTGAAGCCCACGATCACCGGCGCGAGCAGCGCGATGGCGCCCGGCGCGATCATCTCGCGGATGGCCGCCTGGGTGCTGATCGCCACGCAGCGCTCGTACTCCGGCTTCCCCGTCCCCTCCATGATCCCCGGGATCTCGCGGAACTGCCTGCGGACCTCCTGCACCATGGCCATGGCTGCGCGCCCCACGGCGCTGATGGCGAGCGAGGAGAAGATGAAGGGGATCATCGCCCCCACGAAGAGCCCGCCCAGCACCCGCGCGTTGGAGATGTCGATGTGCTCGATGTTGGCCGTGCCCATGAACGCCGCGAAGAGCGCCAGCGAGGTGAGCGCCGCCGAGGCGATGGCGAAGCCCTTCCCCGTAGCCGCCGTGGTGTTGCCGACGGCGTCGAGCACGTCGGTGCGCTGGCGCACCTCCTTCGGCAGCGCGCTCATCTCCGCGATCCCGCCCGCGTTGTCGGCGATGGGGCCGAAGGCGTCGATGGCGAGCTGCATGGCCGTGGTGGCCATCATCCCGGCCGCGGCGATGGCCACGCCGTAGAGCCCGGCGGCCTCGTAGCTGCCGATGATCCCCGCCGCCAGCACCAGGATGGGCGCCGCGGTCGACTCCATCCCCACCGCCAGCCCGCCGATCACGTTGGTGGCGTGCCCGGTGGAGGAGCCGCGCACGATGGAGAGCACCGGGCGCCGCCCCATGGCGGTGTAGTACTCGGTGATCAGGCTCATCAGCGCGCCCACCACCAGCCCGATGGCGACGGCGACGAACACGCCTGCCGAGGTGAACGTCACCCCGCCGATGCGCATCACCGTGTCCGGCAGCACGCCGGGGATTCCGAGGAACGGAAGGCCGCGGATCACGACGAAGGAGACGATGCCGGTGAGGAGGATGGAAGCCCAGTTGCCCAGGTTCAGCGCCTTCTGCACGTCGTCGTCGTCGTTCTTCACCCGCACCATGAAGATGCCGACCAGCGAGAACACGATCCCCAGTCCGGCGATCACCATCGGCAGCAGGATGGGGGCGAGGCCGCCCAGCTGGTCGTTCGGGGCGTACACCTCGCGCCCCAGCACCATCGTGGCCAGGATCGTCGCCACGTAGCTGCCGAAGAGGTCGGCGCCCATCCCTGCCACGTCGCCCACGTTGTCGCCCACGTTGTCGGCGATGGTGGCGGGGTTGCGCGGGTCGTCCTCGGGGATCCCCGCCTCCACCTTCCCCACCAGGTCGGCGCCCACGTCGGCCGCCTTGGTGTAGATGCCGCCGCCCACGCGGGCGAAGAGCGCGATGCTCTCGGCGCCCAGCGAGAAGCCGGTGAGCACCTCCAGCGCGCGGCGCATCTCCGGGCCGGTGGCGTCGCCGCCGTTCACGAACACGTAGTAGAGGGCGATGAACAGCCCGCCGAGCCCCAGCACGGCGAGCCCCGCCACCCCCATCCCCATCACCGAGCCGCCGGCGAAGGAGACGCCGAGCGCCTGGGTGAGGCTGGTGCGGGCCGCGTGGGCGGTGCGCACGTTCGCCTTGGTGGCGATGCGCATCCCGATGTAGCCCGCGCACACGGAGAAGAGCGCGCCGATCAGGAAGGTGACCACGATCAGCGGGCTCGAGTTCTTGTCGGTGATGCCGAGGAAGGCCAGCCCCAGGCTGGCGATCGCCGCGAAGACGGCGAGTACCCGGTACTCGGCCTTGAGGAAGGCCAGCGCGCCGTCGGCGATATGGCCGGCGATCTCGCGCATGGTCTCGTTGCCGGCGTCCTGCCGGACGACCCACCTCGAGCGCCAGAGGGTGTACACCAGTGCGGCGATCCCCAGGAGGGGGGCCAGGTACGCGATGGGTGCCATGGACGGTTACGGAAATGCGAAAGACCGGTGCGTCCCCCGGAGGAGGGGCGCACGACACGGAACGGTTTCACGCGAAGTGCGGCGCGGATGGTTCTCCGCGCCGCACCACGCGGCCCGTGAAGATAAGGGAACGCGGCGTTTTCGCCAGCCCCCTCAACGACGAGTGCGGAAGTGGGGGGGGGGGGGGGG
>JBJMPM010000141.1:0-97756 GCA_045803205.1 Longimicrobiaceae bacterium
CGACATGACCGACGACGAGATCCGCGACCGCATCGAGCAGCTCCAGGAGGAGCGCTTCAGGCTGCGCTTCCGCTCGGCCACGCAGCAGCTCGAGAACCCGATGCTGCTGCGCAACTTGCGGCACGACATCTCGCGCCTGAAGACGGTGCTGCGCGAGCGCGAGCTGCAGAACCAGGGGAGCCGCCGATGAGCGCCGAGAACGCCGTGAACACCCCCGAGAGCGCGGAAGAGCGCGCGCGCCGCAAGACGCGCGTGGGCACCGTGGTGTCGGACAAGATGAACAAGACCGTGGTGGTGCGTGTGGAGCGCCGCTACGCCCACCCGCTGTACGGCAAGCAGGTGACGCGCAGCAAGAAGTACCACGCCCACGACGAGAACAACGAGTTCCACACCGGCGACGTGGTGCGGATCACCGAGACCCGTCCGCTCAGCAAGCTCAAGCGCTGGCGCGTTTCGGAGCTGGTGGAGCGCGCGCGCTGACCACGGCGGCGTTCCCGTCCGGCCCCCGCGGTATGCGCGGGGGCGTCGGCCGGGACCCCTGGAGATAACGGAGCAGACCGATGCTGCAGCAGGAATCGATGGTCCGCATCGCGGACAACTCGGGCGCCAAGAAGGCGCTGGTGATCCGGGTGCTGGGCGGGAGCAAGCGCCGCTACGCCTCGGTGGGCGACACGGTGATCGTGGCGGTGAAGGACGCGCTGCCGGACGGCACCGTGAAGAAGGGCGACGTGGCCAAGGCGGTGGTGGTGCGCACCACCAAGGAGGTTCGGCGCAAGGACGGCAGCTACATCAAGTTCGACGAGAACGCCGCCGTCATCATCAACGACGCGGGCGAGCCCCGCGCCACGCGCATCTTCGGGCCCGTCGCCCGCGAGCTGCGCGAGAAGCGCTACATGAAGATCGTCTCCCTGGCCCCCGAGGTGATCTGATGGCCAAGCTGAGCATCCGCAAGGGCGACCGCGTGAAGGTGATCAGCGGCAACTACAAGGGGACCGAGGGCACCGTGCTCCGCGTGGAGCGCGACAAGGGCCGCGTGGTGGTGCAGGGGGTGAACGTGCGCAAGCGCCACCGCAAGCCCACCGCGGCCGTCCCCCAGGGCGGGATCGTGGAGTTCGAGGCGCCGATCCACGCCAGCAACGTGATGCTGCTGGACCCGAAGAGCGGCGAGCCCACCCGCGTGCGCTCGGCGCTCGGCGCCGACGGGAAGCGCGAGCGGATCGCGGTGAAGAGCGGCCAGGCGATCCCGCGCGCCTGAGCGGTGTACCAACCCCTTCGCCCCGATTTCGCGGGGCGGAGCAGACGAACCACGGCGTGACCGCCCCCCCGGGCCTGCGCAGGCCGCGCGGGGGATACGGAACGGAGACGAGAGATGGCACACGAGAAGGGCGCGGAGCGGCCCCGGCTGCAGCGCTTCTACGAGGACACGGTCCGCGGCAAGCTGCAGGAGCAGTTCGGGTTCGGCACCCCCATGCGGGTGCCGCGGCTGGCGAAGATCACGATCAACGTGGGGCTCGGCGAGGCGTCGAAGAACCCCAAGCTGCTGGAGAAGGTGGTCGCCGAGATCGGCGCCATCACCGGCCAGAAGGCGGTGGTGACCAAGGCCAAGAAGGCGATCTCGAACTTCGGCCTGCGCGAGGGCGTGCCGGTGGGCGTCACGGTGACGCTGCGGCGCGACCGGATGTGGGAGTTCCTGGACCGCCTGGTGAACGTGGCGATGCCGCGCATCCGCGACTTCCGCGGGGTGCCCACGCGCTCGTTCGACGGCCGCGGGAACTACACCATGGGGGTGAAGGAGCAGCTCATCTTCCCCGAGATCGACTACGACAAGGTCGAGAAGATCCACGGGATGGACATCACCTTCGTGACCACGACCACCCGCGACGACGAGGCGCTGGCGCTCCTTCGCGAGCTCGGCATGCCTTTCCGCGGCGAGAGCCCGGTGCAGGTGGCGGCGTAAGAAACAGAAGTGCCAAGTGCCAAGTGCCTAGTGCCTAGGAACAGCACCGGGACTTGGAACTCGGCGAGAACCACTGGGCACTAGGCACTAGGGACTAGGCACTTCCCAGTCGGCGTCGGTACGAACGAGAACCAGGTTATCAGTCATGGCACGCAAGGCCCTGATCGAGAAGAGCAAGCGCAAGCCGAAGTTCGCGGTGCGGACGCACAACCGCTGCAACCGCTGCGGCCGCCCGCGCGCCTTCATGCGCAAGTTCGGGCTCTGCCGCATCTGCTTCCGGCAGATGGCGCTGAACGGGGAGATCCCCGGGGTGCGCAAGGCGAGCTGGTAGGGGAAAGTGCCAAGTGCCAAGTGCCAAGTGCCAAGGAATCAGTTCCTGGGCACTAGGCACTAGGCAGTAGGGACTTTTCCGTTGACAATCACACTACTTCCTGAAAGTCCGGCGCTCGCTCGCCGGATACTCTAGGAGAACCCCGGCATGGTGACGGATCCGATCGCCGACATGCTCACCCGCATCCGCAACGCGCAGCTCGCGCGCCACCGGCGGGTCGACATGCCGACCAGCAGGCTGAAGGTGGAGGTCGCCCGCCTGCTCAAGCAGAACCACTACATCCACGACTACAAGCTCCTGGAAGACGGGCCGCACCCGGTGCTGCGCCTGTACCTGAAGTATTTCCAGGACAAGCCCGTGATCCGCGAGCTCCGCCGCGTGTCCAAGCCCGGCCTGCGCCAGTACGTGGCGGTCGAGGAGATCCCGCGCGTGCGCAACGGGCTGGGGATGGCGCTGCTCAGCACCTCGCGCGGCGTGATGACCGACCGCGAGGCCCGCGCGGCCAAGGTGGGCGGCGAGCTGCTCGCCATCGTCTGGTAAGGAGGACGAAACCAATGTCGCGCATCGGAAAGCGCCCCATCGCCATCCCGGCCGGCGTCGAGGTCACCCTCGAGGGCCAGGACGTGCGGGTGAAGGGGCCCAGGGGCACACTCAGCCGCAAGCTGCACAAGGACGTGATCGTGCGCCGCGAGGACGGGCAGATCGTGGTGGAGCGGCCGAGCGACCAGCCGGAGCACCGCTCGCTGCACGGCCTCAGCCGCACGCTGGTGGCCAACATGGTGGAGGGCGTCACCACCGGCTTCACCAGGACGCTGGAGATCGTGGGCGTGGGCTACCGCGCCGAGACCAAGCCCTTCGGGCTGACGCTCGCGCTGGGGTACTCGCACCCGATCGACTACAAGGCGCCCGAGGGGATCACCCTCCGCGCCGTGAACCCCACCACCGTGGAGGTCTCCGGGACCGACAAGGAGGTGGTGGGACAGGTCGCGGCCGAGATCCGGTCGCTGCGCCCGCCCGAGCCGTACAAGGGGAAGGGCGTGAAGTACCAGGGCGAGGTGATCCGCCGGAAGGCGGGGAAGGCGGGCGGCAAGTAAGCCGCCCCTTCCGCCCCGGCTGATCATCGCATAGTCAACGAGGAACGAGAGAGATGGCGAGAGCACGGATCCGGACCAAGACGCGCGAGGACAAGCGCCTCCGCCGGCACCGCCGGGTGCGCGGCAAGGTCCACGGCACCGCGGAGCGCCCGCGGCTGGTGGTGCACCGCTCGATCAACCACCTGGAGGGCCAGGTGATCGACGACGTGGCGGGGCGCACCCTCGTGGGGCTTTCGACGAACGCCCCCGACCTGCGCGCGAAGCGGGGCGAGCTGAACAAGACCGACGCCAGCCGCGAGCTGGGGAAGGCCCTGGCCGAAAAGGCGAAGGCCGCCGGCGTCGACAAGGTCGTCTTCGACCGCGGCGGCTACCTCTACCACGGCCGCGTGAAGGCCTTCGCCGAGGGTGCCCGCGAGGGCGGCCTCGACTTCTGAGGAGAGAGACGATGGCTGAGAGCAGAGGCGGCGGCGCGGGCGGCCGCGGTCGTGGCGGCGGCGGCGGCTTCGGCGGCGGGCCCGGGGGCGGGCGCGGCCGTGGGCGCGGCGGCGGTCCGGGCGGCGGCGGCGAGGGCGGCGGCGGCGGCGAGGGCCGCGAGGGTCGCGGCGGCCGAGGCCGCGGCGGCGAGCGCGGCGGCCGCGGGCGCGACGAGCGCCAGGGGAGCGACCTGAAGGAGAACGTCGTTCACATCAACCGCGTGGCCAAGGTGGTGAAGGGCGGCCGGCGGTTCTCCTTCACCGCGCTGGTGGCCGTGGGCGACCAGGCGGGGAAGGTGGGGATCGGCACCGGCAAGGCTAACGAGGTCTCCGAGGCCGTGCGCAAGGCGCTGGAGCAGGCCCGCCGCGCCATGGTGCGCGTGCCGATCCGCAACGGCACCCTGCCGCACGACGTGATCGGCGAGAGCGGCGCCGGCCGGGTGCTGCTGCGCCCCGCGGCCCCGGGCACCGGCGTGATCGCCGGCGGCGCGGTGCGCGCGGTGCTGGAGTGCGTGGGGGTGCACGACATCCTCACCAAGAGCCTGGGCTCCAACAACCCGTTCAACATGGTGCTGGCCACCATGGACGGGCTCACCAGCCTGACCACGCGCGAGCAGCTGGCCGCCGAGCGCGGCGTGCCGGTGGAGGCGCTGGGAGGTGCCCGTGGCTAAGATCAGGATCACCCAGACCAAGAGCGGCGTGGGCGCGCCCGAGAAGCACCGGCGCACCCTGCAGGCGCTGGGGCTCAAGCACCAGCGGTCGGTGGTGCAGGAAGACAACGACGCCATCCGCGGGATGGTTTTCCAGGTCCGCCACTTGGTGAAGGTGGAGGGGATCGAAGGGCAGGTGGAGAATGGCTGATCTGAGCAACCTGCGCCGCCCCGAGGGGTCGCACCGCGACACCAAGCGGCTGGGGCGCGGCCCCGGCTCGGGGCAGGGGAAGACGGCGGGGAAGGGGCACAAGGGCTCCAAGGCGCGCGCGGGCCACAGCGGCCCGGGCGGCGGCAAGCCGCACTTCGAGGGCGGCCAGATGCCGCTGCACCGGCGGCTCCCCAAGCGGGGCTTCACCCCGCTCGACCGCACGGAGTATCAGGTGGTGAACCTCTGGCAGCTCGAGGCGCTCGCCGACGGCGACGTGACCCCCGAGACGCTCAAGGCGCACGGCCTGATCGGGCACGCGCGGCGCCCGGTGAAGGTGCTGGGCACCGGCGACCTCACCCGCAAGGTGAACGTGAGCGCGCACCGCTTCAGCAAGACGGCCCGCGAGAAGATCGAGGGGCTCGGCGGCTCGGTGCAGGAGATCGGCTGACCATGGCGAACCCCGTCACGAACCTGTTCCGCATCCCGGAGCTGAAGGAGAAGATCCTCTTCACGCTCCTGTGCCTGTTCGTCTACCGGGTCGGCGCGCACGTCACCGCTCCGTGGATCGACGTGAACGCCCTGCGCGAGTACGCGGGAACGCTGTCGAACACCGCGTTCGGGATCTACGACATGTTCGTGGGCGGGGGTCTCTCCAAGGCGACGGTGTTCGCCCTGGGGATCATGCCCTACATCTCCGCCAGCATCATGTTCCAGCTCCTGGCCACCGTCGTCCCGAGCATCGAGAAGATGCAGAAGGAGGGCGAGGAGGGGCGGAAGAAGCTCACGCAGTACACGCGCTACGCCACCGTGCTGCTGTCGATGTTCCAGGGGTACGCCTACGCGATGTTCCTGGAGACGCAGGTGCCGGGGGCGGTCACCAACCCGGGGTGGGGCTTCCGCGCGATGATGATCCTGGCGCTCACCTCGGGCGCGGTGTTCATCATGTGGCTGGGGGAGCAGATCACCGAGCGCGGCATCGGCAACGGGATGAGCCTGATGATCTTCTTCTCGATCCTCGAGGGGCTGGTCCCGGGGCTCCTGATCACCGGCCGGCAGGTCGCCAGCGGCGACATCAGCCCGGCCGGGCTGATCGTGCTCCTGGTGGGGATCACCGCGGTGATCGCGGGGACGGTGGCCATCACCATGGCCATGCGGAAGATCCCGGTGCAGATCCCGCAGAAGGTGATGGGGCGCGGGCGCATCCGGCAGGGGCAGAAGAGCTTCATCCCGCTGCGCATGAACATGGCGGGGGTGATGCCGATCATCTTCGCGCAGTCGATCATGATCGTGCCCGCCACGGCGGCCACCTTCTTCCGCAGCGACCGCGTGAAGGCGGTGTCGGACTTCTTCCAGGTCTACACGCTGCCGTACTACATCCTGTTCACGCTGCTGATCATCTTCTTCACCTACTTCTACACGGCGATCATCTACAACCCGGTGGACATCGCCGAGAACCTGAAGAAGCAGGGGGCCTTCGTCCCCGGGGTGAAGCCCGGCGCGCGCACGGCCGAGTACGTGGACCGGGTGATGAGCCGCATCTCGCTCCCGGGCGCCATCTTCCTGGCGGCGATCGCCATCGTCCCCACCATGATGGAGCGCGCGTTCGGGGTGACCTCGCTGAACCGGGTGCTGGGCGGCACCGGCCTGCTGATCTGCGTGGGCGTGGCGCTCGACACCGTGCAGCAGATGCAGCAGCACCTGCTGCTGCGCCGCTACGACGGCTTCATGAAGAAGGGCCGGGTGAAGTTCCGCGGCCGCCAGCAGCGGTATATCTAAACGGCAGTGCCTAGTGCCTGGTGCCAAGTGCCCAGTGTCAGGGTTCATTCCTCGGCACTGGGCACTAGGCACTAGGGACTAGGCACTAGGCACTTCTTTTCGAGGTTTCGACGTGGACCTGATTCTCCTCGGCGCCCCGGGGGCCGGCAAGGGCACCCAGGGCGCGCTGCTCGCCACGGCCTTGGGCGTGCCGAAGATCGCCACCGGCGACATGCTGCGCGACGCGGTGCGCGAGGGCACCGCGCTGGGCCGCGAGGCGAAGGGCTACATGGACGCCGGCGCCCTGGTCCCCGACGACGTGATCCTGGGGATGGTGCGCGAGCGGCTCTCGCAGGCCGACGCGCAGGGCGGCGCGATCTTCGACGGCTACCCCCGCAACGCCGCGCAGGCCGCGTCGCTCGACGCGATGCTGGCCGAGATCGGGCGGAAGATCGACGCCGTGCTCTACCTGGAGGTCGACGACGACGCCATCGTGCGGCGGATGGGGGGGCGGCGCACCGACCCGGAGACGGGGCTGGTCTACCACGTGGAGCACAACCCGCCGCCGGCCGAGATCGCCGCGCGCTGCGTGATCCGCCCCGACGACGTGGAGGAGACGGTGCGCACGCGGCTGGAGGTGTACCGCAAGAGCACGGCGCCGCTGGTGGAGCACTACCGCGCCGCCGGGGTGCCGGTGCACAGCGTGGACGGCACGCGGGCGATCGAGGCGGTGCAGGCGGAGCTCCTGACCCTCGTGGGGCGGTGATCCACTTCTACGGGGCCGACGAGATCGAGGCGATCGCCCGCGCCGGGCGCATCCTGGCCGCGCTCTACCGCGCGGTGCCGGAGCGCGTGGCGCCGGGCGTGACCACCGCCGACCTCGACCGCTTCGCGGAGGAGTTCATCCGCTCGCACGAGGGGGCGGAGCCGGCCTTCAAGGGGCTCTACGGCTTCCCGGCCACCCTCTGCACCAGCGTGAACCACGAGGTGGTGCACGGCATCCCTTCGCACCGCCGCAAGCTCGCCGAGGGCGACGTGGTGAGCATCGACTGCGGGGTGAAGCTCGACGGCTACTACGCCGACGCGGCCAACACCTACCCCGTGGGCCAGGTGGAGCCCGAGATCGCGGCGCTCTTGGAGAAGACCGAGGCCGCGCTGCACCGCGGGATCGCCGAGGCGCGCCCCGGGCAGCGGCTGGGCGACCTGGGCGCGGCCATCCAGGGGGTGGCGGACGAGGCCGGCTACGGCGTGGTCCGCGAGCTCGTGGGCCACGGCGTGGGGCGCAAGCCGCACGAGGAGCCGCAGGTGCCCAACTACGGCAAGGCGGGGAAGGGGCTCAAGCTGGTGGAGGGCCTCGTGCTGGCCATCGAGCCCATGTTCAACCTGGGGGTGGCGGGGGTGCGCACCCTCCCCGACCGCTGGACCGTGGTGACGGCGGATCGGAAGATCTCCGCCCACTTCGAGCACACCGTGGCGGTGACCGCGAACGGCCCCCGCATCCTCACGGACGGGAGCTGATTCCCTCGCTGGTCGGCTCAGCTACGGCCGTTTCACGCAGAGACGCAGAGGAAACAGAGAGAACTGCTCCGCGTCTCTCCGTTCCTCCGCGTACTCGCGGCGAAGCCGCCCCAGGGTTGCGTAAGTCTGCCATTAGCGTTAAGTTTCCAGGCTTCGGTTTTCCACGGAGATAGAGAGGCGACGATGAAGGTCCGCGCGAGCGTGAAGCCGATCTGCGAGCACTGCAAGGTGGTGCGTCGCCGGGGGGTGATCCGCATCATCTGCAAGAAGAACCCGCGCCACAAGCAGCGCCAGGGTTGATCGGCGCCGTAAAGTCCCAAGGCTGAAGGAGCACAACGGATGGCCCGCATTGCCGGCGTCGACCTCCCCCGCGAGAAGCGGATCGAGATCGGCCTGACCTACATCTTCGGGATCGGCCGCCCCACGGCGCGCAGGATCCTCGAAGAGGCCGGGGTGAACCCGGACGAGCGCGTGAACAAGCTCTCGGACGAGGACGTCAACAAGCTGCGCCGCATCATCGACGCGAGCGTGCGCGTGGAGGGCGTCCTGCGCAGCGAGATCGCGCGCAACATCAAGCGCCTGATGGACATCGGCTCGTACCGCGGGCTGCGGCACCGCCGCGGGCTGCCGGTGCGCGGGCAGCGGACGCACACCAACGCCCGCACCAAGAAGGGCCCGCGCCGCGCCATCGCCGGGAAGAAGAAGCCCGGGAAGAAGTAAGCCGCCGCGGAGGCTTCCTCCGTGCGCGGCCCCCTGGTCGGGGCGGGCGCCTTTCGTCCGCCCCGATGATCACGCCCGCCGTTCGTGGCGGGAGGCAGAACCTGACGCGCGGTAGGCCGCGCACCACCCAGAGCAGGAGCAAGACGCAAGATGGCCAAGCCCAAGGCCGCGGGGCGCCCGAAGACCAAGCGCCACGTGGACAGCGAAGGGGTCGCCCACATCAAGGCGACCTTCAACAACACCCTGGTGACCATCGCCGACATGGCGGGGAACGGGGTGGTGTGGGGGAGCGCCGGCAAGGCCGGCTTCAAGGGGAGCAAGAAGAGCACGCCGTTCGCGGCCACCGTGGCCGCCGAGCAGGCCGCCAAGGAGGCGCTGGCGCTGGGGGTGAAGCGCGTGCACGTGCGCGTGCAGGGCCCCGGCAGCGGGCGCGAGTCGGCGATCCAGGCGCTCGCCGCCGCGGGGCTGAACATCCGCTCCATCCGCGACGTGACGCCGATCCCGCACAACGGCTGCCGGCCGCCGAAGAAGCGCCGGGTGTAAGCACAGAAGTGCCAAGTGCCTAGTGCCAAGTGCCAAGGAATCAAATCAATTCCTAGGGACTAGGGACTAGGCACTAGGCACTCGCAGTTCCAGGCGTAAACCCTCGCGACCGTCGGGGGGACGAAGCCGCAAAGAGACCATCTACCGAAACGGTTGAGACCGAATGGCCCGCTACACCGGACCCGTCTGCAGGCTCTGCCGCCGCGAGGGGCAGAAGCTGTTCCTGAAGGGGCTCAAGTGCTTCACGGAGAAGTGCCCCGTGGAGCGCCGCCCGTACGCCCCCGGCCAGCACGGCCAGAGCGGGGGCGGCCGCCGCAAGAAGGCCAGCGAGTACGCCCACCAGCTGCGCGAGAAGCAGAAGGTGAAGCGCATCTACGGCGTGGCCGAGAAGCCGTTCCGCAACCTGTTCGAGAAGGCCGCGCACCAGACCGGCGTCACCGGCGAGAACCTGCTGGTGGCCCTGGAGAGCCGGCTCGACAACGTGGTGTACCGGATGGGCTTCGGCGCCAGCCGCAAGGAGGCGCGCCAGATCATCAAGCACGGGCACGTGCAGGTGAACGGGCACAAGCTCGACGTTCCCAGCGCCCAGGTGAGCCCGGGCGACGAGGTGCGCATCGCGCCCAAGAGCAAGGACATCCTGCCCGTCGCCGCGGCGCTGGCCGTGAAGAGCCGGCCGGTGGCGGTGAGCTGGCTGGCCGTCGACGAGGGGAGCCGCACGGGCCGCATGGTGTCGCGCCCCGGGCGTGCCGACATTCCGCTGGCGGTGCAGGAGCAGCTCATCGTCGAGCTCTACAGCAAGTAATTCGGGGCCGGAAGCGGGCCCGGCGCGGCCGTCCCTTTCGCGGGGCGCGCCGCGCGGGTCCTTTCGGCTTTCTTCCTCACACGGAGGGATAGAGTGGAACTCGATCTTACCGGCCTGCAGATGCCGAACCTGCCCGAGCAGCCGCGCTCGGGGCAGATCGTGCTGCGCCCGCTGGAGCGCGGCTTCGGCCACACGCTCGGCAACACCATGCGGCGGATCCTGCTGTCGAGCCTGCGCGGCGCGGCGGTGTGGGCGTTCCGCACCGACGGCGTGCTGCACGAGCACCAGACGATCGCGGGCGTGGTCGAGGACGTGCACCAGGTGATCCGCAACCTGAAGACGCTGGTGCTGCGCATGGCCGAGGACGCCGACGAGGCGGTGCTCGAGCTGCGCGCGCGCCAGGCCGGGCCGGTGACCGCGCGCAACATCACCGGGCACCCCTCGGTCGAGGTGGTGAACCCCGACCACCACATCCTGGAGCTCACCGAAGACCGCGACCTGCGGATCGAGCTCTACGTGAACAAGGGCCGCGGCTTCGTGCTCGCCGAGGCGCACCCCATCCCGCGCGGGATGCCGGCCGACCTGGTGCGCGTGGACGCCGTGTACAACCCGGTGACCCGCGCCAACTTCGTGGTCGAGGACACGCGCGTGGGGCAGCGCACCGACTTCGACCGGCTGGTGCTGGAGGTGGAGACCAACGGCGCGGTGGACGTGCGCACCGCGGTGCAGTACGCGGCGCGGCTGGCCATCGAGCACATGGCCTACCTGGCCGGCGCCACCCCCGAGTGGCGGCAGGACCGCACCTGGGGCGAGGCGGGCGGCACCGGCGCCGCGGTGCCGGTGGGGCGCGCCCCCGTGCCGCCGCGGCTGCAGGAGCTGCTCAACCGCCCCATCGAGGACCTGACGGAGCTCTCCGTGCGCAGCCGCAACTCGCTGCAGAAGGAGAACATCCACACGGTGCGCGACCTGGTGCAGCGCACCGAGCAGCAGATGCTCTCGATCGACAACTTCGGCAAGAAGTCGCTGCAGGAGATCAGCGAGTTCCTTGCCGGCCACGGGCTGCGCTTCGGGCAGGAGCTGGAGCAGTCCGACGACGGCACGCTGTACTGGGTGCTCTCGGAGAGCGACGGCGGCCAGACCAACGGGGCCGGCGACACCGGCGAGGAGCTGTAACCATGAGGCACAACAACAAGGGCCGCGCCCTGGGGCGCACCAGCGAGCACAAGCAGGCGCTGCTGCGGAACATGGCCACCAGCCTCTTCCGCCACGGGCGGATCGAGACCACCGAGGCCAAGGCCAAGGAGCTGCGCCCCTACGCCGAGAAGCTGATCACGCTGGCGAAGAAGGGCGACCTGCACGCCAAGCGGCTGGCCGCGCGCGAGATCCACGACCGCGACGTGCTGGTGGCGCTGTTCGACAAGATCGGGCCTTCGGTCGCCGAGCGGCCGGGCGGCTACACCCGCATCCTGAAGACCGGCTTCCGCAAGGGCGACGGCGCCGAGACCGCGCTGATCGAGCTCGTCGACCGGTAACGGCAACGGCCGTCTCACGCAGAGAACACGGAGCCGCGGAGAGAGATCTCCGCGGCTCCGTGTCTTTGCGTGTCTCGACCGTCAACGTGCGGCCTGCACGGCGCGCGGGGCGAAGCTCACCCGGCGCAGCTCGCGCATCCGGCCGTCCTGCACCTCTCCCTCCACGATCTCGTAGCCCAGCAGCGCGAAGGTGCGGCCGCGCAGGAAGAGCGGGCGCGCGTTGCCGTACCAGTCCACGCACGACGCGACGCATCCGTCGTCTTCGGCGCGATCGGGGCGCGACTCCAGCTCGCCCAGCGGGCGGAAGCTCGCGTCGTCGTTGCGGAGGAAGAGCACCGCGGCCGAGCTCATGAAGAGGTGCTCGTAGCCGGGGCGGCCGGGGCCGCGCACCGGGAGGCCCAGCGTCCCGCCCTCCGCGCCGTTCGGATCGGGCTTGTAGAAGAAGCCGTGGCTGCGCAGCTCCCCCTGGCTGGCCCCGCGGCTCACGTAGCGCTGCTTGAGCGACGGCCGCGCGCCCAGGCCGATTCCGGTAAAGTGGAGGTCGTGCCCGTCGGTGCCCACCACCACCGCGTCGCTCCCCATCACCTCGATGCGGTCCACGCCGTGGGGAAGCGTCAGCTCGGATACCGGTCCGCCGGCCATCGGGGCGACGTACACGGGCCAGCGTGCCCCCTGGTTCGGCATCCCCCACCCGCTGCCGTTACCGTACAGCAGGTGCCGGCCCACGAAGCGGTTCTGGAAGGTGTACGCGTCGAACGTGCCCGGGAGCGCACGGTAGGCGGAGCGCGGGGCCTCGCCCGTGCCGTCGCCGAAGCGCGCGAGGGGGACGCGCAGCAGCCGCACCGGGCCGGCCGAGCGCTCCGCCCGCCACATCCCGTCGCCCGCGGCGTCGTCGCGCACCACCACGTTCAGCTGGCCGTCGCTCTCCAGGAACGAGAACTGGTCCACCGGGCTCCCCGCGGTGGCGAGCGCGGCGGGGGCGGCGCCGCTGAGGGGCAGGCGATACACCATCGCCGGCGAGCGCTCGCCGCGCGCGCGGCGCCAGTCGCTGGTCCACACGTAGACCGAGGTTTCGGAGACGTAGAACACGCGGCCCGAGGGGCCCAGCACGCCGGTGGCCCGGCAGGTCATCTCCGGCTGCGAGAGGTCGCACGAGGTGACGGTGTGGAGGGTGACGCCGTCCGTCGCGCTCAGCGCGCGGCCGGGGCGGTAGATGCGCGGCGCGGCGGCGATCGGCTGCCACTCGTCGGGGCGCACCCCTTCGTGCCAGCGGCGCAGCGCGGGGAGCCAGTCCAGCCCGCCGTCCTCGGCCACCTGCACCCCGAGCGGCGTGTAGAAGATCAGCGTGCTCCCCACCAGCCGGCTCGCGTAGTTGCGCGACGAGTAGTAGTCGTTGGAGCGCAGGTGCCAGGTGCCGCGGTAGCCCAGCCGACCGTCGTGGTCGATGTCGAACACCCCCACCTCGGTGCCGCCGCGCTCGTAGCTGTAGCCGATCACCACCACCCGGTCGCCGGAGACCAGCAGCTCGTCGTACCAGGTGCCGGAGGGATTCATCCCCGGCCCGTAGGCGTTCACCGCCGAGACCGGGGCGAGCCCGCCGCCGACGACGCTCACGGTGAAGAGGCGTCCGCGGCGCAGCATCACCAGGTGGTCACCGTGCACCTTCACGATGCCACCCTCGTCCACCCCGGCCGTCTGCGTGTTGGTGACCGATTCGGCCTCGCCGCCGGCCTTCCCCTGCATGACTGGGGCGGGGGCGGCATCCGCCACGGCCATCACCTCCGCCGCCTCGAATTCCATCGGCTCGAGGACGAGGTTCACGGTGGCCACGGCGCCGGGCGTGATCCGCACCGCCTGCTGGTCTGGCTCGGTCGTCGCGCTGCTGGCGACCACCATCGCCGTCGGACCGGCGAGCTGCCCCGCGCGCACGACGAGGCGGTAGGCGCCGCCGGGCCCGGTGATCGCGCGCGCCGTGGTGCCGCGCACGCACACCGAGGCGCCAGACAGGGGCTTCCCGTACGCGTCGGAGACGCGTCCGCCGATCACGCCGCCGGGGCTCCCGGTGTGGCCTCGCGCGGCCGCGGGGGTACCGCACCCGGCGCGTGCGGCCTGCTGGCGGGCACGCCGCTCCGCCTCTTCGCGGGCCAAGCCTTGGAGGTACGCCCGGAGCTCCTGCCGCGAGCCGAACGCGGTGAGCGAAGACGCCTGCGGCGGTGTCGGTACGGGCGACGGCGATGGGAGTGCCACCGTCAGGGCGGGCACGGTGACCACCACCGCGGCGGCGAGGAGGAGGATCGGTTGGGTTTTCATCGGGAGCTCCACCGGCGCAGGTTCGTCGATCAGCCGACTGCTGATACGGAACGAGCCACGCGCCGCGCGTTTGACATCGAACGGCAGCTCACACAGAGGCACAGAGCCGCGGGAGAGGATCTCCGTGGCTCTGTGCCTTTTCGTGAAGTCTATTCGCCTGGATCAGGACGGCGGGTGACGCGCTGCTGCCAGAGCGCGGGATCGCGGGCCTGGTGAACGCAGGCGAGGACTACGACGGTCGAGCCGTGGACCTCGTAAAAGACACTGTAGGGGAAGCGCCGCAGGAGGAGCCGCCGGGTCTCTTCGTCGACGGTCTGGTACTGGAGAGGATTGCGCCGAAGCACGGCCGTACCGGCGCGGAATGCGCGCAGAAACTCGCGGCCGAGACCGCGTTCCTGCGATTCGTACCACTGCGCCGCCTCGGCCACTTCGGCCTTGGCGATCGGCTGAATGACGATGTGGTAGCGGCCGTGCGTCACCCGAGGGAGCGCTCGATGTCGTCGAGCGCTTCGTCGAGCGGGATCGCCTCGTGTGGGTTCCTGCGATACGCTTCGGAACGCCGACGCAGCTCCTGCCGGAGGCTTGCATCCAGCGGCAGGCGGCTGGGATCGGCGGTCGCCTCGGCCGCGATGCTGTCCCACAGGTCCTCGACGAGCTGCAGGCGCTCGGGGACGCTGAGGTGAAGCAGGTCGGAAACGGTGATGGCACTCATGAATCCGAATGTAAATCCGCCCGATCGATTCCGACAATACGCACACTGATCGAGCTCGTCGACCGCTACCGGCCGTCTCACGCAGAGAAACGGAGCCGCGGAGAGAGATCTCCGCGGCTCCGTGTCTTTTGCGCAGGAAGCAGACCGGTTACTGGCGGGGCCTCCGCTTGGCCGGTACGCGCCGCCGCGCGTGCGGGAGGCGCGTGCGCGCGGGCGCCGGCGCGTCCAGCTCGCGCTGGAGCTCGTCGCCCCGCGTGCGCATGGACGCCGCGATCCGCCGCGTGAACCAGCGCGGGCCGGGGAATCTCCGCTCGAACTCGTCTGCGCCGGTGCGCCAGTAGTCCGGGTGGTCGGTCCCGCCTCCCGACACCGTGAAGGTCTGCCCCGCGCGGAACCCCAGGATCTGCGCGGCCGACCGGAGCAGCGCGGCCGCCCGCGCCCCCACGTTCGCGCTGTCGCCCTCCAGGATGATGCGCAGGAAGCGCGGGACGAGGGTGTTCCCCGGGTCCTCCTCCACGTGGCACTCGGCTGCTCCCGCGCCCAGCGTCACCGCGGCGAGGGCGAAGCTCTCGTGCGACCAGTCCGTGTCGGGAAGACCGAACTCCACGCGGCGCCAGCCGCCCTCGCGCCCGGTCAGCGCGAGCTGGAGGAACCCCTCGCGGCCGTTCGCATCGAAGACGAGGCTGCTCCCCGGTGCGTTCCGGCGGAGCATCTGGTGCACCCAGTCGGGCATCTTCTCCAGGGTCACGCTGGCCCGCATGCGCGCGCTGCGGCGGCGCTCCCGGGCGGCGGCGAGCACGGCGACCGCGACGACGGCGGCGAAGAGGCCGAGAATCCAGAGCAGGACGTACATCTCGAATCAGGGCGTGGGACAGGTTGTCGAACGCAGCTCAATACGCGTCGCGCGCGCGCCGTGTTTCTCTCCGCGGCTCCGTGTGCTCTGCGTGAGACGGCCGTTTGCAGAGGCATCGGCCGCTTCGTAACTTGGGATGATGACCCACCGTCTCGTTCTCGTCCTCCTTCTCGCCATCTCTCTGCCGGCCCACGCGCAACGCCCCATCCTGCGATGGGGCGGCGACGCGGAGGGCGGGGCGCCGTTCGTGGAGGCGGACCCGGCGGACCCGTCGAAAGTGCGCGGGTTCGACGTGGAGATCGCGGAGATGATCGCGCGCGGGCTGGGGCGCGAGCCGCGCTTCGTGCAGGTCGCCTGGGCGTCGATCGAGCAGTCGGTGGAGCGGGGGGACTTCGAAGTGGGCATGAGCGGGCTGGAGGACCGGCCCGAGCTGCGCGCCCGCCACGCGGTCTCCTTCCCCTACTACGAGTTCTACGAGGTGCTCGCCGTCCGTCCCGCGGACCGCGACCGCTACCGCAGGCTGTCGGACCTCGCGGGGCGGCGGGTGGCCACGCTGGGGGCCACGATGGCGTACCAGATGCTCCTCGACGAGCAGAAGCGCTCCGGGCTCATCCCCATCTCCTACGACGACGACGTCCATCCGTACAGCGACCTGGTCGCGGGCCGGGTGGACGCCGTGCTGCTGGACAACATCATCGCCGAGCGCTCGCTGCGGCGGCTCGGCGGGTTCGCCATCCAGCCGCAGTCCGCCGCCACCGGGCACTACGTGGCCGTCTTCGCCCGCGCGAACGCGGCGCTGCGCGACTCGGCGAACGCGGTGCTGCGCGCGCGGATGCAGGACGGCTCGCTGGAGCGCACCTTCCGCCGCTGGGGCGTGTGGAGCGACGCGCAGGCCGGCTTCTTCCGCCGCACGCTGGCCGAGGCGCCGCGGCGCGACGACGCCACGCCCGCGCCGGTGAGCGGCCGCGCGCTGCGCACCTACCTCCCCGCGCTCGCCCGCGCGGCCGGCATCACCCTGCTGCTGTCGTGCCTGGCGATGGCGCTCGCGGTGTCGGTCGGCATCCTCGTCGCCGCCGGGCGAGTGTACGGGCATCCCGTGCTGCGGGCGCTCCTCACCGTCTACGTGGAGGTGATGCGCGGGACGCCGGTGCTGCTGCAGCTCTTCGTCATCTACTACGGCCTCTCCGGCGTCGTCCGCCTCCCGGCCTTCGTGGCCGCCGTCCTCGGCCTGGGGCTGAACTACGCCGCCTACGAGTCCGAGATCTACCGCGCCGCGCTGGAGGCGATCCCGCGCGCGCAGCTCGAGGCGGGGCGCACGCTGGGGCTCTCGGAGGGGCAGATCCTGCGGCTGGTGCGCGGACCCCAGGCGCTGCGGCTGGCGCTCGCACCCATGACGAACGACTTCGTGGCGCTGCTGAAGGACTCGTCGCTGGTCTCCGTCATCACCGTGGTCGAGCTGACCAAGCAGACCGCCATCTACGCCACCAACGTGGGGAGCTGGATGGTGCCGGGGATCATGTGCGCGGCCATCTACCTGGCCTTCTCGCTCCCGCTCTCGCGCTTCGCGCGGCGGCTGGAGCGGCGCTGGAGCCTGGCGTGAGCGGCGCGCTGGCGGTCGGCGGGCTGCGCGTGGCGCGCGGGGCGAAGGAGATCCTGCGCGGCGTGGACCTCGCCGTGCCGGCTGGCGAGATCTGCGCGCTGATGGGCGCGTCGGGCGCCGGGAAGTCGACGGTGCTGCGGAGCGTGGCGGCGCTGCAGCCGTTCAGCGGGGGCAGCATCGACGTGGGCGGATTCGCGCTGCACCCGGGGCCGGTGCCGAAGGAGTCGCGGCTGAAGGGGCTGCGGCGGAAGGTGGGGATGGTCTTCCAGGCGGCCGCCCTCTTCGAGCACCTGACGGCGCTGGAGAACGTCACCCTCGCGCCCGTGCACGCGCTCGGGTGGACGAAGGCGAAGGCGGGGGAAGGGGCGATGGCGCTGCTGGAGGAGCTGGGGGTGGCGCACCGCGCGCACGCCTATCCGCGCGAGCTCTCCGGCGGCGAGGCGCAGCGCGTGGCGATCGCCCGCGCGCTGGCGCCGGATCCGCTGCTCCTGCTGATGGACGAGCCCACCTCGGCGCTCGACCCCGCGCGGCGTGGCGCGCTGGGGGAGACGCTGCGCGAGCTGGCGGACCAGGGGCGCGGCCTCCTCGTCTCCACCCACGACGTGGACTTCGCGCGGGCCTTCGCCGACCGCGTCGCCATCCTGCACGAGGGGACGCTGGTGGAGCACGGCCCCGCCGCCGACGTGCTCGACCGTCCCCAGCACGCCGCCACGCGCGAGCTCCTGCGCGGTCCGGAGGCGCGGCCGGCGTCGGGATAGCCCGCGCCGCGACAGGACGACTCTCGCCCGCGGGCGCACCTGCTTCCGCGGGCGCCTTTCGTTCCGCGCATCTTCCTGCAAGTTTGTTCGTCGCGCCTTCCAGGACGTCATCCTGAGGCCGGCCACATCTGAGCTGCCGTTGCGCGAAAATGCTGGCAGGCCGAAGGATCTAAAGTTGGCGCTCGGGATCAAGCCGCGGAAGCGGGATGGGAGCTTGTGCACCTCACCCGATTCGCGTGCTGACGCGGTTATAGATCCTTCGGCCTGCAAGATCTTCCTGAGACGATGCCCTGGCGTGGTCGGCCTCAGGATGACGTCGGAGAGGGGTTTCGCGAGGGCAGATGGGCTGAATTCCACTGTTGATCTTCACATTCGCGCCGCATGCCGACGACACCGCAGAAGGGCCAGATCATCGTGATGGGCGGGGGCGGGTTCACCATGGAGCCCGACAATCCCCTCCTCGACCGCTACGTGCTGGAGGCGACGGGGAAGGCGCGGCCGCGCGTCTGCTTCGTGCCGACGGCGGCGGGGGACGCGGCGGGGTACGTGGACCGCTTCGGCGAGGCGTTCCCCGAGTCCGTCTGCGAACGCACCTGGCTCTCGCTCTTCAGCCGCAAGGTCGACGACCTGGCGGCGTTCCTGGCCGAGCAGGACCTGGTCTACGTGGGCGGCGGGAACACGGTGAACCTGCTGGCGGTGTGGCGGGCGCAGGGGCTGGACCGGGTGCTTCCCGAGGTGCTGGAGGCGGGGACGATCTTCTGCGGGGTGAGCGCGGGCGCGCTCTGCTGGTTCGAGCGGGGGATCACCGACAGCTACGGGCCGGACCTCAAGCCGCTGATGAACGGCCTGGGCCTCCTCCCCGGCGCCTTCAGCCCGCACTACGACAGCGACTGGCGGCGTCCGGACGAGTTCGGCGCCTTCGTGCGCGAGCACGGCGGCCCCGCGCTAGCGGCGGAAGACGGCGTGGCGCTGCACTTCCGCGACGGCGAGATCGTCCGCGCGGTCACGTCGCGCCCGCACGCGGTGGCGTACCGGGTCGAGCCGGACGGGCGCGAGGAAGTGATCGAGCCGGAATACCTGGGCTGACCCGGAGCTCGGCGCAGGGGACGAGGATGCGGTGCCAGTAAGCGGAGGCTGGTGCGGCCGCGGCACCCCCCCACCCCCGGCCCCTCCCCCACGAGGGGGGAGGGGTGGGGGAGGGGAGAACTACGTGCGTGCCCGCAGTCGCCGTTACAGTCGGGTGAGGGATTCTCTACGGCGGAACGTGAAAGCGGCCGCGCCTCGCGAGGAGGTGCGGCCGCTTCGTCGTATCTCGATGCGGAAGCGCCGGACGGCTTCAGCCCGCCTTGCGGACCTTGCCGGCCGACAGGCAGCTCGTGCAGACACGAACGCGCTTGTGCGTGCCGTTGTCGGTCACGATCCGCGCGGGCTGCAGGTTCGGACGCCAGACACGCTTGCTCTTGTTGTTCGCGTGGCTCACGTTGTTCCCGCTGCGCGGCCCCTTTCCGCAGACCTCGCAGAATGCCATCGGACTCTCCTGATGCTCGTATGCGCCGTGAGGTGGGACAAGCCTTGAAATCTATCCCCCGATGCCGCTCCGGTCAACCCCGCGCGCGGTATCTCCTTTGATTGACAGCGCTTCGGCGCGGGGATAGCTTTTCGCCGCACCCGACCTCCGCCGGCGCCCGCGCCCCGGTGGATTTTTGCTTTGCACCGGACCCCATCACTCCACGCGATGAAGACCGCGCTCATCACCGGCATCACCGGCCAGGACGGCAGCTACCTCGCGGAGCTCCTCCTGGAGCAGGGGTACACGGTGTTCGGCCTGGTGCGCCGCAGCTCCACCGTGACCTTCGAGCGCATCGAGCACATCCAGCACCGGGTGGAGCTCCTTCCCGGCGACCTGACGGACCAGAACTCGCTCCTCTACGCGCTGCAGCAGTGCAACCCCGACGAGGTGTACAACCTGGCGGCGCAGAGCTTCGTGCAGACGAGCTGGAACCAGCCCACCCTCACCGGCGACGTGACCGCGCTCGGCGTCACCCGCATGCTGGAGGCGGTCCGGGTGCACAACCCGCGCATCCGCTTCTACCAGGCGTCGAGCTCGGAGATGTTCGGGAAGGTGCAGGCCGTCCCCCAGCGCGAGGACACCCCCTTCTACCCCCGCTCCCCCTACGGCGTGGCCAAGGTGTACGGCCACTGGATCACCGTGAACTACCGCGAGAGCTACGGCATCTTCGCGGTGAGCGGCATCCTCTTCAACCACGAGAGCCCGCGGCGCGGCCTGGAGTTCGTCACCCGCAAGGTCACCGACGCGGCCGCGCGCATCTCCCTGGGGATGCAGAAGGAGCTGCGCCTGGGGAACCTCGACGCGCAGCGCGACTGGGGGTTCGCCGGCGACTACGTGCGCGCCATGTGGCAGATGCTGCAGGCCGAGGAGCCGCGCGACTACGTGGTGTCGACCGGCGAGACGCACAGCGTGCGCGAGCTGGTGGAGGTCGCCTTCGGCCACCTGGGGCTGGACTGGCGCGACTACGTGGTGCAGGACGAGCGCTTCATGCGCCCCGCCGAGGTGGACCTGCTGGTGGGCGACGCCTCGCGGGTGCGCGAGGAGCTGGGGTGGGAGCCGCGGGTGGGCTTCATCGAGCTGGTGCGGATGATGGTGGACGCGGACCTCGACCGCCTGCGCCCGGCCGGGCAGGCGTCCACGCTGGGCCGCTGAGCCCGTGCGCGCCCTGGTGACCGGCGCGGCCGGCTTCGCCGGATGCCACCTGGCGCGGGCGCTGCTCGCCGACGGGTGCGAGGTCTGGGGCACCCTGCAGCCGGGGCACACGGCGCCGGGCGGGGTCGACGGCGTGCGCTGGCTGGAGATGGAGCTCACCTCGTCGGCCTCCATCGAGGCGGCGCTGGCCGAGGCGCGCCCCGAGCGCGTCTACCACCTGGCCGCGCAGGCGTCGGTGGGGGAGAGCTTTCGCGATCCCCTCTCCACCTGGGAGGTGAACGCCACCGGCACGCTGCGCCTGGCCGAGGCGCTGGGCGAGGGGGTGCGCCTCCTCTTCGTCAGCTCGGCCGAGGTCTACGGCGTGGTGCCCGAAGAGGAGCAGCCGATCCGCGAGTCGCGCCGGCCGCACCCGACCAATCCCTACGCCGCCTCCAAGGCCGCGGCGGAGATGGCGGTGCTGGAGGCGGCGCACGCGCGCGGGCTCCACGCGGTGATCGCCCGCAGCTTCAACCACACCGGTCCGGGCCAGGACGCGCGCTTCGCCCTGGCGGCGTTCGCGCGGCAGCTCGCGGCCATCCGCGCGGGGTCGGCGCCGCCGGTGCTGCGCGTGGGCAACCTGCAGGCGCGCCGCGACTACCTGGACGTGCGCGACGTGGTCCGCGCCTACCTCACGCTGCTGGACCGCGGCGCGCCGGGCGGCACCTGCAACGTGGCGACGGGCGAGGCGCACTCCATGGCGGAGCTGGTCGACCTGCTGGTGGAGCTCTCCGGCACCGGCGCCCGGGTGGAGGTCGATCCCGCGCGCGTCCGTCCCCTCGACGTGCCCCTCCTCTCCGGCGACCCGTCGGCGCTGCGCGCGCTGGGGTGGGCGCCCGAGATCCCGCTGCGGCAGACGCTCGCCGAGCTGCTGGCGCACGAGGCGGAGCTCTGCGGCGGGGTACGCGGGGCGGCGGCGGAGGCGGCGTGAGCGGCACCGTCTACCTGGTGGGCGCCGGCCCCGGCGATCCGGGCCTCCTCACCCTGCGCGCCGCCGAGCTCCTGGAGCGCGCCGACGTGCTGGTGTACGACGCGCTGGCCGCGCCCGAGATCGTGGAGCGCGCGGCCAGGGCGGAGCGCATCTACGCCGGGAAGCGCGGCGGGCGCGCCAACGTGATGTCGCAGGAGGAGATCAGCGCGCTGCTGGTGGAGCTGGCGGGGAAGCACGCGGTCGTCGTCCGGCTCAAGGGCGGCGACCCGTTCGTCTTCGGGCGCGGGGGCGAGGAGGCGCTGGAGCTGGCGCGCGCGGGCGTCCCCTTCGAGGTGGTGCCCGGGATCACCGCGGGGATCGCCGGGCCGGCGTACGCGGGGATCCCGGTGACGCACCGCGGCCTCTCCACCAGCGTGACCCTCGTCACCGGGCACGAGGACCCCGCCAAGGCGGGGACCGACGTCGACTGGACGGCGCTCGGGCGGGGGACGGGGACGCTCGTCTTCTACATGAGCGTGGGGAAGATGGAGGAGAACTTCACGCGGCTGATGGAGGCCGGGCGCCCCGCCGACACGCCCGCCGCGGCGGTGGAGTGGGGGACGCATTCCCGGCAGCGCACCGTCTCCGGCACCCTCGCCACGCTTCCCGCGCTGGCGCGCGAGGCCAACGTCGGCGCGCCCTCGGTTGTAATCGTGGGGGAGGTGGTGTCGCTGCGCGGCGAGCTGGCGTGGTTCGACCGCCGGCCGCTCTCGGGGAAGCGCGTGGTGGTCACCCGCGCCCGTGCGCAGGCGAGCGGCTTCGCGGCCTCGCTCCGCGAGCTCGGTGCCGAGGTGGTGCAGCTCCCCGTGATCCGCATCGCCCCGCCGGAAGACGCGGCGCCGCTGCGCAAGGCGGCGGAGGCGGCCGGGACCTTCGACTGGATCGTCTTCACCAGCGCGAACGGGGTCGACCGCTTCTTCGCCACGCTCGCGGAGGGAGGACGAGATGCGCGGACGCTGGGCGGGGTCTCCGTCTGCGCGATCGGCCCCGCGACGGCGGAGGAGCTGGCGAAGCACGGCGTCCGCGCGGACCTCGTCCCCGACGAGTTCGTGGCCGAGGCGGCGCTGGAGGCGCTGGCCGCCGCGGGCGATCTGGCCGGGAAGCGCATCCTGATCCCCCGCGCCGCCGAGGCGAGGGAGGTGCTCCCGGACGGGCTGCGCGCGCGCGGCGCCGAGGTGGTGATGGTCCCCGCCTACCGCACCGTGCAGGACGGCTCCGGCGCCGAGGAGGTGCGCCGCGCCCTCGACGCCGGCGAGATCGACTGGGTGACCTTCACCGCGTCGTCGACGGTCCGCAGCTTCGTGGAGCTGGTCGGTGCGGAGGTGGGGCGGGCGCGGGTGGCCTCCATCGGCCCCATCACCTCCGCCACCGTGCGCGAGCTGGGGATGAAGGTCGACGTGGAGGCGGAGGAGTACACCATCCCCGGCCTGCTCCGGGCGATCCGTGAGCGCGAGGAGGCGGGGCGATGATGCGGAAGTGGTGGGGGGCGGCCCTGCTCGCGGTCCTCTCGGCCCGCGGCGCGCACGCGCAGCAGCCGACCGACACGCTGCCGCCGCGCGCGGATTCAGCGAGTGTCCAGGGAACCCCGCTGGTGGAGAGGCTCCCGTCGCTCCACGCGTCGCCCCTGCTCCCGTTCGAGCACTGGGCGGTGCAGGCGGCGCGGCGTGCCGAGGCGATGGGGCTCACCCGCTTCTTCGCCGCCCAGCGCGCCGTTCCACGCAGCGCGGTGTGGCACGCGCTCACGGAGGCCGCGCGCAACGCCCAGACCCCCGCGCAGCAGCGGCTCACGTCGGGATGGGCCGAACGGTTCAACGACGAGTTCCCCGAGTACGAGGGCTCCCGCGTGTTCGGCCCGCTGACGCTGCTCGGCGGCTCCGCCGCGGCGGGATTCGACCGGGCGACCGGGCGGCTGGCGCCGGTGCCCGGCTACCAGGGGCTGGGTGCGCGCCCGCAGCCGCTCCCCGACGTCTCCGACCCGCGCGCGTCCCTCGCCCTCGGCTTGGCGGCGGAGTGGGCGGCGGTCAGCGCCGAGGGGGCGTACCGCGGCGGCGAGGCGGTGGTGCGGCGGTGGGACGCGGCGGTGGGCGCGGGGGCGTTCCAGCTCGCGGTCGGGCGGGAGCCGGTGGGGTACGGTTACGGGCAGGGCGGGGGGATCGTCTACTCCAATCCCGACGCTCTTCCGCGCGTGGAGCTGCAGACGACGCGGCCCATCCGCCTCCCCGGGGTGCTGCGCAGGGCGGGGGCGGTGACGCTCCACACCTTCGCGGGCCCGGTGAACGACCCCGCGCGGCACCCCACGGAGCCGTATCTGTGGGGCTTCCGTGCCGCACTCCAGCCCCATCCGCGCCTCACCTTCGCCGCGAACCGGGGGGCGATGTTCGGCGGCGAGGGCGACCCGATCACGGTCGGCCGGGTGCTGAAGATGCTGGTGGGGATCGTCCACAGCCAGTTCGAGAACCAGGTGATCTCGTTCGAGGGGAGGTACCGCCTCCCCACCGAGCGCGCGCTCCCGGCGACCGCGTACCTGGAGTGGGGCGCGGACGACGCCGCGGGGGCGCTGGACGAGCAGCCGGCGCGGGTGATCGGGCTCTTCTTCCCCGCGCTCCCCAAGGCGCCGGAAGCGGGGCTGGGGGTGGAGTACACCTACTTCAAGCGCGGCTGCTGCGGGCACGGGCCGTGGTACCAGAACACCACCTTCCCCGGGGCGTGGGCGGTCCGCGGCCGGCCGCTGGGGCACCCGCTCGGGGGCGAAGGGGCCGAGTACGCCGCCTACGCGCAGGCCGACCTGCTCGGCGCGCGGCTGCACCTGGACGGCCGCGCCTTCCTGCGCGACCGCAGCGCGGAGAGCTTGGCGGTGTACGCGGGCGGCAACCTCTTCACCCCCGACCGGGTGGGCCGCGCCCGCGGCGGCACGCTCGACGCGGCGCTCCGCCTCCATTGGAAGGTCGACCTCCGCGCCGGCGCCGCGCTGGAGGATGGAGACGGCTGGCGGGAGCAGTCGTTCCACGCCGCGCTCGCGTGGCTCTTCTGAGCCCGACCGCGTTCTCTCTGTTCCTCTGCGTCTCTGCGTGAGACGTTCCGTAAGAGCATACGAGCGAAGATCGATGTCGCTGCCGCCGTATCCGTCGTACCGCCCCCGCCGCCTCCGCCGCACCGAGGCGATGCGCTCGCTGGTGCGCGAGACCACCGTGACCCCCGCGGACCTGGTCCTCCCGCTCTTCGCCGTTCCCGGCGAGCGGGTGCGGCGGCCGGTGGCCTCGATGGCGGGGGTGGAGCAGACCTCGCCCGACGAGCTGCTGCGGGACGCGGAAGAGGCGCTGCGCCTGGGGATCGGCGGCGTGCTCCTCTTCGGCCTGCCGGCGGAGAAGGACGACGCCGGGAGCGGCGCCTACGACGAGCGCGGGATCGTGCAGGAGGCGGTGCGGCTGCTCAAGCGCGAGCTGCCGGAGCTGGTGGTGGTCACCGACGTCTGCCTCTGCGAGTACACCAGCCACGGCCACTGCGGGATCGTGGTCGACGGCGACGTGGACAACGACCGTACCGTTCCGCTCCTCGCGCGCACCGCGGTGTCCCATGCCGAGGCAGGGGCGGACGTCGTGGCCCCCTCGGACATGATGGACGGGCGGGTGGGCGCCATCCGCGCCGCGCTCGACCAGGCGGGGCATGCGCGGACGGCCATCCTCTCCTACGCGGCCAAGTACGCGAGCGCCTTCTACGGCCCCTTCCGCGACGCGGCCGACAGCGCCCCCAGCTTCGGCGACCGGCGCACCGCGCAGATGGACCCCGCCAACGTGGACGAGGCGCTGCGCGAGGTGCGGCTCGACATCGCCGAGGGGGCCGACCTGGTGATGGTGAAGCCCGCGCTGGCCTACCTGGACGTGGTGCGCCGGGTGAAGGACGAGACCGGGTGGCCGGTGTGCGCCTACCACGTCTCGGGCGAGTACGCGATGATCGAGGCCGCCGCCCAGCGCGGGTGGATCGACGGCCCGCGCGCGCACGAGGAGGCGCTCACCGCCATCCGCCGCGCAGGGGCCGACCTGGTGGTGTCGTACTACGCCCGCCAGTTCGCCCGTGCGCGCCGCTAGCGCCCTCCCCCGGCCCGGCGCGCGGGACCGGACGCGGCGAAGTGCGCACCGTCCACGCGGTGGCGCACTTCGTGCTGGCTGCAACGCCCTGGTGACGCAGGTGCACCACTGCGCGTCAGCCCTGCAGAATGTCCGGCGCACTGGACAGGGGCTACGCATCGAAGTAGACTCTGCGGCCCGGCGGGGCCAAAAGACGGTTCCCGCCGCGTGCGCCGCCGCCCCCGCGGCGGCGGCGCGCTGAACCCCTACCGACGTTCCATGTCCGTTCCCTCCCTCGTCTTCAAGCTGCGCCGGCTGTTCGTCCTGCTCCTCCACGTGGCGGTGATCCCGGCGGCGTACTACCTGGCCTTCGCGCTGCGCTTCGACGGGGTGATCCCCCGCGAATACGTCCACTACTACTCGCGCACCTTCTTGTACCTGCTGGCTCTCCGGATGTGTGCGTTCGGCTTCGCCGGCCTCTTCCAGGGGTGGTGGCGCCACGTGGGGATGAGCGACCTGGTGGCGCTGATCAAGGCGGTGACGGCGAGCTCGGTGCTGCTGGTGGTGGTGCTGTACATGACCGGGGAGCTGGCCGGGTACCCCCGCTCGGTGGTGGTGCTCGACTGGGCCTGCGCGCTCCTCCTCTTCGGCGGCGGGCGCTTCGCGGTGCGCGCCTTCCGCGAGGAGCGGCTGGTGCCCTGGCCCTGGCGCAGCCGGCGCGGCACGCGGGCGCTGATCATCGGCGGCGGCGCGGCGGCCGAGCGGCTGCTGCGCGAGGCCCAGCGCGACCGCGAGAGCGAGATCTGCCCGGTGGGGATCGTGGACGACGACGCCACCAAGGTGGGGATGCGGCTGCACGGCGTGCCGGTGCGGGGCGGCACCGAGCGCATCGGCGAGCTCACGGCGCGCTTCGGGGTCAAGCTGCTGGTGATCGCCATCCCCTCGGCCACCCGCGAGCAGATGCGCGCCATCCTGGCCGCCTGCCTCACCGCCGGGGTGGAGTTCAAGATCGTCCCCTCCATCCGCGAGCTGCTGGACGGCCGCGCCCGCATGGGGCAGCTGCGCAGCGTGCAGATCGACGACCTGCTGGGGCGCGAGGCGGTGGACCTGGGGTACGACGGGCCGCGCGCCGACCTGGAGGGGCGCACGGTGCTGGTGACGGGCGGGGCGGGCTCCATCGGCTCGGAGCTGGCGCGGCAGGTCGCGGCCTTCAAGCCGGCGCGGCTGATCGTGCTGGACCAAGCCGAGAGCCCGCTCTACTTCGTGCACCTGGAGCTCACCCAGGCGCAGCCCGGGCTCCCCGTGATCCCGGTGGTGGCCGACGTGGCCGACCCGGGGCGGATGGAGCGCGTGTTCGCCCGCTACCGCCCCGACTTCGTGTTCCACGCGGCCGCCTACAAGCACGTGCCGCTGATGGAGCACAACGTGGTGGAGGCGGTGCGCAACAACGTGCTGGGCACCCTCTTGGTGGCCGAGTGCGCGGCGCGCTTCGGGGCCGAGAAGTTCGTGCTGATCTCCACCGACAAGGCGGTGTACCCCTCCAGCGTGATGGGCGCCACCAAGCGCATCGCCGAGCAGGTGGTGCTGGGGTGGCCGGCGCTGGCGCGCGCGCGCACCGACTTCCGCGCGGTGCGCTTCGGCAACGTGCTGGGCTCCGACGGGAGCGTGATCCCGCTCTTCAAGCGGCAGCTGGCGGCGGGGCTCCCGCTCACCGTGACCCACCCCGAGGTCACGCGCTACTTCATGACCATCCCCGAGGCCGTGCAGCTGGTGCTGCAGGCCGCGGCGCTCCCCGACGCGGCCGGCCGCATCTCCATGCTGGAGATGGGCGAGCCGGTGCGCATCCTGGACCTGGCCGAGAACCTGATCCGCCTCTCGGGGCTGGAGCCCGACAAGGACGTGCCGATCGTGTTCACCGGCCTGCGCCCGGGGGAGAAGCTGCACGAGGAGCTGATGAGCGAGCGCGAGGCCACCGTGCCCACCGCCATCCCCAAGATCCGCGTGGTGCAGACCGACGGCCCCGACGCGCAGACGCTCACCACCGGGCTCGACCGCTTGGCCGCGGCCGCCGCCGTGGGCGACCTGCAGGACGCGCTGGTGGCGCTCTGCGCGCTGGTCCCCGAGTGCGTGGCGCCGCTGCGCGAGCGCGCGGGGCAGCAGCCCGCCCCCGAGCGCGCCTGAGCGCGACCCGGCGGTTGCGTGCCCCACCGCCGGGGTTATGTTTCCGACCCGTGAGCCCGCTCCGGCAGGCTTCCCTGACTGCAGTGAACGGAACCCGATGAACCACGAGATGAGCCCCCGCGAGCGCCTGGCCGCCCGCATCGAGGGCCGCCAGGCCGTCGCGGGCGTGATCGGCCTGGGGTACGTGGGGCTGCCGCTGGCGGTGGAGATCGCCCGCAGCGGCTACAAGGTGCTCGGCTTCGACGTGTCGAAGGGGGTGGTGGCCGCCGTCAACGCCGGCGAGAGCCACATCCAGGACGTGCCGTCGGAGGCGCTGTCCACCCTGGTGCACGGCGGCTGGATCGAGGCCACCACCGAGCTCGGCCGGCTGGCGGAGTGCGACTGCATCTCCATCTGCGTGCCCACCCCGCTCAACAAGACCAAGGACCCCGACCTCTCCTACGTGGTGCAGGCGGCGCTGGCGGTGAAGCACGCGCTGCGCCCCGGGCAGCTGGTGATCCTGGAGAGCACCACCTATCCCGGCACCACGCGCGAGGTGCTGCTCACCAAGTTCGAGGAAGACGAGCAGCTCCGGGTGGGCGAGGACTTCTTCCTCTGCTTCAGCCCCGAGCGGGTGGACCCCGGCAACGAGATCTGGCAGACGCGCAACACGCCCAAGGTGATCGGCGGCATCACGCCGGCGTGCGCCGAGATGGGCACGGCGTTCTACGCCACGGTGTTCGACGCGATGGTGCCGGTGGAGAGCGCCGAGGCGGCCGAGCTGGTGAAGGTGTACGAGAACACCTTCCGCATGATCAACATCGCGCTGGCCAACGAGCTGGCGCAGGCGTGCGACGTGCTGGGGGTGGACGTGTGGGGGGTGATCGACGCCGCGGCCACCAAGCCCTTCGGCTTCATGAAGTTCACCCCGGGGCCGGGGCTGGGCGGGCACTGCATTCCCCTGGACCCGCACTACCTCTCCTGGAAGATGCGCACGCTGGCCTTCAAGACGCGGCTGATCGAGCTGGCCAGCGAGATCAACAGCGAGATGCCGGCCTTCGTGGTGCGCAAGGTGGCCGACTCGCTGAACGACGTGTCGAAGCCGCTGCGCGGGAGCCGGGTGCTGCTGCTGGGGGTGGCCTACAAGAAGAACATCGACGACCTGCGCGAGAGCCCGGCGCTGGAGATCATCCGCCAGCTCCAGGAGAAGGGGGCGAAGGTCTCGTTCCACGATCCCTTCTGCCCGGTGATCGAGGACGACGGGCACACCCCGCTGCAGGGGCTGCCGATGCGCAGCGTGGCGCTCACCGAGCAGGTGCTGAAGGAGTCGGACTGCGTGGTGGTGGTCACCGACCACACGGAGGTCGACTACGCGCGCGTGTCGGAGCTGGCGCGGCTGGTGGTGGACACGCGCGGGGTGATGCGCACGCCCGAGGAGCACGTGATCGGCCTCTCGCGCCGCCGCCGCCGCACCGACGCGGCGCCGCGGCTGGTGGCCGCCGCACGCGTGGCCTGAGCGGCGCGCGGGACGTCGAAACGCATCTCACGCAGAGACGCAGAGGCACAGAGAGACCCGCCCGACCTCTCTCTGCGGCTCTGCGTCTCTCTGCGTGAGTCGATCTTTTCAACCATGAAGACGAGACGATGGCGGTTGCGCTGCTGGACCTGAAGCGGCAGTTCGAGGCGGTGGAGGCGGACGTGCGCCTGCAGATCGACCGGGTGCTGCGCGAGCAGAGCTTCATCCTGGGCCCGGTGGTGCAGGAGTTCGAGGCCGCCGTGGCTGCGTACGTGGGGGTGGGCCACGCGATCGGCGTGGCCTCGGGGACCGACGCGCTCCTGCTGGCGCTCAAGGCGCTGGACCTGGCGCCGGGCGACGAGGTGGTGACCTCGCCCTTCACCTTCTTCGCCACCGCGGGAACCATCCACAACGCCGGCGGGCGCACGGTGTTCGCCGACATCGACCCCGACACCTTCAACCTCGACCCGGCGGCGCTGGAGGGGGCGATGGGGGCGCGCACCCGCGCGGTCGTGCCCGTGCACCTCTTCGGGCTGATGGCCGAGATGGAGCGGGTGCTGGAGATCGCGCGCGCGCGCGGCGCCTTCGTGCTGGAGGACTCGGCGCAGGCGATCGGCGCGCGGCAGAGGGTCGGCGGCGAGTGGACGGCCACCGGGCGGCTGGGCGACGCCACCGCGCTCTCCTTCTTCCCCTCCAAGAACCTGGGCGGCTACGGCGACGGGGGGATGGTGGTGACCGACGACGACGCCTTCGCCGAGCGGATCCGCCGGCTGCGCACGCACGGCGGGGTGAAGATGTACCACCACGACGAGGTGGGGCTGAACTCCCGCCTCGACGCGCTGCAGGCCGCCGTGCTCCTGGCCAAGCTCCCGTACCTGGACCGCTGGAGCGACGCGCGGCGGGCGAACGCGGCCTGGTACGACGCGCGCTTCGCGGCGCTGGAGGCCGCGGGACACCTCCGCCGGCCGCGGGTGCCGGAGGGGAGCGAGTCCGTGTACAACCAGTACACGCTGCGGGTGGAGGCGCGCGACCGGCTGCGCGAGCACCTCACCGCCGAAGGGATCGGCTGCGCCGTGTACTACCCGGTGCCGCTGCACCTGCAGCCCTGCTTCGCCTACCTGGGGTACGGGCCGGGCGACTTCCCCGAGAGCGAGCGGGCGTCGCGCGAGGTCCTCTCCATCCCCGTGCACCCCGACCTGACCGAGGAGGAGCGCGAGAAGGTGGCGGCGGCGGTGGAGCGCTTCTACGGGGCGGGGCGGTGATGGCGGCGGGGACGCGCGCGCCGTTCACGGTGCAGGGGCGGAAGATCCGCTTCGCGGTGGTGGGGTGCGGCCGCATCTCGGGGAAGCACTTCGAGGCGCTGCGGCAGCACGGCGACCATGCCGAGCTGGTGGCGGTGTGCGACTGCGACCCGGCGGCGCTGGAGGGGGCGGCGGCCGCGACCGGCGCCACGCCGTACGGGAGCCTGGGCGAGCTGCTGGCGGGCTCCGACGCCGACGTGGTGGTGCTGGCCACCCCCAGCGGGATGCACGCCGAGCAGGGGATGCAGGTGGCGCAGGCCGGCCGCCACGTGGTGACCGAGAAGCCGATGGCCACCCGCTGGAAGGACGGGAAGCGGCTGGTGCAGGCGTGCGACCAGGCGGGGGTGCGGCTCTTCGTGGTGAAGCAGAACCGGCAGAACGCCACCATCAAGCTGCTGAAGCGCGCCGTGGACCGGCACCGCTTCGGGCGCATCTACATGGTGAACGTGAACGTGTTCTGGAACCGCCCGCAGTCCTACTACGAGAGCGCGCGCTGGCGCGGCACCTGGGAGTTCGACGGGGGCGCGCTGATGAACCAGGCCAGCCACTACGTGGACCTGCTGGACTGGATGATCGGGCCGGTGGAGAGCGTGCAGGCCTTCACCGGCACGCTGGCGCGCAACATCCAGGTGGAGGACACCGGGGTGGTGAACGTGCGCTGGCGCTCCGGGGCGCTGGGGTCGATGAACGTGACCATGCTCACCTACCCCCGGAACCTGGAGGGGTCGATCACGATCATCGGCGAGAAGGGCACGGTGCGCATCGGCGGGGTGGCGATCAACGACGTGCAGCACTGGGAGTTCGCCGAGCCCGACCCCGACGACGAGCGGGTGCGCGAGGCGAGCTACGAGACCACGTCGGTGTACGGCCACGGCCATCCGCGCTACTACGAGAACGTGATCGCCACCCTGCGCGGCGAGGCCGCCCCGGAGACGGACGGGCGCGAGGGGCTGCGCTCGCTCGAGCTGCTGATCGGCATCTACCTCTCCGCGCGCGACGGGCGCACGGTCTCCCTCCCGCTGGACTACTGATGCCAGATCAGACGAATGACCGTGCATTCGGAGACACCGGCACAGAAGAGCCTCACACGGAGTCAACGGAGTCAACGGAGTGCTGGTCCGTTCTCCGTTGACTCCGTTGACTCCGTGTGAGCCCATTCTGTTGACTGGAATGCGTATCCAATCAGTCGGAACGGTATGAGGGCCATGGACACGGGCGAGGCGAAGCCGTTCTTCGCGCACGAGACGGCGGTGGTGGACGAGGGGGCCGAGATCGGCGCGGGGACGAAGGTCTGGCACTTCTGCCACGTCTCCGCGGGGTCGGCGATCGGCGAGGGGTGCTCGCTGGGGCAGAACGTGTTCGTGGCGCCGCGGGTCACGGTGGGGCGCGGGGTGAAGATCCAGAACAACGTGTCGCTCTACGAGGGGGTGGTGCTGGAGGACTGGGTGTTCTGCGGCCCCAGCATGGTGTTCACCAACGTGCGCACCCCGCGCTCGGCCTTCCCCCGCAACACTGCCGCGGACTACGCCACCACGCTGGTGAGGCGCGGCGCCAGCATCGGCGCGAACGCCACCATCGTCTGCGGCACCACCGTGGGGGAGTGGTCGTTCGTCGCCGCCGGGGCCGTGGTCACCCGCGACGTGCCGCCGTACGCGCTGATGGCCGGCGTTCCGGCGAAGCGCATCGGCTGGGTGTGCGAGTGCGGGATGACGCTGCGGCTCTCCGGCGAAGCAGGCACCTGCGCGGAGTGCGGGCGCGGGTACCGGCTGGAAGGGGAGCGGCTGACCCGGGCCGGCGGGCCGCCGACGCCCTGAAACTGCAATCTCTCACAGAGGTCGCAGAGGTCACAGAGGAACTGCAGCGCTTTCCTCCGCGTCCTCTGTGACCTCTGTGAGAGCCATTTCTGCTTTCTTCCGGGATCGGATGATGCACGTGCTGGTGCTCCCGTCGTGGTACCCCACGGCGCTGGACCCGGTGAACGGGATCTTCTTCCGCGAGCAGGCGCAGGCGCTCGCGGCGGCCGGCGCGCGCGTGGGGGTGGCGGCGCCCATCCTGCGCGGGGTGCGCACGGCGGGGCGGGGGAGGGTGCTCGACTACCGCTTCCAGCTCTCCGAGGAGGACGACGGCGGGGTGGCCACGCTGCGCGCGCAGGGGTGGAGCGTGCCGAAGCTTGGCGCGGTGAACCGCCGCCTCTGGGGGGCGATGGCGCGGCGCTTGGCCCGCCGCTACGCCGCGCGCCACGGCCGCCCCGACGTGGTGCACGCGCACAGCGCGCTGGCCGCGGGCGAGCCGGCGGCCGCCCTGGCGCGGGCGTGGAGGGTGCCCTGCGTGATCACGGAGCATACGTCGATGTACGCGGAGGGGCGGATCGAGCCCCGCTGGCTCCCGCACATCCACGCCGCCTTCGCCGGGGCCGCGCGGGTGGTGGCGGTGAGCCGCGCCCTGGCCGCCGACCTCGCGCCGCACGTGGGGTCCACGCCGGTGGAGGTCGTTCCCAACCTGGTCGACGCCGGCTTCTTCACCCTGCCGCCGCGGCCGCGCGGGGGTGCGCCGTACCGCTTCCTCACCGTCGCGCTCTTCGACAGGGTGAAGGGGATGGACGTGCTCCTGCGCGCCTTCGCCGGGGGGTTCGCGGGGCGGGACGACGTGGTGCTGGAGATCGGCGGCGGCGGGCCGCTGGAGCCCTCGCTGCGCGCGCTGGCGGCGGAGCTCGGGATCGCCGCGCAGACGCGGTTCCTCGGCATCCTCACGCGCGCGCAGGTGCGCGAGGCCATGTGGCGCGCCGACGCCTTCGTCCTTTCCAGCCACATCGAGACCTTCGGCGTGGTGGTGATCGAGGCGATGGCGACGGGGCTCCCGGTCGCCGCCACCGCCTGCGGCGGGCCGCAGGACACGGTCGTTCCCGGGGAAACGGGGCTGCTGGTGCCGCCGGGCGATCCGCCGGCGCTCGCCGCCGCGATGCGCCGCCTGCACGCGGAGCGCGACGCGTGGGCCGCGCGCGCGGAGCCCATCCGCCGCCGCGCGGAGAGCTGCTTCTCGCATCCCGTGGTCGTGGGGCGCCTGCTGGAGGTGTACGCGGCCGCACGCGCCGAACTCACCGGAGGTGGACGATGATCCGACGCAACGCGCTCAAGGCCGGCCTCGAGGCGCTCCTCGCGCTCCTCCCGCTGCCGGGAGCGGCCGCGGCGAAGGCCGGAGGCTTCGCCCCGCAGGCCGGCGGCGCTGTGCTCAACGTGAAGGACTTCGGCGCCGTGGGCGACGACCGCGCCGACGACCATCCCGCCATCGCGCGGGCGCTGGACGCGGCGCGCAAGGCGGGGGAGTACGGCGGGGGCGCGCAGGGTTCCATCGTCTTCTTCCCACCCGGCATCTACCGCCTCTCGCGGCCGCTGGACTGCACGCAGCGGCAGTTCAACCTGGTCGGCTCCGGCGCCTACCAGACGGTGCTGCGCGGCGCCACCCGCGGCAGCGGCGAAGCGGTGATCGACTTCACCGGCGCCGGCTTCTCGACGGTGCGCGACCTGCTGGTGGACGTGGTGACCGACGCGAACGGCAACCCGGCCCCGCGCGCCTCCACCGTCGGCATCCTGATCGCCCGCGCGGCGGGGGGAGCCTCGGTGTCGGGGGTGAACCTCCAGAACGTGGTGGTGCGCCTCAAGTCCGACCCCGGCGCCAACGGCGGCAACGGCACCGTCGCGCTCTACAACTTCGGCGCGGAGGAGGCCAACTATCACAACGTGTACCTGCGCGGCGACTGCGGGCTGATGGTGACCTCGGAGAACGCGGCGGGGAGCGGCGGCTACGGGCTGCGGTCCCTCTACCGCCCGATCCTGCAGGGGAGCGCATCGAACACCGCGATCAACGTGACCGGGCTGTCGAGCCTGATCGGCATCGCGGGGCCGGCACTGCGGCTGAACGGCGGCGCGGCCATGCAGGTCGACGCCTTCCTCTCCACCCACGCGGCGCTGCCGCAGGGAGAGTTCCCGTCGGTGCGCAGGTACCCCTACGCCATCCACAGCCGCAGCTCCTGGATCGACTTCCGCCACAGCGGGAGCATGGAGAGCTTCGAGGGGCTCCTGCACGTGGACGGCGCGCCGATGCTCGGCCTGCGGCTCTACACCTACATGGGGCGCTCGGCCACGCACCCGGCGATCCTGCTGAGCGGCAACGCCACGCTGCAGGGCGGCGACCTGGACGTGACCCCGAACGCGGCGGTGGTCGAGCGGGTGAGTTACCTGATCGACGACGATTCCACCCGCGGGCCGGCGAGGTACCTGCGCGGCTGCCACGTGAAGCTGCGCAACCAGCGCATCCGCCTGCGCGCGCCGGGCTCCGCGGTGGTGGCGAACGTGATCCAGAGCGAGACGCCGCTGGAGGCCACCCTCGCCAGCCTCTCCGCGCCCACGCCGCTCGCGGGAAACGTGATCACCGCGGTCGACGGGGTGCAGGTGAACGGCGTGAACCTCTCGCCCTCCCGCGGCTGGGGGGCGGCGACCGGGACCGCGTCGCGCGCGCCCTTCGACACGCGCACCGCGACCACGCGCGACGTGGCCGAGCGGCTGAAGGCGCTCATCGACGACCTGGCCGCGAAGGGGCTGCTCGGCGGCTGAAACGGCGAACGAACGGGGTCCTGGACGAGGGGCAGCGGCACGGGTACGGCGGAGTCGCGCTTCGGCGGCGCGGCGGTCTTCGGGTCCAGCGCCACCGCGGCGCGACCCCGCCGCGGTGCTGCAGCTCGAGAGCACCAGCAAGGGGCTGCTGCTGCCGCGGCTGACCACCACGCAGCGCGACGCCATCGCGTCGGCGCCCAACGGGCTGCTGATCTACAACCCCACCGTCCACGCGGTGCAGGCGCGCGCCAACGGCGCCTGGGTCGGTCTCTGAGGCAGGCCGCGGCATCTCCCCGCGCGGAGCCGCCGGGAGCCGGCGGGCCCGTGTCCCGGCGGCTCCGCGCGGGAGGCGTCTTTGGTTGACAGCGCTCCGGGCCACGGTCTATTCTGGCCGCCGAAACCCGTGGCCACGCAACCTCCATCGCCGAACCGATGTCGCTCCCGACCGTCCATTTCCTGCCGGCCCCGGTGCGCCGCGTACTGAAGCGCGCGCTGCTGCGGCCGGCCATGCGGGCGGACGTCTGGTGGACGCTGCTGCGCCGCGTGCGCGCACCCTCGGCCGGGGTGCGCGCCAGCCTCGTCGCCTCGGCGGTGGCGGACCTGGCGCTCTCGCTGGTGGCGCCGCGCCGGGCGCCCTCGCCGCGCACCCTCTTCTCGGGGCGCGTGCTCGACCCGGCGTCGGGCGCGTGGTTCCACTTCCGCGCGGGGACCGACGACCTCTACAACGCCATGCCCGGCGGCGAGATGGACGTGCACGAGGCCATCCTTTCGCCGCTGCGGGAGGGCGACGTGTTCGTGGACGTGGGCGCCAACGTGGGCTACTACACGGTGCTCGCGGCGGGAAAGGTCGGACCGACGGGAACGGTGGTCGCCTTCGAGGCCACGCCCGGCACTGCGCGCCAGCTCCGCACCAACCTCGAGGCGAACCGGCTGGGCAACGTGGAGGTGGTGGAGGCGGCGGTGCACGACGGCAGCCGCGAGCGCCTCACCATCGGCGTGTCGGCGGGGGTGTACGGGATGGCCAGCGTGGAGAACGGCGGCGGCCCCGGGGTGGCGAGCTGGGAGGTGCCGGCCGTCACGCTCGCCGAGGCGTGCGCGCGCTTCCCGCGCATCCGCATGGTGAAGATGGACATCGAGGGGGCGGAGCTGGCGGCGCTGCGCGGCGCCGAGCCCATCCTGGAGCGGGTGGAGAACCTGGTGGTGGAGTGCAACCAGGGGAGCGGCGCGATCGCGGCGCTGCTGGAGAAGAACGGCTTCGAGGTACGGCCGCTGCGCTTTGGGCCGTACGTGCACGCCCGGCGCGCCGCCGCCGCGCGCGGGGCCGCGTGAGCGCGCCGGGGGCGGCGCACCCCACGCATCGGCAGAGGGCGCGGTGAGCCGGTTCGCGCGCGGGGTGGCGCTCACCCTGGGCACCAACCTGGCGGTGCTGGCGCTGGGGGTGGGGACCTCGGTGGTCACCGCGCGGCTGCTGGGGCCGGACCGCTTCGGCGTGTACGCCATCGCGCAGCTCTTCGCCTTCATCGTCATCACCTTCTCCAACTGCGGGCTCGCCCCCGCCACCATCTACCATGTTTCGCGCGGCACGCACCCGCTGCGCGACGTGGTGGTGAACGGCGTGCTCTTCTCGCTGGCGGCCGGCGCGGTGGCGATGGGGATCGGCGGCGCGGTGGCCTGGCTCTTCGGCGCGCGGATGATGCCGGGGCTCACCCCGCCGCTCTTCGCCGTCGCCCTCCTCCTGGTTCCCGTCACGCACCTGGGCACCACGCTGCGGGCGGTGCTGCACGGGCAGCAGCGCTTCGGGGCGCTGAGCGTGGTGACGGTGGGCGACGTGGCGGCGCGGCTGGTGGCGATGGTGGTCGCGGTGGCGGTGCTGCACGGCGGCCCGCGCGCGGCGGTGGCGGCCAACGTGGTCGGCGCGCTGGCGGTGGCGCTCGGCAACCTGGCCTACCTGAGCGCGGGGCTGAAGGGGGCGCGCTGGCGCTTCGACCCCGGCTACCTGCGCGCGTCGCTGCGCTACGGGGGGAAGGCCTTCCTGGCGAACAGCATCCAGTTCCTGAACTACCGGGTCGACATGCTCATCCTGAACGGGTGGCACGGCCCGGTGACGGTGGGCTTCTACTCGATCGCCGTGCTCTTCGCCGAGCGGCTGGGGATGATCTCGGGGGCCGCGTCGGCGGTGCTCTTCCCGCGGGTGGCCGCGTCGGCCGAGGGGCACACCGACGCCACCCCGACGGTGGCGCGGGTGGTGTTCTGGTCCACCGTGGCCTCGGCGCTCGCCTTCCTGCTCATCAGCCGGCCGCTGGTGCGCATCCTCTACTCCTCCACCTACCTCCCCGCGGTGGTGCCGCTGCAGATCCTGCTGATCGGGATGGTGGCGCTCAGCGTGACCGACGTGGTGGCGCACGACTTCTCCGGGCGCGGCCGGCCGGAGGTGAACACCACCATCTCGGCGTTCACGCTGGTGCTGAACCTGGCCGTCTGCCTGGTGCTGGTGCCGCGCTACGGACTGGTGGGCGCGGCGTGGGCCACGGCGCTGGTGTACACGGCGCAGGCGGTCGTCTTCGTGGCCTACTACGTCCGGGTGTCGGGGAAGAGCCCCCTCGACGTTCTCCTCCTGCGCCGCGACGACGTGGCGCGCGTGCGGCGGATGCTCATTCCCCGCGCGGCCGAGGCGCCCGCGTAGCAGCCGGGCGTCCCTGTCCTGCCTTCGGCGATCCCGCCATCCTGCTGATCCCGGAGAGCCTGGTACCAGACCCGGGCGAGTGACCCGATTCTCCTCCCGCCCCCGGATCTGTCTGGTGCGCTCCGCTTCGATCCTCGGGGAGTGTCGAGAAACCTCGCGGAGCCGGCCGGAGGGCGCCGATCGTCCGCAAGCCCGCGAGCGAGGCGATCGTTCTCCCCGTCGGAGCCATTCGATCTCCGTCCCTTCCGCCGTCCGGACGACGAGTCGATGCAGGTGGCGCTCGCGCTGAGCATCGAAGTTTTTTCGCGGAGAGGTCTGCCGGTGGCACGGTGCTCCGGCGTGCACCACAACCCCTCGATCGAATCGGTTGACGATCTCCGCGCGCGACGCGTCGCAGCGTGCAGGTCGCCGATGGCGGCGCGCGCTGCGCGGAGGGTGGGTGCGGGCCGGGATCGTCAACGGATCGATCAGGTAGAGCGGGCCTCTGCTCAGCGGCGCGACCCGGACAGGGGCCTCCCCAAAAAAATTTCGATACTCATCGCATTCCGAGGCTGCAGCCACGTTTCCGAGGCGTCGGAACCAGACGCCCCTGCAGCGGCGACAGTCGGGAAGACCGCCGTGCGGTGAGGTTTCTCGACCGTCTCTCCGGCCCGCAGCCGGGGCCGCGCCGGGCGGCGCGAGGGCTAAACGCAACCCGGGTGAGAACTTGACATGCGCCGGGGCCCGGGCGTATTCTCCCACCCCTTCCCGGCGGCACGCGCCGGCGGACGGCGGACACCGGCAACCCCCTCATGTGCGGCATCGCGGCGATCCTGGGTACGGTCCCGGGTGGACTCCTGGAACCGATCCGGGCCATGGGCGCGTCCGTGCGCCACCGCGGCCCGGACGACGAGGGGTACGCGCTCTTCGCCCACGGCCGCGAGCCCGTGCTCCTGGGCGGGCCCGACACGCCACCCTCGAGCTACGCCGCGGGCCTCCCCTACTCGCCGCGCCCCGACGCCGAGGCCGGGAGCCTGGACGGGGCGACGGTCGCGCTGGGGCACCGCCGCCTCTCGATCGTCGACGTCTCCCCCGCGGGACACGCGCCGCTCTCCTACCGCGGCCGCTACTGGATCACCTACAACGGCGAGGTCTACAACTACCTGGAGCTCCGCGCCGAGCTCGAGGGGCTGGGGCACCGCTTCCTGAGCCACACCGACACCGAGGTGGTGCTGGCGGCCTACCACCAGTGGGGGCCCGCCGCCCTCTCGCGGATGAACGGGATGTGGGCCTTCGCCATCGCCGACCGCGAGCGGCGCACGGTGTTCCTGGCGCGCGACCGGTGGGGGATCAAGCCGCTCTACTACTGGGCCTCGCCCGCCGGCTTCCTGGCCTTCGCCTCGGAGATCAAGCAGTTCACCATGCTCCCCGGCTGGGGCGCGCGGATGAACGGCCAGCGGGTGTACGACTTCCTCAACTGGCGCGTCACCGACCACACCGCCGAGACCCTCTTCGCCGGGGTGCACCAGCTGCGCGGGGGCGAGTGCCTGGAGCTCCCCTGGCCCGCCGCGGGGGCCCCGGCGCCGTATCCGGCCGGGGAGCCGCTGGTTGCCACGCGCTGGTACCATCTCCGTCCCGCGCCCTTCTCCGGCACCTTCGACGACGCCGCGGCGCGCTTTCGCGAGCTGCTCACCGACTCGGTGCGGCTCCGGCTGCGCGCCGACGTGCCGGTGGGCTCCTGCCTCTCCGGCGGGCTCGACTCCTCGTCCATCGTCTGCGCCATGGACCGGCTGCTGCGCGAGGGAGGCGGCCGGGCGGTGCAGAAGACCTTCTCGGCGTACGCCGACGACCCGCGCTTCGACGAGCGGGCGTACGTGGAGGAGGTGGTGCGGCACACGGCGGTGGAGCCGCACCACGTGACCCCGGGGATGGAGGGGGCCTTCGACGCGCTGGGGTGCGTGACCTGGCACCAGGACGAGCCGTTCGGCTCCACCAGCATCTACGCGCAGTGGAACGTCTTCCGCATCGCCCGCGAGAACGGGGTGGTCGTGATGCTCGACGGCCAGGGCGCCGACGAGCAGCTCGCCGGCTACCACACCTTCTTCGCCCCGCGGCTGGCCGAGCTGCTGAAGGCCGGCCGGCTCCCCACGCTCTGGAGCGAGGTGCGCGCGCTGCGGCGCCTGCACGGCCGCTCCCCCGCGTCGTCGGCCGCGCAGGTGCTGAACCTCCTCCTTCCCGGGCCCGCGGCGCGGCTGGCCCGGCGCTTCGCCGCGCGCACGCACGCCGCCCCCGAGTGGCTCGACCTGGGCGTGCTGGGCGCGCGGCCGGGCGACCCCTTCGCGGCGCGGGGCGCGCGCGCGTCCAGCGTGGAGGAGCTCTCCGTGGCCCAGCTCACCGCCACCAACCTGCAGATGCTGCTGCACTGGGAGGACCGCGACTCCATGGCGCACTCGGTGGAGAGCCGCATCCCCTTCCTGGACTACCGGCTGGTGGAGTTCGTGCTGGGGCTCCCCACCGCGCACAAGATCGCCGGCGGGGTGACCAAGCGGGTGCAGCGCGAGGGGATGCGCGGCGTGCTTCCCGAGCGCGTGCGCGCGCGGATGGACAAGATGGGGTTCCTGACCGCCGAGGAGGCCTGGGCGCGCGAGCGCGCCCCCGCACGCTTCGTGCAGGCGGCGCGCGAGGCGGTGGAGGCCTCGGCCGGGGTGGTGCGCCCCGCGGCGGTGGCGAAGGTGGAGCGCATCGTCTCCGGGGCCGAGCCCTGGGAGCCCTTCGCCTGGCGGCTGATCAGCTTCGGCGCCTGGGTGAGCCGCTTCGGGGTGGCCGCGTGACCGTGCTTCGGCCGGCCGCCGGCGCGGCCGGGCCGCTCCTGGCCGGCGGGTGGCCCGGGCGCTGCGGCGCGGACCCGCGGGACACCCGCCACCCCTGACCCCGCGCCCGGCGCCGCGGCCCCGCGCGCCGTACCGGCGGCGTCGGCGGTCGGAGCGCGCGCGGTGACCGGGGAGGGGCGGCACGCGTCGATAGCAGGCGCCTGGTGCGCCACGGCGTAGCACGCGCGCCGCACCCGGGGCGGTACCTGCGTTGCCCCGGCGCGTGGCGCCGGATAATTTCGCGGCGGCCGCAGCGGCCCCCGACTCCACCCGCACGCGCACGATGCCCAGAGCCCCACGCGAGTCCCCGCACGCCACCGCCACGGTGCTGACGGTGGTCGGCGCGCGCCCCCAGTTCGTGAAGGCGGCCGCCGTGTCGCGCGTGCTGCGCGCCACCGGCCCCCTGCGCGAGGTGCTGGTGCACACCGGCCAGCACTTCGACGCCAACATGTCGGACGTGTTCTTCGACGAGCTGGCGGTGCCCGATCCCGACGTGCACCTGGGGATCCACGGCGGCGGCCACGGGGCCATGACCGGGCGGATGCTGGAGGCGCTGGAGGAGGTGATGCTGGCGGAGCAGCCCGACGCGGCCCTCCTCTACGGCGACACCAACTCCACCCTGGCGGCCGCGCTCGCGGCCGCCAAGCTGCACATCCCCATCGTGCACGTGGAGTCGGGGCTGCGCTCCTACAACCGGGTGATCCCCGAGGAGGTCAACCGGGTGCTCACCGACCACGCGTCGGACCTCCTGCTGGCCCCGTCGCACGCGGCGGTGTCGAACCTGCTGAAGGAAGGGATCGGGGTCGAGCGCATCCGCTTCACCGGCGACGTGACCTACGACGTGGCGCTGCACTTCGCCGCGGCCGCGCAGAAGCGCAGCGCGGTGCTGGCGCGGCTCGGGCTGGGGCCGGGCGGGTACCTGCTGGCCACCGTGCACCGCGCCGAGAACACCGGCGCGCCCGCGCGCCTCGCGGCGATCTTCGAGGCGCTCGAGGCGCTGGCCGAGGAGGTGGCGGTGGTGCTCCCGCTGCACCCCCGCACGCGCGCCGCGCTCGAGGCCGCGGGGATGCTGGCGCGCGCGCAGCGCAGCCTGCGCCTCACCGAGCCGCTCGGCTACCTGGACATGGTGATGCTGGAGAAGCACGCGCGGGTGGTGGCCACCGACTCGGGCGGGGTGCAGAAGGAGGCCTTCTTCTTCGGCGTGCCCTGCGTGACGCTGCGCGAGGAGACGGAGTGGGTGGAGCTGGTGGAGCTGGGGTGGAACGTGCTGGCGCCCCCCACCGACGCCGCCTCCGTGGCGGCCGCGCTGCGCGCCGCGGGGGGGCGCTCCGGGCGCGCGGGGGAGCCGTACGGAGACGGGCGCGCGGGCGAGCGCGTGACCGCCGCGGTGCTGGAGTTGCTGGGAATGGAGGCGTGGGACGGCGCCGGGTCGGCCGCCGCGTAGCCCAGGCCATCTGCGCGCCCGCCGGGCGCCGCGCTTTCTTCCATCGGGTGCATGCATGAAGCTGTTGTTGATCGGCGAGGAGCACGTGCGCGACAAGGTCGCGCGCCACTACGAGATGCTGTCGAGCCGGGGGATCGAGACCCACTACTACGTCGACGACCGCAGCGGCATCACGCGCGAGCTGCAGGCGCGCCGTCCCATGCGCGTGCGCTACGCCCCCAACCCCTCGCGCGGGGTGCGCGCGGTGCTCGCCTACTGGCGCCACTTCCGGGCCTTCTTCGACGAGATCCGCCCCGACGTGCTGGAGATCTACACCTCCATCAACTTCATGGTGCTCCTCCCGATGGCGCTCTACGCCCGGTTGCGCGGGGTGCACCGGGTGCTGGTGAGCCGCGGCGAGCTGTACCCGCCCGAGATGGAGCAGACCGCCCCCCACCTCCGCTTCTGCCTGGTGCGGCTGCTGAAGATCTCGAGCCTGATCATCTCGAAGGAGACCTACATCGACGAGCAGCTCGACCGCCTGGCTCCCGGCGTGCCCCGCTTCCGCTGGAGCAACGCCATCCCCGTGCACGGCGAGCCGGAGTACGCACGCCAGGGGAACGACGTGCTATTCCTCAACCTCTTCAAGTACTTCCGCAACCTCGACGTGATCGTGCGCTCCGCCGCGCGGGTGAAGGCCGCCGTCCCCGACGTGCGCTTCCTGCTGGTGGGGGGCACCAGCGGCGAGATGGAGGGGCGCGGCAAGTTCTTCGACGCCCTGGCCGAGTACGAGCGGAGCCTGCAGGGGCTGATCGCGGAGGAGGGGGTGGGCGACTTCGTGCAGATCCTCCCCTTCACCCAGGAGGTCCAGCCCTACTTCGAGCGCGCCAAGGTGTACCTCCTCCCCGCCGACCTGGTCTTCTGCAACTACGCCCTGCTCGAGGCGATGGAGCGCGGCGTGCCGCCGGTGGTCTCGGCCGAGAAGGACCCCGCGGCGCGGCTGATCGTGGAGGACGGGGTGAACGGCCGGGTGGTGCCCATCGACTCCGCGGCGCTGGCCGACGCGGTGGTGGAGCTGCTGCAGGACGAGGAGCGCCGGCGGGCGCTCGCGGCGGCCGCGCGGCGCACGGTGGTGGAGCGCTACAACCTCGACCTGCAGGCCGACGCGCTCGCCGGCGCCTACCGCAGGCTGGCGCAGGGGCTCCCCCCGGTGGAGGGGAGCACCCCGCAGCGCGCGCGCGTGACACACGCGGGGGACAAGCGCGGGAACCGCGCCTCGGTGGTGGCCGGGTGGGCTCCGCGCCCGGCGTCCAGCCGCGAGGGCTGACCCGGTGTGCGGGATCGCCGGGATCGCGGCGCGCGCCCCCGAGGGCGGCGAGGGGGTGCTGGCCGCCATGCGCGAGGCGCTGCGCCACCGCGGCCCCGACGACGCGGGGGTGTGGTGGTCCGACGACGGGCGCGTGGGGCTGGCGCACCGGCGCCTCTCCATCCTCGACCTCTCCCCCGCCGGCCACCAGCCGATGGCCGACGCGTCGGGGCGGCTCTGGATGGTGTTCAACGGCGAGATCTACAACTTCGCCGACCTGCGCGAGGAGCTGCGCGCCGCGGGGCACCGCTTCCGCTCGGGGAGCGACACCGAGGTGGTGCTGGCCGCCTGGCGGGAGTGGGGGGCGGAGTGCCTGCCGCGGCTGCAGGGGATGTTCGCGCTGGCGCTCTACGACGCCGACGAGCGCACCCTCTACCTGGCGCGCGACCGCGCGGGGGAGAAGCCGCTCTTCTACCACGCGGCCGGGGGGCGGCTCTGGTTCGGCTCCGAGCTCAAGGCCCTGCTCGCCGACCCGCGCGTGCCGCGCCGCGCCGACCCCGAGGCGCTCGGCTTCTACCTGGCCTACGGCTACGTCCCCGGCGCGCGCTCCCTGCTGCAGGGGGTGAGCAAGCTCCCCGCGGCGCATGCGGCGGCGTACCGGGTGGACGAGGGGACGCTGCGCGTCTGGCGCTACTGGTCGCTCCCCGCCCCCTTCGCGGGGGACGAGGGCGCGCCCGCCGAGCCGCTGGAGCGCGAGCTCGAGGCGCTGCTGGCCGACTCGGTCCGCCGCCAGCTGGTGGCCGACGTCCCCGTGGCGGTGCTGCTCAGCGGGGGGATCGACTCCTCCCTGGTGACCGCCATGGCGGCGCGCGCCTGCCCCGGGGCGGTGAAGACCTTCACCGTGGCCTTCCCCGGGCACGGGCGCTTCGACGAGGCGCGCCATGCGCGGGTCGTGGCGCGCCACTTCGGCACCGACCACCGCGAGCTCCCGGTGGAGCCGGCCACGGTGGAGATCCTCCCCGAGCTGGCGCGGCAGTACGACGAGCCGCTGGGCGACTCGTCGCTGGTGCCCACCTACCTGGTCTCGCGGCTGGTGCGCCGCGAGGCCACCGTGGCGCTGGGAGGCGATGGCGGCGACGAGCTCTTCGGCGGGTACGACCACTACGGCTGGATCCAGCGCCAGGAGCAGGCGCGGCGCTTCCTCCCCGGCCCGCTGCGCGCGGGGGTGGCGCGCCTGGCGGCCGCGCTCCCGGTGGGGGTGCGGGGGCGCAGCCACCTGATGGCCTTCGGCTCCGACGTGCGCGCCAGCATCGCCCACGTCAACCTCTACTTCGACGCGGCCGCGCGCACGGCGCTGCTGCGGCCGCTGCTGGGGGGCGCCCCCGCCTCCCGCGCCCCCGAGGCGTACAAGGAGGCGCTCTGCGCCCACGGGCGCACGCCGCTGCAGCAGGCCACCGCCACCGACTTCCTGAGCTACCTGACCGACGACATCCTGGTGAAGGTCGACCGCGCCAGCATGCTCACCTCGCTGGAGGTGCGCGCCCCCTTCCTGGACCACCGCATCGTCGAGTTCGCCTTCTCGCGCGTCCCCGACCGGCTGCGCGCCACCGCCGGGAGCCACAAGGTGCTGCTCAAGCGGCTGGCCGCGCGGGTGCTGCCGCCCGAGCTGGAGCTCGACCGCAAGCAGGGGCTCTCCATCCCCCTGGCCGCCTGGTTCAAGGGGCGCTGGGGCGGCTTCATCGAAGAGGTGCTGGCCGGCGCCGACCCCGCCGTGTTCGACCGCGGGGTGATCCGGCAGCTGGTGGAGGGGCAGCGCCGCGGCCTCTCCAACACCCACCGCCTCTTCGCGCTCACCATGCTGGAGCTCTGGCGCCGCGAGTACGGGGTGGAGCTCGCGCCGTCCGGCGACGTGCCGGCGGAGGCGGACGCCGAAGCCCTCCTCGCCCGGAGCGCCGCGTGAGCGCTCCCTGGTCGGCCGACTTCAGCTACGCCTGCTACCGCCGGCTGCTGGACGCGCTCTCGACGGCGTTCACCGTCCACCGCGTGGAGGAGGCGCCGGAGCTGCTGGCGCGCACCGGAGGCCGCCCGGCATGCCTGCTGCGTCACGACGTGGACGTGGCGCTCGCGCCGGCGGTGCGGATGGGCGAGATCGAGGCGGAGCAGGGGATCGCCTCCACCTACTACCTGCTGGTGCGCTCGCCCCTGTACTCCATCGAGGCGGAGGCGCCGGCGATCGGCCGGCTGCGGGCGCTGGGGCACGAGGTGGGGCTGCACTACGACTTCCATGGCCCGCTGGACCGCGGCGCCGCCCCCACCCTGGAGGCGGCCGAGGCGCAGGCGGCGGAGGACTGCGCGCGGCTCGAGGCGGTGCTGGGCGAGCCGGTGCGCTCCCTCTCCTTCCACCGCCCGCTCGCGCACTTCCTGCACGGGCCGCTCCGGGTGGCGGGGCGGGTGAACGCCTACGCGCGCGAGCTGATGGGGTGGTACCTCTCCGACTCGGCGGGGCGCTGGCGCGAGGGCGAGCCGCTCGCCGCGCTGGCGGCCCCGCGCGCGCCGCTCCTGCAGCTCCTCACCCACCCGGTGTGGTGGGCGGAGCGGCACCGCCCCGCGCCTGAGGCGCTGGAGGAGTTCTACCGCGGCGCCGCGCGCGGGCTGGCGCCGGAGCGCGCGCGGGCGCTCGACCTGGCGCTGGCCGGCCAGCTCGGGGTGCGCCGCAGCGGGTACGATCCCGCCATCCCACCAACCGAAGACGCGAGATGATCGAGGGACAGTTCAACACCGACACCGCGGCGCTGGCGCGCCGCATCCAGGCGCACCAGCGCTTCGGCGGGCGCGACCTGGACGGCTGGGTGCGGGAGCAGGTGGAGATCGGCGAGGGGAACCGCGTGCTCGACCTGGGGTGCGGCACCGGGAAGCAGGCGCTCCCCGCCGCGCGGGCGGTGGGCGCCACCGGCCGCGTCACCGCGGTCGACCTCTCCGAGGAGGCGGTCGCCGCGGTGCGCCGCGCGGCCGACGAGGGCGGCTTCGGCGACCGGGTGGAGACCTTCAACGCTGGCTTCGACGAGGTCGACGGGGTGCTGGGCGACCGCACCTTCGACCGGGTGGTGAGCTGCTACGCGCTCTACTACGTGCGCGAGGCGCGCCCCCTCTTCGAGGCGCTGCACCGGCGCATGCGCACCGGCGCCACCCTCTTCTTCTGCGGCCCGGCGCGCGCCAACAACCGCGAGCTGAAGGAGTTTCACCACCGGCTCCAGGGGGGCGAGCCGGCGGGGATCGCGGCGGCCGAATTCATGGAGGGCACCGGGCAGCACCTGGCGCGCGAGCTCTTCGGGCGAGTGGAGGTCTCCACCTTCGAGAACCCGCTCCGCTTCGACTCGCCCGGGGCGCTGCACACCTACTGGAGCTCGTACAACCTGTACAACCCCGCGCTCGACGACGCCTTCCGCGCCGCGGCCGAGGAGCACTTCGCGCGGGCCGGCGTGTTCGAGACAGTCAAGCGCGTGCTCGGGGTGAAGGCCTACCGTTGAGCCCACGGCATCGGGAACCACGCCCACGGCGCCGACGGCGGCCTCGCCCCGCCCCGGGGGTGGAAGCGCGCTGCGCGCGATTCTCCGCTGCGCCGGCGCGGGCCCTCCCCGGCCGCGGCGGGCCGAGTCGCGAGGCACGAACGAGGAACGTCGGTGCGGGCCGCCGGGCGCCGCACGGGGACTTACCGCGGTCAGCGGAGATGGAGGAGCACGCTTGAGGGAGACGCACCTGCAGTACCTGGCCTGTCCGAAGTGCAGGGCGGGGATCGTGCTGGACCGCGCGGACGTCCGCGAGCGCGGCCGCGTGGTGGAGGGACGGCTGCGCTGCGAGGGATGCGGCGCAACCTACCCCGTGAAGGGTGCCGTGCCCCGCTTCGTGGCCGACGAGGGGTACACCGGCAACTTCGGGTTCGAGTGGCAGGTCCACGCGCTCACCCAGCTCGACAGCCGCACGGGGGCGCAGGAGAGCAGCGCGCGCTTTTTCGAGGAGACGGGCTGGCCGCGCGACCTGCGGGGCGAGCTGGTGCTCGAGGTGGGGAGCGGCGCGGGGCGCTTCACCGAGGTGATCGCCGCCACCGGCGCCACCGTGGTCTCGGTCGACGCGTCGCACGCGGTGGACTCGAACCAGCGGTCGAACGGGTGGCAGGACCACGTGCTCGTGGTGCAGGGCGACCTCTTCGCGCTGCCGGTGCGCGACGGGGGCTTCGACCGGGTGTTCTGCGGCGGGGTGCTGCAGCACACGCCGTCGCCGCGGCGCGCCTTCGAGGCGCTGCTGCGCCCGCTGCGCCCCGGCGGGTCCATCGCCGTGGACATCTACGCGCTGCGCTGGCGCACGGTGCTGAACCCCAAGTACTGGGTGCGGCCGGTCACCCGGCTGCTCCCCCCGCGCGCGCTGTACCGCGCCTGCAAGGCGTACGCGGCGGCGCTCTGGCCGCTGGCGCGGCGGCTGGGCCGCTCCCGCTACGGAGGGCGGCTGGCGCAGGCGCTGCTGCTGAACCCGTACACGGTCAGCCCGCTCCCCGACGAGAAGCGCCGGGAGTGGGCGGTGCTGGACCTGTTCGACATGCTCTCGCCGACGTACGACCGCCCGCGCTCGCGGGGGCAGGTGCGGCGGTGGCTGCACGAGGCGGGGCTGGAGGAGGTGGTGGTGCGCGACGGCTGGAACGGGGTGGAGGCGCGCGGCGTGCGCCCCGCCGCGCCGGCCCGCCAGGAGGCGGGCGCGCAGGCCGGGGCCGCCGCGCGCCCCGGCGCCGGCCGGGCGGAGACGCCGGGGGCGGCGGGCACCCTTGCGCACGGGGGCGCATGAGCCGGCGAGCGCGCGGGGGGGTGCCGCGGTGAGCCGGCTGATCCTGGTGGGGCCGCTCCCTCCGCCCTACTACGGGCAGTCGGTGTCGTTCCGGATGCTGGTGGACGAGGTCGCCCGGCTGGGCGTGCCCCACACGGTGGTCGACCTGGCCCACGGCGAGGTCTCGGGAGAGAAGCTCGGCGTGGTCACGCCCCACCGCGTGCTGGAGTACGGCTCCATCCTGCGGCGCTTCTTCGCGGCGGCCGCGGGGGGGCGGGGAACGCTCTACCTGACCATCGCCCAGTCGCGCGCGGGGTTCATGCGCGACTGGGTGATGATCCGCTCCGCGCGCTTCTTCGGGCACCGCGTGGTCGTCCACCTCAAGGGCGGCAACTACCACAACTTCTACGCGGCCCAGCCGGCGTGGGTGCGCGCCCTGGTGCGGTCGACGCTGCGGCGCGCCGAGCGGGTGCTGGTGCTGGGCGAGCGGCTCCGCTCCATGTTCGACTTCGACCCCGCCGTCGCGGGCCGCGTGCGCGTGGTGCCGAACGGGCTCCCGGACGACCGCGAGCCGGCGGCGACGGGGAAGGCGATCCCGGCGCCCGGCAGCGGCCCGGTGCGCCTCCTCTTCCTCTCCAACCTGGTCGAGAGCAAAGGGTGGCTCGACGTGCTGGAGGCGGTGCGGCTGCTGCGCGACCGGCTGGGGGAAGACCGGGTGCGCTGCGACTTTCACGGGAAGTTCCTCACCAACCCGGCCGACGACGTGCGGGTCAGCAGCGCCGAGCAGGCGCAGGGGCTCTTCGAGCGCTTCGTCGCGGAGAACGGGCTGGAGCGCGTCGTCCGCTACGGCGGCGTCGCGTCGGGAGAGGCGAAGCGGCGGGCGCTGGAGGAGGCGCACCTCTTCCTCCTCCCCACCCGCTACAGCAACGAGGGGCAGCCGGTGTCGATCATCGAGGCGATGGCGCACGGCAACGTGGTGATCTCGACCGACTACCGCGCCATCCCCGACCTGGTGGACGACGGGGTGACCGGCGTGCTGGTCCCCTACGCCGCGCCCGCGGCCATCGCCGACGCGGTGGAGGCGCTGGTGCGCGACCCCGGCCGCTACGCGCAGATGAGCCGCGCCGCCATCGACCGCTTCCGCGCGCGCTTCACCCGGCGCGGGCACCTGGACACCCTGCTCCCGCACCTGCTGGAGGGGATCACCCCCACCCCGCGCCCCGCGGCGGTCGAGGCGGCGCGCGGCGCGCCGGTGGCGGCCGGAAAGGCGAGCTGAGCCATGTGCGGGATCGCGGGGTTCCAGGGCGGCTTCTCCGCCGGGCTGCTGGCGCGGATGACGGCGGCCGTCGCCCACCGCGGGCCGGACGGGAGCGGCACCCTGCTGCTGGAGGGCGAGGACGGCGCGGCGCCCACCGGGCTCGGCCACCGCCGCCTCTCCATCATCGACCTCTCCGAGCAGGGGCGGCAGCCGATGGCCGCGCCCTGCCCCCGCTGCGGGAGCGCGGGGCACGCCGACCTGGCGCTCACCTACAACGGCGAGGTCTACAACTTCGCCGAGCTGCGCCGCGAGCTGCGGGCGCAGGGGCACGTGTTCCACAGCGGCACCGACAGCGAGGTGCTCCTGCACCTCTACGCCGAGGCGGGCCTCGCGCTGCCCGAGCGGCTGAACGGGATCTTCGCCTTCGCGCTGCGCGACGGGCGCGCCGCGGGCCGCCCCGCCGGGGTGGAGCGCGGCGACGTGCTGCTCGTCCGCGATCAGCTCGGCATCAAGCCGCTCTACGTGGCCGAGACGCCGCGCGGGGTGCTCTTCGCCTCGGAGATCAAGGCGCTGCTGCAGTGCCGCGAGCTCCCGCGCCGGGTGGACCCCGAGGCCGTGTACCAGGCGCTCGCCTACCTCTGGACGCCGGCGCCCCGCACCGCGCTGGCCGGCGTGCGCAAGCCGCCCCCGGGCACCGCGCTCCTGCTGCGCGGCGGGCGCATTGCCCGCGAGTGGCGCTACTACCGGCTCCCCTACGGCCAGGAGCCGCTCGCCGGCTCGTCGGCCGAGGTCGCCGCGGAGCTGCGCGAGCGCCTGGAGGGGGCGGTGCGGCGGCAGCTCGTGGCCGACGTGCCGGTGGGCGCCTTCCTCTCCGGCGGGCTCGACTCCAGCGCCGTGGTGGCGATGATGAAGCGGGCGACCCCCGACGCGCGCCCGCGCTGCTACAGCATCGGCTTCCGCGGAGGGGTGGAGATGGAGGGGGCCGCGCCCGACCTGCCGTACGCGCGGCGGGTGGCGGCGCACCTGGGGGTGGAGCTGCACGCGCTGGAGATCGGCCCCGAGGCCATCGGCGAGCTGGAGCGCATGCTCTGGCACCTCGACGAGCCGCAGGCCGACCCCGCGCCCATCAACGCGCTGCGCATCTGCGAGCGGGCGCGCGAGGAGGGGATGAAGGTGCTCCTCTCCGGCGCGGGGGGCGACGACCTCTTCTCCGGCTACCGCCGCCACCGGGCGCTCCGGGCCGAGCGCGCCTGGGGATGGCTCCCGGCGCTGGCGCGGCGCGGGCTGGCGGCCCCGGCGCGGGCGCTGCGCGCGGGGCGCAACGGCGGGTGGATGGACAACGTCGCCTTCCGCCGCGCCGCCAAGGCCTTCGCCCACGCCGACCTCCCGGCCGACGAGCGGACGGTGGCGTACTTCTGGTGGAACGACGTGGAGCTGCGCCGCGCGCTGCTGGCGCCGGGCCCGCGCGCGGCGGTGGACGGCCATACCGGCGCGGAGCCGCTGCTGGCCTCGCTCGCCGAGATCGAGGACGAGCGCGACCCGCTCAACCGCATGCTCTTCCTGGAGACGCGGCACTTCCTGGCCGACCACAACCTCAACTACACCGACAAGATGGGGATGGCCAGCGGCGTGGAGGTGCGGGTGCCGCTGCTGGACCTGGAGCTGGTGGACTTCGCCGCGCGCGTGCCGTCGGCCTACAAGCAGCGCGGGCGCGAGGGGAAGGCGGTGTTCAAGGAGGCGATGGAGCCGCTCCTCCCGCGCGACGTGATCTACCGCCCCAAGACGGGGTTCGGCGCGCCGCTCAGGCAGTGGCTGCGTGGCGAGCTGCGCGAGGCGGTGGAGGAGACGCTCTCCGAGCGCTCGCTCGCCTCGCGCGGGCTCTTCGACCCCGCGGCGGTGCGGCGGCTGGTGGAGCTGGAGCGCGCCGGGAAGGTGGAGGGCGCCTACACCGTGTTCGCGCTGATGTGCGTGGAGCTCTGGTGCCGCATGTTCGTCGACGCGCCCCCGCCCGCGGTGGCGTCCGAGCCGGCCGCCGCCGCGGTCGCCGCGGCGACGTAGAACAGCATCTCTCACAGAGGAACAGAGGACCAGAGAGCGCCCCGGCCCTTTCTCTGGTCGTCTGTGCCTCTGTGTGAGACGTTGTCGAGTCTGTCGGCGCCGCGCGGGCGCATGTATCTTCCACGGTTGCCGAACATACCCGACCCGCGCAACGATGCTGCTCGTACTCGCGCTCATCTTCCTGCTCGCCCACTGCCTGCCGGTGCTCGCGGTGGCGCTCATGCGCCCCGCCGGGCTCCGGCGCGACGTGTTCGCGCCGCTGTACATGGCCACGGCGCTCCAGCTGCTGAACGTTCCCTACCTGCTGCTGCTGGGGCTCGACCGCTCCTACCTCTCGCCCGAGGCCGTGCAGTCGCCCTGGCTGCAGGACCTGGTGCCCGCGGTGGCGGGGTACGTGGCGGTGGCGAGTGTCGGCTTCCTGGCGCTGGTGGCGGGGATGTTCTCGCCGCTCGGCCCCGCGCTCGCCCGGCCGATCCCGCGGCTGGACCCGGCGCGCTTCACCGCCGGCCGCGTCTACCGCGCGATCCTGATCACCGCCGTGGGCGGCGCCGCGGCGTACATGAGCTTCCTGGCGCAGATCGGCGGGCTGTCGCGGCTCTGGATCACGCTCTACAACCGCCAGCTGATCACCGCAGGCACCAGCTACATCACCGCCGTCTACACCCTCCTCTTCACCTTCCTGGGGGTGCTGCTGGCGTACTCGCTGCGCTTCCGCATGACGCGCCTGCGCCGCGGCGTGGTGATTGTGGGGATGCTGGGGGTGGCGGTGGTGCTCTCCTCCACCGGCGGACGCTCGGGGGCGATCATGGCCATCCTCTTCGCGCTGATGACGGTGCACTACGGGGTGAAGCGCTTCCGCCGGCTGGTGACGCCCTGGACGGCGGCGCTGGGGGCGGTGCTCTTCGTCTTCATCGTGGTGATGCCGCTCTTCCGCGGCTACTCTTCGTACGAGCGCTACCAGGGCCGCCCGGACCTGCTGGTGAGCGACGCCGTGCGGAACGTGGGGAAGGTGGCGCCGCAGTTCAGCGGGGCGGACCGGGGGATGGTGATCGTACGCTACTTCCGCATCGACCGGCTCTGGTGGGGCGCCAGCTACCTGGACCTGCTGACGGCGCCCATCCCGCGCACGCGGATGCCCGACAAGCCGCCGGTGGACGAGGGGGTGTACCTGGCCGCCATCCTCGCGGGAAGGGAGGTGCGCCCCTCAATGCCGGCGCGGCTGCTCCCCATCAGCTCGCAGCCGATGGGCACCTGGATCATGTACATGAACTTCGGGCTCCCCGGCTGGATCGCGGCCATGTTCCTGACCGGGGCGGTGATCACCGCGGCCTACCGGTACATGCAGCGCTGCGGGTACACCCCCAACGCGGTGTACCTGTACGGCTACGTCGTGATGAACGGCTTCGCGTTCAGCAACCTGGGGCTGGTGTTCTTCCTCATCACCGTGGTCTTCACCGCCGCGGTGTTCTGGGTGCTCTTCGGGCGCAAGCTCCCGGCGCTGCGCCCCGCGGCCGGCGCCGCCGCTCCGCTCCCGTCGCCGGGGTGAGGGGGGCGGGGCGCGGGTGAGGGGGATCGTGCGCCGCGCCCTGCTCTACGCGCGCACCGTGCGGCGGCTGCGCTGGGAGCAGGTGGTGTACCGGCCGCTGCGCCGCCTGCAGCACCGCCTCCCCGTCCGCACCGGCCCGGCGGGCGAGCCGGACGGGCCGCGGATGAAGGCGATGGCCGCCGCGCTCGCCACCTGGGGCCCGGGCGACGCCGCGGCCCGGCGGGCCGGTGCGGACGAAGTTGCGCGGGGGCGTTTCACCTTCGTGGGCCACACCGAGGAGATGGCCCAGCCGGAGTGGACGCGCCGCCGGGTGAGCCACCTGTGGAGCTACCACCTCCACTACTTCGCCTGGGCGGTCGACCTGGCGTGGGCGTGGCGGCTCACCGGCGACGAGCGCTACACCCGGCGCTTCCGGGAGCTGGCCGAGGGGTGGATGGCGGCGTGCCCGCCGGGGGTGGGCGACGGGTGGGAGCCCTACGCCCTCTCGGTGCGCATCGAGAGCTGGGCGCGGGCGCTCCTCCTCTGCGGCGATGCGCTGGACGCGGGGTTCCGCGCGGCGCTGCTGGAGAGCCTGCACGCGCAGGCGGCGTGGCTGGAGCGGCGGCTGGAGCTGCACGTGCTCGCCAACCACCTGCAGAAGAACCTCACCGCGCTGGTCACGGCGGGCCTCCTCTTCCGCGGCCCGGCGGCGGCGCGGTGGCGGGCGAAGGGGGCGGCGCGGCTCTGGCGCGAGCTCCGCGAGCAGGTGCTGGACGACGGCGGCCACTACGAGCGCTCGCCGATGTACCACCTGCTCGCCGCCTCCGACTTCCTGGAGACGGTGGGGCTGCTGGAGGCGGCGAGGGAGGCGGTGCCGCCCGGGGCGCGGGCGCGCGTCGCGAAGATGGTGGAGGCGATCGGCGCGCTCTGCCGCCCCGACGGGAGCCTGCACCTCTTCAACGACGCCGCCGAGGGCGAGACCCCCCCCGCCGCGCACCTGGCGGCGCTGGGCGAACGGCTGGTGGACGCACGGCCGATGGAGGCGCGCGGCGCCTTCGCCCTCCCCGACACCGGCTACTTCGGCTGGGCCGACCCCGCGGGGGGCGAGCGCATCCTGGTGGACTGTGGTCCTCCGGGCCCCGTGTACCAGCCCGGGCACGCACACTGCGACCTGCTCTCCTTCGAGCTGGACCTGGGGGGCGCGCCGCTGGTGGTGGACGCGGGGGTGAGCGGGTACGAGGGCGATCCTCTGCGCGAATACGTGCGCAGCACCCGGGCGCACAACACGGTCTCGATCGGCGGGCGCGAGCAGAGCGAGGTGTGGGGCACCTTCCGCGTCGCCCGCCGCGCCGAGGTCGCCGGATCGCCGAGCGCGGGGACGACGGAAGACGGAGGCTGGCGCTTCGAGGGGGCGTACCGCCCCTACCACGACCGCCGCGCGCTGCACCGGCGGACGGTGGAGCGGACGGCGGAGGGGTGGCGGATCGAGGACCGGGTGGAGGGTGCGCGCGGGGAGCCGCTCCTCGCCTGGCTCCATCTCCACCCGGAGTGGACGGTGGAGGACGGCGGGTCCGGCGTGACGGCCAGGCGGGGCGGGTCGTCGGTACTGATTGAGCCCTTCGGAGTGGACGCGGTGCGGATCGCGCGCGGGGAGAGGGAGCCGGCACAGGGGTGGCACTGCCCGCGCTTCGGGGTGGCGGTGCCCGCGCCGGTGGTGGAGATGGCGGTGCACGCGAACGACGGCCGCGCCTTCGGGTGCGCCATCCGTCTGCTGAACGGTCGAGGATGATGGGTGGACTCAAGATCGGCTACCTGGTGCAGCAGTTCCCCCCGGAGGTGGGCGCCGGGCCCGCGCGCGTCACGGAGATGGCGCTGCGCTGGCGCGACGCGGGCGCGGAGGTGGTGATCGTCACCGCCATGCCCAACCGTCCGGAGGGGCGCATCCACGCCGGGTACCGCCGCAAGCTCTTCTTCACCGAGGAGTGGGAGGGGATGCGCGTGCACCGCTCCTGGCTGTACGCCAGCCCGAAGCACGGCTTCGCGCGCACCATCGCCAACAACGCCACCTTCATGGCCACCGCCGCCCTCTCCGCGCTGATGCGGCTGGAGCGGCCCGACGTGCTGATCGCCAGCTCGCCCCCCTTCTTCCCGCACCTGGCGGGGGCGGCGGTGAGCCGGCTGCGGCGCATCCCCCTGGTGCTGGAGATCCGCGACCTCTGGCCGGACTACCTGGTGGGGATGAACGTGCTGAAGGAAGGCGCGGCGGCCACCCGCGCCCTCTTCGCGCTGGAGCGCCGGCTGCTGCGCGCGGCCGCGCACACGGTGGTGGTCACCGAGAGCTTCCGGAAGCGGGTGATCGAGAAGGGGGTGGCGCCCGAGCGGGTGGACGTGATCCCCAACGGCGTCGACACCGCCCTCTACCACGCGGCCGACGAGGCGCCGCCCCTGGAGGCGCTGGCGCGCGCCCCCGGCGAGTTCCTGGTGGGGTACCTGGGGAACTTCGGGGCGGGGCAGGGGCTGTCGGCGGTGGTCGAGGCGGCGGCGCTGCTGGCGCAGCGCGCGCCGGAGATCCGCTTCGTGCTGGCGGGCGACGGGCCCGACCGCGAGCGGGTGCTGGCGCGCGCGGCCGAGCTGGGCGTGCCGAACCTGACCGTGGCCAACGCCATCCCCAAGGACCGCACGCGCGCCTTCTACAACGCCTGCGACGTGTGCCTGGTGCCGCTGGCCCCCTATCCCATCCTGCAGGAGACCGTCCCCTCCAAGATCTTCGAGGTGATGGCGTGCGAGCGCCCGGTGCTGGCCGCGCTCGCGGGCGAAGGCGCCCGCATCGTGCGCGGGGCGGGGGCGGGGGTGGTGGTGCCTCCCGGCGACCCCGGAGCGCTGGCCGACGCGGTGCTGGCGTTGCGCGACGCCCCCGCCGCCGAGCGCGCGGCCATGGGCGAGCACGGGCGCCGGCACGTGGCCGAGCACTTCAGCCGCGACGCGCTGGCCGCCCGCTACCTGGAGATCCTGGAGCGCGCGGCCGACCCCGCGCCCCCGAGGTCCCTGCGCGCGGCGGTGCGCCCCGCATGAGCGTGCGCGGCGAGGTGGTGCTGGTGACCGGCGCCTCGGGGTTCCTGGGGCGCCCCGTGACACGCGCCCTGCTGGAGCGCGGCGCGCGGGTGCGCGGGCTCGCGCGTCCCGGCTCCGCGCCGCTGGAGCCGGGGGTGGAGCCGGCGCCGGTGGAGGGGCTGCACGACCGCGCGGGGCTCGCCCGCGCCGTCGAGGGCGCGCACGCGGTGGTGCACCTGGCCGCGCGCGTGCACCTGATGCGCGACACCGCCGCCGACCCGCCGGCGGAGTTCCGCCGGGTGAACGTGGAGGGGACGCGCGCCGTGCTGGAAGAGGCGATCCGCGCCGGCGCCCGCCGCTTCGTCCATGCCAGCTCGGTGAAGGCGCTCGGCGAGGGGGGCGGCGCGGTGCTCACCGACGACACCCGGCCCGCCCCGGCCGACCCGTACGGGGTGAGCAAGCTCGAGGCGGAGCGCGTGGTGCGCGAGCTGGCGGACGCCGCGGGGGTGCACGCCGCCATCCTCCGCTTCCCCCTGGTCTACGGCCCCGGCGTGGGCGCCAACTTCCTCAAGCTCATCCAGACCGTCGACAAAGGCGTGCCGCTTCCTTTCGGCCGGGTCCGCAACCGGCGCAGCGCCGTATACGTGGGCAACGCCGCCGCCGCCGTGGTGGCGGCGCTGGAGTCGCCCGCGGCCGCGCGCGAGACCTTCCTGGTGAGCGACGGCGACGACGTCTCCACCCCCGAGCTGGTGCGGCGCATCGCCCGCGCGCTGGGACGGACGGCGCGGCTGATCCCCATCCCCCCCGCGCTCTTCGCCCTCGGCGGGAAGGTCGGGGACCTGCTGTCGCGCGCGGTCCCCTTCCCGCTCACCTCGGCGGCGGTCCACCGGCTGCTGGGGTCGCTGGCGGTGGATTCGTCGCGCTTCGGCCGGCTCACCGGCTTCGCCCCGCCGTTCACGATGGACGAGGGACTCGCCGCGACCGCCGCCTGGTACCGCGAGCGCGGGAGGGCGGGATGACGCCGCTCGCGTTCGCGGGGATCGCCGCCGCGTTCGCCGTGGCGTGGGCGCTCACCGGGGCGGCGCGCCGCTATGCGGTCCGGCGCAACGTGCTCGACCACCCCAACGAGCGCAGCTCGCACACCGTTCCCACGCCGCGCGGCGGCGGCGTCGCGATCGTCATGGTCGCCGTGGCGGCGGAGGTGGCGCTCTGGGCCATCGGCTGGCTCTCGCGCGAGGCGGTGCTGGCGCTGGCGGGGGGCGGAGTGGCGGTCGCGGCCATCGGGGGGCTGGACGACCACCGCGGGGTGAGCGCGAAGGCCCGCGCGGCGGTGCACTTCGCCGCGGCGGCGTGGGCGCTCGGATGGCTGGGCGGCGTGCCGGCGCTGCGGGTGGGCGCGGGGAGCGTGCCGCTCGGGGTGGTCGGCACGGTGCTCGCCGCCTTCGGCATCGTCTGGTCGACCAACCTCTACAACTTCATGGACGGGATCGACGGCATCGCGGGGGCGGAGGCGGTGACCTGCGCCGTCGCGGGCGGCGTGCTCCTGCTGCTCACGGGCGAGCGCGGGCTGGCGGCGGCGGCGTTCGCGGTGGCGGCGGCGAGCGCGGGGTTCCTCGCCTGGAACTGGCACCCGGCGCGCATCTTCATGGGCGACGCGGGGAGCTACTTCCTGGGGTTCACCTTCGCCGTGCTGGCGGTCGCCTCGGAGCGCGCGGGCGCGGTGCCGCTGCTCGCGTGGATGGTGCTGCTGGGGGTCTTCGTCTTCGACGCCACCGCCACGCTGGTGCGCCGGGCGCGGCGCGGGGAGCGCTGGCACGAGGCGCACCGCAGCCACGCCTACCAGCGCGCCGCCCCCACCCGCGCCGACCACGCGCGGGTGAGCGGCGCGGTGGCGGGGGTGAACGTGATGCTGGCGTCGCTCGCGGCGCTCGGGGCGCTGCGCCCCGCCTGGCTCCTCCCCGCCGTCGGCGCGGCGGCGCTGGCGCTCGCGGCGATCTACGTGACCGTGGAGCGCCACCGCCCGATGTACGCGCGCCGCGGCGGCCCGGACCTGCCGGGCTCCACGCTCGCGCCGCGGGCCCGCTGATCCTGCCGATGCGGATCCCTACCCCGGACGAGGTGCTCCGCGCCGTAGACGAGGTCAACGCCGCCTTCCCCTTCCCCGGTTACATCGCGAACGGGGTGCGGCACGGGCTGGCGCACGTGGTCCCCGAGGTGGCGCGGCGGGTACGGGCGGAGGGAAGGCCGCGGCTGCTGGACATCGGCAGCGGGCCGATGGACAAGACGGCGGTGTTCGCGGCGCTGGGCTTCGCCTGCTCGGCGGTGGACGACCTGGGCGACCCCTGGCACCGGCGCGGCGACAACCTGGAGCGCATCCAGGCCTTTGCGCGCGCGCGGGGGATCGACTTCCACCTGCAGGACGGGACGCACGGCATCCCCTTCCCCCCGGGGAGCTTCGACGTGGTCACGATCTTCGAAGTGATCGAGCACCTGCACGAGTCACCGCGGAGGCTCCTGAACGGGGCCGGTACGCAGCTCCGGACGGGCGGGGTGCTGGCGGTGACCATGCCCAACTCGGTGAACCTGCGCAAGCGCCTGTCGGTGCTGCGCGGGCGCACCAACTACCCGAGCGTGGATCAGTTCTACCTCTCGCCGGAGGGCTGGCGCGGGCACGTGCGCGAGTACACGCTGGGCGAGACGGCGCACCTGTGCGAGGCGGCGGGGTTCGTGGTGGAGTCGGCGACGGGATTCGAGGGGAATGCGTACGACGTGCTGAGGGGGGTGAAGCTGCGCGCCTACCTGGCGCTCGCGCGCCTCGCCCCCTCGCTGTGCAGCGCCCTGCTGGTGGTCGCTCGCAAGCCGGAGGGGTGGACGCCGCGGGCGGAGAACCCCGAGGCCTTCCGCCGCTCCCAGGCCGGCGTCGTTCCCGAGGCTGTCTTATAGTCTCATACCATTTCTGTTGATTGATTGTGCATTCTGCCAACGGAATGGACTCACACGGAGTCAACGGAGTCAACGGAGGAACTGCCTGGCTTTCTCCGTTGACTCCGTTGACTCCGTGTGAGACCCATCTGTGCTGGTCTCTACGAATGCACAGTCATTTGGCAGAGATGGTATCATATCATACCAAATCCGGAAAAGACTGCCTCACGCAGAGACGCGTCAGACACGGAGCGAACCACCCGGCCTCTCCGTGTCTCTGCGTGAGACGCTTTACCGGGGTCAACGATGCCTGCCGATCTCCATCCGAACCGGGGACGCGGACGAGGGGGGAGGAGGGGCGACGCGCAGCACGGAGACCGTCGCGGTGTCGGACTGGTTGCGGATGCGGCTGGTGACGAGCTGAAGGTGGAAGTCGCGGACCGGCACCAGCCGCCCCTCGCGCTGCAGCCCGGCGATCAGCGCCATCATCCGCGCGCCTCCCACCTGCGGGCTCCAGTCGCGGTGGTCCAGCATCACGTACGAATAGCCGCTGCGCGCCAGCACCCCGTACAGCGCGTCGGGCGAGCGGAGCGCCTCCCAGTCCACCACGGCGCTCAGGAGCGGGTCGGCCCTGCGGTAGGGGCGGTCCAGGTAGTAGGTCTGCTCGGAGAAGACGATCACCAGGAAGCGCGCGTCGCGCGGCGTGGCGGCGTTCACCCACCGGTAGACGGGGTAGTACCAGGTGGCGCGATGGAACGCGGCCGCGTCGCCGGTGGCCACGTAGCGCAGGCTGTCGGCGGAGTAGAAGAGGGTCAGCGCGGCGGAGCCGGCCCCCAGCAGGCCGAGCCCGCCGCGGACCATGCGCCGGAGCACGGGACGCGCGTCCGCGCCCGCCAGCACGGGGCCCAGCGCCAGCGGGACGGCCGCGGTGACGATCGTCACGAAGCGGGGATACAGGCTCGGCTGCATGGCCACCCACAACAGCAGGAACAGCAGCGTCAGTCCGCCCAGCCGCTTCAGCCGCGGGTCGCGTGAGAGCAGCGCGGCCGTGCACGCCGCGGCCACGAGCAGGGGGATGGGGAAGACGGTGAGGTCGGTGAAGAGCGCGCGGACGCTCCGCGCCAGGTACCCGGGGTCGTAGCGGCCGATCAGGCCGGCGCTCACCTCCTCGGCCATGCGGTCGCGGTACGCGCCCAGCCCGTTGATGCGGCGCACCATCAGCGGCCACACGGGGTTGCCCAGGGCGGCCCAGTTGCCCAGGTAGAAGGGGAGCGCCAGCGCCAGCGCGGCGCCGCCGCCCAGCGCGAAGCCCCGCAGCTCCGCCCACCCCGCGCGTTTCCGCAGCAGCTGCACCGCCCCGAAGAGCACGGCGGCCACGCCCAGGCCGACCAGCTGGTAGCGGCCCTGCGCGCCTACCCAGGCGGCGAACCCGAAGAGCGCGGCCTGCGCGAACCCCAGCGGGGGGGCGCGCAGGGCCAGCGCGGCCGTCGCCGCGAACACCGCGATGGCGTACGCGTCGGCGTGCGCGGTGGTGGCAGACTTCACCACGAACGCCTGTAGCGCGACCGTCCCCAGCGCCAGCAGCGCGGTGGCCGGCACCCGCTCCGCGGGAGCGGCCTGGCGGAACCACTCCAGCACCACCGCCACCACCAGCAGCCACACCCCCAGGTTCGCCAGGTGCGCGGCCTGCGGAAGCCCCAGCCACTCGAACCCCAGGTCGTTGAGGGTCCACCCGAACGGCAGCGCGTAGTGGTAGTCGGGAAGCACAACCCAGCGCCCGTCGGCCAGGATCTGGCGGACGTGCGCCAGGTGGTAGCGCATCACGTCGGCGTCGCGCGGCGGCACGATGCTGTCGAGCCAGTACAGCGCCAGCACGGCCCACCCCGCGGCCGCGGCCCAGCGGTGGCCGGCAAAGGCCTCCGCATACGCCGTCCGGACCGAGACGAGGAGCTCCGCCAGGCGGCGGCGCGCTGCGGCGAGCGCAAGGGCGTCGACCAGCAGGAGGGCGGCCAGCGCGGCGGGAACCTGGCCCGCGTACGCAAGCACCGCCAGCAGGGCTGCGGTGACGGCGGCGCCCGCCAGCAGCGCCAGCAGGGCGCCCAGCGCGCCGCGCTCGGCACGGGGCAGCACCAGGGAGCCGAGGGCGATCCAGGCGGCAAGCTGGAACGCGGCCACCGGCGTTGCCGCCAGGCCGACCAGCAGGGGGATGAAGCTCATGGTTGGAGAGGGGGAAACATGAACGGCCGGCAGGTGAAGACGTCCGGCCGTGCGAGCCCGGACGGCGAAGCGGCGGAATCATACGGGCGGGGGTCGGTGCCCGGCAATGGGATGCAGATCCCGGCGAGATCGTGCCGCTCCGGAAGATCGATCGTGCATTCGACCGAACAGAATCGTCTCACCCGGAACCCGGGTGAGACGATTTCTGACTTCAATGCACGGTGAACCGGCGGAAGCGGTATGAGATCGGAAGTCGGAGGGCCGGAGCCGGGAAATCCGCGCGCCTCGACTCGACTCTACCGAGATTCCTACCGTGGCACGCGGACGCGCCGGCCCCCCGGGACCACGCGCCGCAGGTCGCCGGTGAACCCGCTCCAGGCGTCGAAGAAGGGCTCGCTCCCGGGGTCGGTGCGCGCCCGGCGCACGAACTCGCGCGCGAAGGCCAGCACCATCCCCGCCAGCGTGCCGAAGGCCAGCCCCACCATCACCATCAGCTTCCGCCGCGGCGCGCTCGGCACCTCGGGCACCTCGGCCGCGTCGAGCACCGTCACCAGCGCCAGGTCGTCGTTGGTGTCCACCTGCGCGCTCGCCAGCGAGGCGGTGAGCGCCATGTACACCTGCTCGTCCTTGGTGTACTCGCGGTAGAGGCGCGAGTAGCCGAGCTTGAGGTCGGGGAGCTCGCGCTGGCCCAGGAACACGTTGTCGGCGCCGCCGCCCGCGTTCAGCCGCTGCAGCTGCGCCCGCCGCGCCGCCAGCTCCGCCTCGGCCGCGCGCAGCCGCGGGTTGCCGGGGGTGGCGGTGCGCCGCAGCTCCTGCACGATCAGCTCCTGCGCGATGATGCCGCGCTGCAGCTCGGCCGCCGCGGCCACCGAGGAGCGCGCCTGCTCCTCCACCGCGGGGGTTCCCGTGGCCTTCTCGTAGCTGCGGAGCTGCTCCTCGCTGCGCACCAGCCGGTTGCGCGCGTCGGCGAGCTGCCGCTCCAGCGCGTTGCGCTTGCGCACCGCCTGCTCCACCGAGAGCCGGGTGGCGATCTCGTTGATCACGTCGGGGAACTGCGACGCCAGCCGCTGCGCCAGCCGCGGGTCGCGCGCGGTGACCTGGACCGTGACCGAGCGGTCCGCGGGGTTGCTGCGGATGGCGGTGGTGCGCTGCAGGATGCGCTCGAGCTGCTTGTGCTCCGCCGCCCCCGCGCGCGGAGCCACCCGGCCGATCACCGAGTCCTTCAGCGTGCGGCTGCGCAGGATGGCCTCGACCAGCGACTGGTTCTGCCCCGCGCCGGCCAGGCTCCCCACCATGGGGAGCTTGAGCTGCGCGGCGATCATCTGCGCGCGCGAGTCGCCCTGGCTGGCCGAGGGGACCACCACCACCGCCGAGCTCCAGCTGCGCGGGGTGAGCAGCGCCATCGCCACCGCCACCGCGCCCGCGAGCAGCGCGCAGGCGGCGATCAGCTTCCAGGAGCGCAGCAGCACCGCCGTGAGGTCCAGCAGGCGCACTTCGGGCTCGCCGCCGTTGGGGTAGGCGCCGGGGCGCGGGTCGAGCGGCGCGAGGCCGTGCGGGGGGATGGGGGGCTGGCTCACGGGAATCAGCGGAAGACGTAAGCGATCGTGATGATCAGCGAGGTGAGCGTGCCGACCACCGCCCCGACGGCCTGGAACACCCTCAGCACGTCGGGCTCGTCGCGGTACGGCAGGATCACCGTGTCGCCCTCATCCACCCGGGGGTTGTCACGCACCCGCTCGCGGCTCCCCCGGGCGCTCACCACCACGGCGCGGGCCACGTCGGCGCGCCGGGTGGCGCCGCCGGCGCGCGCCACGTACTCGGCCGCGCTCTGCCCGGGGACGTAGCTCACGATCCCCGGCTCGCGCACGGCCCCCAGCACCACCACGTCGCTGCGCCGGTCGGGCACCTGCAGCCTGTCGCCGGCGTGCACCGTCTGCCGGTAGGCGTCGCCTCCCGCCTCGAAGATCCGGTAGAAGTCGAGCACCACCGCGTTCGGGTTGCTGAGCGCGCGCACCTGCATGATCTGGAGCTCCTCGCGGGTGAGCTGCTCCGGCGGCACCGCGCGCAGCTCCTCCTCGCCGCGGGTGGGCGGGGGGGGCGCGCGCAGCAGCCGCGCCTGGGTGAGCGACGCGCGCGGGGTGAACCCGCCGGCCATCTCCACCAGCTCGCGCACGGTGGTGGTGTCGCTGCGGATCGGGTACACCCCCGGGCGCGTCACCTCGCCCTCCACGGTGGCCGTCACCTGCAGCTTGTAGTTCGAGACCGTGGCCACGTAGATCGCGTCGAAGGGCTGCAGCGCGAAGGCCTGCCCGCGCGCCCCCATGGCCTCGGCCTGCGAGAAGCGGTACTCGCGCCGGGTCACCGCGTCCACGAAGCGGGTGAGGCGCACCGTGTCGGCCGAGGTGGAGGGGAAGCCGCCCCCGGCGTTGGCCACGCCGAGGAACTCGGCCAGCGTCTCGCCCGGGCGGTACTCGTAGGCGCCGGTGAAGCGCAACCCGCCGAACACGTCGATGCGCAGGTCCGGCGGCGGCACCACCAGCGCGTCGCCCTCGCGCAGCGTAGGGTTGGCGCTGGGGTCGCCCAGCAGCATGAAGCGGGCGATATCGACGCGCACGCTGTCGCCGTTGGCGCGGCGCAGGAGCAGGTTCCTGCGCCAGGTCTGGTTGCCCGCCGCCGCGGGGAGCACCTCGCTCACCCGCGTGGCGGCGGTGGCCACGCGCACCCCGGGCGAGCTCACGTCGCCCGCCACGAACACCTTGAAGGTGCGGATGCGGGTGAGCGATACGGTGACCTCGACCCCGCGGTACAAGCGGGCCACCACCTGCCGCACCCGCTCCTGCGCCTGGTCCAGGTTGAGCCCCAGCACCCGCGCGATCCCCATCTCGGGGATCACCACCGTGCCCTCGGGGGTCACCGGCACCGCGTACACGTGGCTGAAGGCGCCGAACACCGCCACGCTCAGCACGTCGCCCGGCCCCAGCGGGTAGGTGGTGCGGCTCACCGGCGCGTCGAGGAGCGGGCCGCTCATCTGCACCGTGGGCGGCGGCGCCGCGGGGAGCTCCGCGCGGTCGGCCGGCGCGGTGTCGGCGGCGGCGGCGGCGGGCGCGGGCGCCGGGGGCGGCATGGTGCGCGGCGAGGTGGTCTGCGCGCGGGCCGGGGCCGCCGCGCCCGCGAGCAGGGCCGCGGCGGCGAGCGTGGCGATCGTCCTGTGCAGCGGCATGCGGGGCCGGGAACGGGCAAAAGGGGGCGAAGAGCCTGGAAAAGATACGGAGCGCGTGGCGCGGCGGCAACCCGTTGCGCCGCAACGCCCAGCGGCCGGGCGGCATTGCGCGCGTTCCGCGCCGGGCGTATTCTCGTGCGCTCCGCGCCCCGGCCGGCGCGCGAGGCACGCCGCCGGCCGGAGGGCGCGTATTCCAACAGGTTTTCTCATCACAGAAGCAGAGAGATGCAGATCGCGGTCGTCGGGAGCGGGTACGTGGGGCTGGTGGCGGGGGCCTGCCTGGCCGAGATGGGGAACCAGGTGGCCTGCGCCGACATCGACCAGGGGAAGGTGGACCGCCTGAACCGCGGCGAGATCCCCATCTACGAGCCGGGGCTGGAGCCGCTGGTGGAGCGCAACCTGCACGAGGGGCGGCTCACCTTCACCACCGACGTGGCGCGCGCGGTGCGCGAGGCCGAGGTGGTGTTCATCGCCGTGGGCACCCCCCCGGGCGAGGACGGCTCGGCCGACCTGCAGCACGTGCTCCAGGTGGCCGAGACCATCGGGCGCAACATGCCCGCGGACGGGCCCGAGAAGATCGTGATCACCAAGAGCACGGTGCCGGTGGGGACCGCGGCCAGGGTGAGGGAGGCGATCCGCCGCCACACCGCGCGCCCCTTCCACGTCTGCTCCAACCCCGAGTTCCTGAAGGAGGGCGCGGCCGTCCAGGACTTCATGAAGCCCGACCGGGTGGTGGTGGGGGTGGAGAGCGAGCACGCGCGCGAGCGGCTGGCCGAGCTCTACGCCCCCTTCGTGCGCAGCGGCAACCCGGTGCTCTTCATGGACATCGCCTCGGCCGAGATCACCAAGTACGCGGCCAACGCCATGCTGGCCACGCGCATCAGCTTCATCAACTCCATCGCGCGCCTCTGCGAGGCGGTGGGGGCCGACGTGGGGCTGGTGCGGCAGGGGATCGGCACCGACCAGCGCATCGGCCCCAGCTTCCTGTACGCGGGGATCGGCTACGGCGGGAGCTGCTTCCCCAAGGACGTGAAGGCGCTCACCCACACGCTGCGCGCCTTCGGGGTGGACCCCGCCATCCTCGACGCGGTGGAGGAGGTGAACGCGGCGCAGAAGCGGCTGCTGGTGGAGCGGGTGCAGGCGCGCTACGGCGCCGACCTCTCCGGGCGTACCTTCGCGGTGTGGGGGATGAGCTTCAAGCCCGAGACCGACGACATGCGCGAGGCGCCCTCGCTCACCGTGGTGCGCTCGCTCTGCGGGGCGGGGGCGCGGGTGCGGGCGCACGACCCCGTGGCGGGGCACGAGGCGGGGCGCTACTTCGCCGACCTGCTGGAGACGGGGGCGCTCGCCGTGTGCGAGCACAACTACGACTGCCTGGGCGGGGCCGACGCGCTGCTGGTGCTCACCGAGTGGGCGCCCTACCGCAACCCCGACTTCGCGCGCATCCGCTCGCTGCTGAAGGAGCCGGTGGTGTTCGACGGGCGCAACCTGTGGGAGCCGGCGAAGATGGCCGAGCTGGGCTTCCACTACCTCTCGGTGGGGCGCCCGGCCGGCGAGCCGCGCGCGGCCGAGGCGCACGCCGGCGCGGCCGCGTGAGGGGCGGCTCCATGCGCATCCTGATCACGGGCGCGGCGGGGTTCCTGGGGTCGCACCTGTGCGACCGCTTCCTGCGCGAGGGGCATTCGGTGATCGGGATGGACAACCTGAGCACCGGCCACCCCGACAACATCGCCCACCTGATGGGGCGGCCGGACTTCCTCTTCGTGCAGCACGACGTCACCAACTTCATCTACGTGGAGGGGGTGCTGGACGGGGTGCTGCACTTCGCCTCGCCCGCCTCGCCGGTCGACTACCTGGAGAAGCCGATCCCCACGCTGAAGGTGGGGTCGCTCGGCACGCACAAGGCGCTGGGGCTGGCCAAGGCCAAGGGCGCGCGCTTCCTCCTGGCGTCGACCTCGGAGGTGTACGGCGACCCGCAGGTGCACCCGCAGCCGGAGGGGTACTGGGGGCACGTGAACCCGGTGGGGCCGCGCGGGGTGTACGACGAGGCCAAGCGCTTCGCCGAGGCGCTCACCATGGCCTACCACCGCTTCCACGGGGTGGAGACGCGCATCGTGCGCATCTTCAACACCTACGGCCCGCGCATGCGCCCGGGCGACGGGCGGGTGGTCTCGAACTTCATCGTGCAGGCGCTGCGCGGCGAGCCGCTCTCCATCTACGGCGAGGGGAAGCAGACGCGCTCCTTCTGCTACGTGGACGACCTGGTGGAGGGGATCTACCGCCTCTTCCTCTCCGACCGCGCCGAGCCCACCAACCTCGGCAACCCGAACGAGTTCACCGTGCGCGAGCTGGCCGAGGAGGTGCTGCGGCAGACCGGGAGCGCCTCGGCGCTGGAGTTCCGCCCCCTCCCCGAAGACGACCCGCAGGTGCGCCGGCCGGACATCGGGGTCGCGCGCGCGGTGCTGGGGTGGGAGCCCGCGGTGCCGCTGGTGGAGGGGCTCCGGCGCACGATCCCGCACTTCCGCACGCTGGTGGAGGAGCGCGGCTCGCACTCCCGGACCCTCTAGGCCGCGGGCGGCCGCCGTGCCCCTCCGGCCGCACCCGGCGCCCCGCCCGGCGGCCGCGCCCGTGGCCCCCTCCCCCGCGCCCATCCGCATCCTGGCGCTGCTGGAGCACTACCTCCCGGCCTACAAGGCCGGGGGGCCGCTGCGCACCGTGGGGCACATGGTGGAGCAGCTCGGCGAGCCCTTCTCCTTCCGCATCGTCACCTGCGACCGCGACTGGGGCGACCGCACCGCGCTCCCCGAGGTGGTGCCCGGGCGCTGGAGCCCCGTCGGCAACGGCGAGGCCATCTACCTGGCCCCGGAGCAGCTCGGCCTCTCCGGGCTGAAGAAGGTGATCCGCGAGACGGAGCACGACGTGCTCTACCTCAACTCCCTCTTCTCCCCGCGCCTCTCCATCCGCCCGCTGCTGCTGGCGCGCGCGGGTGCCATCCCCCGGCGCCCCATCGTGCTCGCCCCGCGCGGCGAGCTGCACCCCGGCGCGCTGGGGGGCGGCTCCTGGGGGCACATCCTCCCCTCCTCGCTGGCGCGGCGCCTCGGCTCGCCGCGCTATCTCAAGAAGCAGGCGTACATCGCGGCGGCGCGGGCGGCGGGGCTCTTCCGCGGGATCACCTGGCAGGCGTCGAACGAGACCGAGGCCGAGGAGATCCGCCGCCACGTCGGCCGTCGCGCGAACGTCGTCGTCGCCCCCGACCTCGCCGCGCGCCCGCCGGAGAGCCTGCCGCCGCCCGTCGCCCCCAAGCGGGCGGGGGCGCTGCGCGCCGTGTTCCTCTCGCGCATCGACGACAAGAAGAACCTGGACGGCGCCATCGCCCTGCTGGAGGGGATCCGCGGCGAGGTCGAGTTCGACGTCTACGGCCCCGTGGGCGACGAGCGCTACTGGGCGCGCTGCCGGGCGGCGCTGGACCGCCTGCCGCCGAACGTGACGGCGCGGGTGCACGGCGCGGTGCCGCACGACCGGGTGGCCGAGGTCTTCCGCGCGCACGAGCTCTTCGTCTTCCCCACCCGCGGCGAGAACTTCGGGCACGTGGTGCTGGAGGCGATGGTGGCCGGGTGCCCGGTGCTGGTGAGCGACCGCACGCCCTGGCGCGGCCTGACCCGGTACGGGGCGGGGTGGGACCTGCCGCTGGACGACGTGGAGGGGATGCGGGCGGTGGTGCAGCGCTGCGTGGACATGGACGAGGAGGAGTACCGCCCCTGGTCGGTGCGCGCGGCCCACTTCGGGCGCGAGGCGAGCGCCGACGAGCGGCCGCTGCGCTGGAACCGCGCGCTCTTCGAGCAGGTGGTGCGTGCCGGGGGGCCGCCGCCGCGCGGTGGCTGACGCGCCCCCGCCCCCGCCCCCGCGCGGCGCGCCGCGGGTGACGCTGCTCGTGCACGACCTGGCGGGGAACGCCGTCGTCCGCGCGGCGCCGCTGGCGGCGGCGCTGGCGCGCGACCACGCGGTGGAGGTGATCGGCCTGCTGCTGAGCGGCGACGAGGTCTACGCGCCCTACCGCGGCCGGGTGCGGGCGCGGACGCTGCGCTGCGGCGCCTCGCTCCCCGCGGTGCTCGCCGCCGCGCCGAAGCTGGCGCGGCTCGCGACGGGCGACCTGCTCTACGCCTGCAAGCCGCTTCCGTCCACGCTCCTTCCCGCGCTGCTGGCGGCGCGGCGTGGGGGGCGGCCGGTGCTGCTGGACGTGGAGGACGACGAGTGGGCCTCGCCCACCGTCGACGACCCGGGCGCCGGCCTCCGCGGCGCGCTCCGGCGGCTGGCGGATACGCACGGCCGGGTGGCGCGCGCCACACACCCGCTGGTTCGCCGCGTCGACGGCGTGACCGTCGGGAGCCGCGCGCTGCAGCGGCGCTACGGCGGCACCCTGGTCCGCCACGGCCCCGACCCGGCCGAGTTCGATCCCGCGCGCCCGGAGCTGGCGGACCGCGCCGCGTTGCGACGTTCCTTCGATCTTCCGAGCGAACGGAAGCTCGCGCTCTTTGCCGGGCGTCCGCGCCCGCACAAGGGGTGGGAGGTGCTGGTGGATGCGCTCGCGCGCCCCGAGGCGGAGGCGTGGGACCTGGTCTCGGCCGGGCCGCCGGGCGCGGCGGAGGCGGCGGCCGCCGCGCGGCTGGGCGGGCGCTTCCACCCGATCGGGATGGTGTCCAACGAGCGGATGCCCGCGCTCCTCGCCGCCTGCGACGCCGCGCCGGTGCCGCAGCGCGACGTGCCCTTCGCGCGCGCGCAGCTTCCCGCCAAGGCGCTGGAGGCGATGGCGATGGCCCTTCCCGTGGTCGCCACCCCGGTCGCGGACCTCCCGGAGATCCTGGGCGAGGGGGAGCGCGGCTGGCTGGTGCCGGCGGACGACGCCGCGGCGCTGGCGCGCGCCCTGGCCGCCATCGCGGCGGACTCGGCGGAGGCGGCGCGGCGGGCGGAGGCGGGGCGGCGCTGGTTCCTGGCCGAGGCGAGCGTCGACGCCATCGCCGACCGGCTCGCGCCGCTGGTGGCGGACGCCCTGGCGCGGCGGGGGCGGCGGTGAACTCGCGCGTCGCCGTCTGCGTGGCCACCTTCCGGCGGCCGGAGCTGCTGGCGGGGCTCCTCGCCAGCCTCGCCCGCCTGGAGCGGCGCCGCCGCCCCGCCGAGGTGCGGGTGATCGTGGTCGACAACGACGCGGCGGAGTCCGCGCACGGCGTGGTGGAGGCGGCGCGCGAGGGGTTCCCGTTCGCGCTGGAGTACGCGGTGGAGCCGGAGCGGAACATCTCGCTCGCGCGGAACCGGGCGGTGGCGATGGCGCTGGCGTGGGGCGCGGAGTGGGTCGCCTTCGTCGACGACGACGAGGTGGTGCGGCCGGAGTGGCTGGACGAGCTGCTGGAGGTGCAGGCCCGCTCCGGTGCGGACGCGGTCGCCGGGGCGGTGGTGCCGCGCTTCTCCGCGGGTGCGCCGGCGTGGGCGGAGCGGAGCGGCGTCTACGCGCGGCTGCACCGCCGGAGCGGCGAGCCGGTGGCCTCGCTGGCGACGCACAACGCGCTGGTGTCGGCCCGGCTGCTGCGGCGCGACGGCGGGCCCTTCGACCCGGCGTTCGGGATCAGCGGCGGCGGCGACTCGCTCTTCTTCCTCCGCTGCGCGCGCGAGGGGGCGCGGATGGTGGGCGCCGCCGCGGCGGTCGTGGAGGAGAGCATCCCCCCGGAGCGCCTGCGGACCGGCTGGGTGCTGCGGCGCGCCTTCCGCACGGGCAACGGCGCGGTGTTCGCGGAGCGCGCGCTGCCGCCGGAGAATCGCCGCGTGGGGCAGCGGGTGGTGAAGGGGGTCGCGCGCATGGCCGCCTCCGCCGCGGCGCTCCCCTTCGCCGCGCTCTTCGGCCGCGCGGCGGCGACGCGCGCGCTCTGGGGCGTGTGCTACGGCGCCGGGTGCGCGTCCGCGCTGGTGGGCTACCGCTACCACGAGTACCGCGACGCGGCGCGCTGAGCCGGCCGAGCGAACTGCATCTCACGCAGAGGCGCAGAGAGGCACGGAGAGGCGCTGAGAATTCCTCTTCCGCTCTGGGCTCGTCACCATTAAGTTGTCTTGTACGTCCATTTTGCGAACGTGGGGTACGGCAATGGCGAACATCACGGACTTCGATTTCAGCGGATTGAGTGCGGACGAGCGCATCGAGCTCGCGGAACGTCTCCTCGAAAGCGTCGGCCCGGAGGAGCGGGGTTGGCGGCTCACCGAGGCTCAGCGCGCGGAGCTCGACCGACGCCTCGCCGAGCACGAGCGTGATCCGGACGAAGGCGAATCCTGGGAATCGGTTCGCGCAGAGATCGAAATGCGCTGATCGATCGATCAACGGCATCTCACGCAGACGCGCAGAGGCACGGAGAGTCGCAGGTAGCTCTCTGTGCCTCTGCGTCTCTGCGTGATACCTGCTGTTTGCATGCTCTCCCTCTCGCATCGTTTCGGGCGGGCGCGTAGTTTCCGCGTCCTTGGCGGATTTTCCAGCACGCACACGCGGTGAAGGAGATGGTCGGGCGAAGGATCATCGCGGCGGCGAGGCGGCGGCTGCCGCGGGCGGACCACGTGCGGCTCGGCGGGGCAGTGCTGCCGCCGCCGGAGAAGCGCTGGTGCGGCCCGGAGTTCAAGGACGACGCCTTCTTCCTCCGCTCCGCCGAGGCAGAGGCGGAGCGGCTGCGGGGGATGGGGTGCGGCCCCGGCTCGCGCGTGCTGGACGTCGGCTGCGGCTACGGGCGCCTGCCGATCGGGCTGCTGCGCGCGTTCGGGGAGCTCCGCTACCTGGGGCTCGACGTGCACCGCGGGTCCATCGACTGGTGCAGGCGCCACCTCGGGCGGGCCCATCCCTCGTACCGCTTCGCGTGGATGGACCGCGAGAACGAGCGGTACAATCCCGGCGGCGGCGCGATCGGCGAGGGGTTCCGGCTCCCGGTGGAGGGCGGGTCCATCGACCTGGCGTACCTCTACTCCGTGGCGTCGCACCTCCCCGAGGCGCATCTCCGCATCTACCTGGCGGAGCTGGCGCGCGTGCTGGCGCCCGGCGGACGGGTCTTCCTGACCGCCTTCGTGGAGGAGGGCGTGCCGCCGGTCGCCGTCAATCCGCCGGGGTACGCGTTCGCGGAGTGCTCGGGGCCGCTGCACGTGGTGCGGTACGAGCGCGGGCACCTCGGCGACGCGATCGCCGCCGCCGGGTTCCGCGTCGACCGCTTCGAGCACGGCGCGGAGACCGACGGGCAGAGCGGGCTCTACCTTTCGCGGCAGGGCTGGGGATGAACGGAGAGGCGCCGCCTCCGCGCGGGGCGGCGGCGCCGCACGGCTAATGGAGCGGACGTGAAGATCATCGTGACCGGCGGGGCCGGGTTCATCGGCGCGCACCTCTGCCGGCGGCTGCTGTCGCGCGGCGACGAGGTGGTCGCCATCGACAACTTCGACTCGTTCTACGACCCCGCCGTCAAGCGCCGCGCGGCCGACGAGCTGCGCGCCTTCGACGGCTTCCGGCTGGCGGAGGCCGACCTGCTCGACCCCGCCGCGCTCGATGCCGCGCTGCGGGCCGCCGGCGCCGAGCCCGGCGGCGTCGACGCCATCGTGCACCTGGCCGCGCGCGCGGGAGTGCGGCCGTCGATCGAGGAGCCCGTCCTCTACACCCGCGTGAACGTGGAGGGGACGGTGCAGGCGCTGGAGCTCGCGCGCCGGCTGCAGGCGCCCGGGTTCGTCTTCGGCTCCAGCTCCAGCGTGTACGGCAACCAGGCCGCGGTTCCGTTCTCCGAGAGCGACCCCGTGGCCGCGCCCATCTCGCCCTACGCCGCCACCAAGCGCGCCGGCGAGCTCCTCTGCCACACCTGGGCGCACCTCTACGGGCTGGGGATCGTCTCGCTGCGCTTCTTCACCGTCTACGGCCCGCGCCAGCGCCCCGACCTGGCGATCCACAAGTTCACCCGCATGCTGAGCGAGGGACGGCCGCTCCCCTTCTTCGGCGACGGCTCCACGCGGCGCGACTACACCTGGGTCGACGACATCGTGCAGGGGATCGAGGGCGCCATCGCCTACGCCGTGGCGCACCCCGGCTGCTTCGAGCTGGTGAACCTGGGGGAGAGCGACACCGTCACCCTCGCCCGCCTGGTCGAGCTCCTGGGCCAGGCGCTGGGAGTGGAGCCCGAGCTGAAGCGCCTCCCCGCGCAGCCGGGAGACGTGGAGCGCACCTGCGCCGACATCTCCCGCGCGCGCGCGCTGCTGGGGTACGCGCCCGCCACCCGCATCGAGGAGGGGATCCCCCGCTTCGTGGCCTGGTACCGCGCGGAGCATGGCTGAGCCGCTGGAGGGCGGGGGGCCGCCCGGGGTGCTGAGCCTGCTGGCGCCGCGCAGCAACGGGCGCAACATCCTCCTCAGCCTGGCCGGCGCGGGGGCGCCCGCGGTGCTGGCGCTCTTCGCCATCCCCCGCATCGCCACGGCGCTGGGGACGGAGCGCTTCGGCATCCTGGCGCTCGCCTGGACGGTGATCGGCTACGCCACCTTCCTGCACCTGGGGCTGGGCCGCGCGGTGGCGCGCGACACCGCCGAGGCGGGCGGGGGGGGCGAGGCGCTCCGCGCCACCGTCTGGACCGCCCTGCTGATGACGGCGGCGATGGGCGCGGCGGGCGGCGCGCTGCTCTTCCTCTTCGCCCCCTCGCTCGTCGCCCTCCTCCACATCCACCCGCAACTGGCGGCCGAGGCCACCACCGCCATGCGGGTGCTGGCCTGCGCCGTCCCCTTCACCGTGAGCATGCCGGTGCTGAGCGGGGTGCTGGAGGCGCGGCGCCGCTTCGACCTGGTGAACGCGGTGGTGGTGCCGAGCGCGCTGGCCACCTACCTGGGCCCGGTGGTGGCGCTCGCCTTCACCGACCGGCTGGTGCCGCTGGTGGCGGTGCTCACGGCGGCGCGGGCGGCGGCGTGGCTGGGGTACCTGGGGCTCTGCCTGTACGAGGCGCCCGAGCTGCGCGCCCGCCCCGCCTTCCACCGCCACGTGGCCCGGCCGCTCCTGCACTACGGGGGATGGACCACGGTGAGCGCCGCGGTCTCGCCGCTGCTGGTGTACCTGGACCGCTTCGTGGTGGGCGCGCTGGTCTCCGCCAGCGCGGTGGCCTACTACTCCACCGCGCAGGAGGTGGTGCTGCGCATGGGGATGGTCTCCGGCGCGGTGGTGGGCGTGCTCTTCCCGGCGTTCGCGCGCGTGTCGGACGAGCGGGGGCGGCTGGCCGAGCTGCTGGAGAGCGGGGTCGACGCGGTGCTCCTGCTGGTGCTCCCGCTCACCCTCCTCCTCTCGGCCTTCTCGGACGAGCTGCTGCACCTCTGGCTGGGGCCGGCGTACTCGGCGGCGGGCGGGCCGGTGCTCGCCTGGCTGGCGGTGGGGCTGCTGGTGAACGGCCTGGCGAAGATGCCCTCCACCATGATCCAGGCCGTGGGCCGCCCCGACATCACCGCGAAGCTGCACCTGGTGGAGCTGCCGCTCTTCGTGATGGTGCTCAGCGCGCTGGTGTGGGAGTGGGGGCTGGTGGGCGCGGCGGTGGCCTGGGTGGCGCGCGTGACCGCGGATGCGATCGCGCTCTACTGGGTAGCGTGGCGCAAGATCCCCGAGACGCACCACGCCGCGCTGCGCGCCGCGACGGTCGCGCTCGCGGGGGTGAGCGGGGCCACGGTCCTGCGCCTCCTCACCTCTCACGGCGCGCGCGTGGCGGGGCTGGGCGTCGCGGCCATCGTGCTCGGCTGGGCCGGCCGCGGGGTGCTCGGCCGCCGCGCCATCGTGGCCGCGGGCTCGTAGAACTGCCGTTTCGCAGGGCCGGGAAACGCGTGGTATATTGCCGCGCGAACGGGACTTCATCAACCGAGAATCGAACGAGAGACGTGCTGCAGCTTCTGCATCAGCTGGATACGGGAGAGGTGTCGCTCCGCGAGGTGCCGGTGCCCCAGGCGTCGGGGCCCACCCTGGTGGTGGAGACCCGGGCGACCGTCGTGTCGCCGGGGACGGAGCGGATGCTGGTGGACTTCGGGCGCGCCAACCTGCTGCAGAAGGTGCGCAGCCAGCCCGACAAGGCGCGCCAGGTGATCGACAAGATGCGCACCGACGGCATCGCCCCCACCCTCGAGGCGGTGCGCGCCAAGCTCGACGCGCCCATCCCCCTGGGCTACTGCCACGCAGGGGTGGTGGTCGAGGCCGGCCCGCGCGCCGGCGGCTTCTCCCCCGGCGACCGGGTGGTGACCAACGGCCCGCACGCCGAGTACGCCCGCGTCCCCCACACCCTGGCCGCCCGCATCCCCGACTCCGTGGGCTACGAGGCCGCCGCCTTCACCCCGCTGGCCGCCATCGGGCTGCAGGGGATCCGCCTGGCCGAGCCCACGCTGGGGGAGACGGTGGTGGTGTTCGGCCTCGGCCTGATCGGCCTGCTCACCGTGCAGCTCCTGCGCGCCAACGGCTGCCGCGTGGTGGGGATCGACCGCGACGCGGGGCGGCTGGCGCTGGCCGAGCGCTTCGGCGCCGTCGCGGTCGACGGCGGCGCGGGCGACCCCGTGGCCACGGTGCTCGCGCTCACCGACGGCATCGGCGCCGACGCGGTGCTCCTCACCCTGGCGTCGGACTCGCACGAGCCGGCGCACCAGGCCGCCGCCATGAGCCGCAAGCGCGGCCGGCTGGTGCTGGTCGGCGTCACGGGCCTCAACCTCTCGCGCGACGACTTCTACAGGAAGGAGCTCTCCTTCGCCGTCTCCTGCAGCTACGGGCCCGGGCGCTACGACCCCTTCTACGAAGACGCGGGGAACGACTACCCGCTCGCCTTCGTGCGCTGGACGGAGCAGCGCAACTTCCAGGCGGTGCTGGGGCTGATGGCTTCGGGGCAGGTGGACCCGCTTCCGCTCGTGACCCACCGCTTCGGCTTCGGCGACGCGGCCGCGGCGTACGACCTGATCAGCGGCGGCGGCCAGCCCAGCCTGGGTGTCGTCCTCTCCTACGCCGACCGCGGCGGCGCGCACCCCTCGGCCGCGCAGCGCACGGTGGAGCTCGCCTCCGCCCCGGCCGCGCCCGCGGCGCACTCGGCGGCGGTGATCGGGGCGGGGAACTTCGCCACCCGCGTGCTGCTCCCGGCCATGAAGGAGGCCGGGGTGCGGCTGCGCACCATCGCCTCGGGCGGGGGGACGAGCGGGGCGGTGGCGGGGAAGAAGTTCGGCTTCGAGCGCGCCACCACCGACATCGACGCCGCCCTCGCCGACCCCGCGGTCGACACCGTCTACATCCTCACCCGCCACGACACGCACGCGCGGCTGGCGGTGCGCGCGCTCGAGGCGGGGAAGCACGTGTTCGTGGAGAAGCCGCTCGCGCTCAGCGAGGAGGAGCTGGACGAGGTGGCCGAGGCGGCGCGGGCGAGCGGGCGGATGGTGATGGTGGGCTTCAACCGCCGCTTCGCGCCCCTGGCCGGGAAGGTGGGGGGATACCTGCGCGGGCGCGCCGGGCCGCTCTCGGTGATCGCCACCGTGAACGCGGGCGCCATCCCCCGCGACCACTGGACGCAGGACCCGGCGGTGGGGGGCGGGCGCATCGTGGGCGAGGCGCTGCACTGGATGGATCTCGCGCGCTCGCTGGTCGGCGCCCCGATCGCCGCAGTGCACGCCACCGCCGCGCGCGACGCCGGCGGCCGCGCGGTGGACGACGTGGCGCACCTGGCCCTCACCTTCGCCGACGGGTCGACGGCGGTGGTGCACTACCTGGCCTCGGGGGCGAAGAGCTACCCCAAGGAGCGCATCGAGTGCTTCTGGGACGGGAAGACGGTGGAGATCGACAACTGGCGGCGGCTGCGGCGCTTCGGGGTGCCGGGGGCGTGGCTGGAGCGGGGCGGAAGGATGGGCAAGGGGCACGCCGCCGAGATCGCCGCCTGGCACGCCGCGGTGAAGTCCGGCGGCCCGCCGCCCATCCCCCTCGACGAGCTGGTCGAGGTCTCGCGCTGGGCGATCCGGGCCGCCGAGCAGGCCCGGTCCAACGGATAAAAACACGTTTCACGCAGAGACGCAGAGAAACTGAGAGAACGCAGAGGAGTCCTCCGCGTTCTCTCAGTTCCTCCGCGTCTCTGCGTGAAACGTGTTTTTCAGGGCCGGGCGGAGACCCGGAGCTGGAGCGAGTGGTTCACCACGTTCACCGCCAGGTCGCGGAAGTCCCACCCCGTCGACGTGTTCTGGAAGAGGTAGTTCATCCGCCGTTCCAGGCGGTACTCGCCGTCCACCCCGAACACCCCCACCGCGAAGGCCGCCCGCGCGCCGCCGTACACGCTCACGTCGTGGCCGCGGTAGTTGCTGATCTTCCGCTCCGGCGTGTCGTAGAAGGCGTCGTTCGCCCACCGGTTGCGGCCCACGAACACGCCCACCCGCCCGTCGCCGCGCAGCCAGTCGGCCGCGAGCCACTGGCCCGAGCCGCCGGGGCCCACCAGCGCGCCCACCGGCTCGCCGCGGTTCGTGTATCCCCCGGGGACCGCCGCGCTGGCGTACCAGCTCCCCTGCGGGTTGGCGGCGAAGGCCGGGCTCCGCTCCAGGAAGGCGAGCTCCGTCCCCAGCCGCACCGCGCCGCGGCCCGCCGGGCGCAGCCACTGCATCCCCAGCACGTACCCCTGCGTGTGCTCCGGCGTCTCCATGAGCTGGCGCAGGGAGGGGATGCGGTAGCGGGCCCACTCCGCGTACACCTCGGCCCCCTGCGTGGGGAAGACCCAGCGGCCGAAGAGCGAGGTCATCTGCTCGAAGGGGTGCGCCGCCAGCGAGTCGCCCGCGCCGCGCCACCGCGCGAAGGCGTCGCCCGCGCGCGAGAGCGCGTCGCCCGCCCCGTCCGCGTCGGCGTAGACGGCGCGCGCGCCGCCCACGGAGAGCCCCGCCGCCGGGTGCAGCACCAGGCCGAAGGCGGAGAGCGAGCGCCACTCGGCCAGCGAGTCCGGCGCCCACTCCGAGCGCTGCAGCCCGCCCGCCACCCACTTCATCTCCACCCCGCCCAGCGGCGTGCGCAGCGGCCGCGTGGTGCGGGCGAAGAGGTGCGGCACCCCCGCCGCCTGGTTGGTGAAGAGGATGGCGTTGCGCACCCCCGGCCCCCACCACTGCTCCTCCGTCGCCGCGCCGAGCGAGAGCGCCCCGGCCCGCAGCGTGAGCGACGACTCGCCGGGGAGGATGCGCGAGCGCGAGCCCGCCCCGAAACGGTAGGGGAGGTCCGCCGAGTTGCGCCCGGCGAGCCAGGGCGGACGGAAGGAGGCCCGCTGCTCCGCCGTCCACGTCTCGGGGAGGAGGGGATCGAAGCTCCGGTTCTCCTCCCACGCGATCTCCGGCGCCGCCACCAGGCGGAAGGGCCCGGCCTGCAGCATCACCCCCGTCATCGCGAGCGTGCTGGCGCCCCGCCCCGCGCGCAGCGCCCCGTCGTTGCGGACCACGGGGATGCGCGAGCTCCACCCGAACGAGATCTCCGGCGCCACGATGCGCACCGTCCCCCGCACCGTCTCCCAGGGCGTGAGGCTGGACGGCGAGCGCAGCAGCCATCCCGCGTCGGACACGGTGCCGCGGAGCTGCCCGTCGCGCAGGCCCTCCTCCATGCGCGAGCCGACGGTGACGAGCGCACGCACCGGGCGGTGGGCGGCGGGGACGTCCGCGGCGGCCGGCGGGGCGGCGGCGGGGAGCGGGTCGGTAGCCGGCTGCGGCGCGGGAGCGGGCTCCAGCACCGCGGGCGCGGAGGCGACCGGGGGTGGGGGAGCGTCCGCGCGCTCCCCCTGTCCCGGCGGGGCGAGGGCCCGCCCGCTCCCCTGGAGCCCGACGCGCAGGCCGAGGGTCGCGCCCAGGTTGAAGGCGTCGTCGCCCCCGTTGCGGTTGAGCTCGTAGCTGCCGCGCACCCCCAGCACCGCGTCGGTGCGCCCGCTGAAGAGCACCGCCTCGGCGCCGAGCGAGTGCACCACGTCGACCCCGCCCGTTCCCAGCGAGTCCTTCGGGGAGGCGCGCAGGCCGCGCACGCGGGTGCGCGTCCAGTCCAGCGTCCACCGGCCGCGCGGGGTGTACTTCTCCAGCGCGACCACGCTCCCCGCGCCGCCGTACGCCGCCGGCGAGCCCAGGATCTGCCCGAACACGGTGTGCCCCTGGTGCTCGAAGGCGTGCCGGTAGAAGAGGGTCTGCCTGCGCACGGCGGCCAGGTTCGAGGGGAGCGCGTCGAGCACCTCGCCCCGCAGGCTCACCAGCGAGGCGCCGCTGCGCCAGACCTTGCGCGCCCCCAGGGTGTAGGCGGCGTCGTGGTCGGGCTGCAGGAGGAAGTCCTGCAGGTCCCAGTTGTGGTCCTCGCGCGCGTACTCGGCCCACGCCTCGAACCCCGCGCGGGGAAGCACCCAGCGGGCGAAGGCCGAGGCGAGCTGGTTGTCGGTGCTGGAGCGGTCGTCGGGGCCCTCGCCCGTCTCGTCGAGCCCCGCCTTGAACAGCGACTGGAAGGGCTCGGTCAGGTCGGAGAAGCGCAGCCCCCCCGCGGGCCAGGCGGTGTGGAAGAAGCGCGCGCCCCCGATCTCCAGCCCCGGGAGCCCGCGGGGCGTGAACACGCCCAGCACCCCGGTCATCAGCCGCCGGCTTCCGTCGCCGCTCACGCGGGAGTAGGGGGACTGGGAGAGGCTCCCCCACACCACGCGCCCGTGGAGGCGCCCGATGCCCACGTTCCAGGGGGTGGAGGTGCCCAGGAAGGCGTGGGGGAAGCCGGCGGCGTTGGTTCCCACCAGGAGCGGCAGGTCGGCCGTGGGGCCCCACTGCTGGTTGGCGGTCGACACGCCCGCCGCGAAGCCGCGGACGTCCAGGCGCGCGGTGCTCTGCCCGGGGTCCAGCCGCCAGTAGGCGCCGTCGCCGAAGCGCTGCGGCAGGTCGATGGTGAGGGGATTGCCGGGGTCGGAGAAGCGCGCCGAGTCCGGCTGCCCGTTGGGCGCCAGCGCGAAGGAGCGGTTCTCGCTCCAGAACACCACCGGCTCCAGCCGCACGCTGAGCGCCCCCCAGCGCAGCGCCAGGCCGGCGGTGGCCGAGACCGTGGCCCCCCGGCCCGCCCAGACCGCGCCGTCGTTGGCGCCCTGCGGGAAGGCGGTGTTGTAGACGGTGCGCAGCGAGGGCCGCAGCACCCCGCCGCGCACCCCGCGCGCCGAGTCGGCCGGCGGAAGGCGCCGCGCCCAGGGGTGCGCCGCCGTGACCGGGGCGAGCCGGTCGAGCTCGGCGGGCGAGAAGGCGCGGATCGACCAGGGATAGAGCGGCGCCGCCCCCGCCACCTGCAGCAGGCGCAGGTAGCGCTCCGCCTCGCTCCCGGCGGTGGCCTCGGTGCGGAGGTCCTGCGCGCGGAGCGGGGCGGCAACGGCGAGCGCGGCCGCCGCGAGCGCGAGGAACGGCCGGGAAGAGACGGGCATCAGGGCTCTCGCGGGGACTGCCGGTGGGGCGGATGAGCCGGGGGAGGCGGAGCGGGGCGGTGCACTGGACGAAACCCCGTAGGATGTTATCATACCCGTCCGCCACTGTCCATACCCCGGTCCCGAACCGACTTGCGCCATCCTCGCCGGCCCTGCGACGCCCGTCCGCCCGGCCCGGCCATGGGAGTGCGGGCCGCCGCCGGCACGCCCCGTACCCGCCGGGCGGCCGCTTCGGTTCCGGACCGCGCGCGAGGCGGCGGATGATCGACTTCCACAACCACCTGATCCCCGGGGTGGACGACGGCGCCGCGGACCTGCCGCAGGCGCTGGCGGCGCTCGCGGCCTTCGCGGAGCAGGGGGTCGAGACGGTCGTCGCCACGCCGCACCTGAGCGGCATGACCACGCTCGACCCCGCGCGGCTGGCGCGCGCCCTCGCGCGCGTGGACGCCGCCTGGGAGGAGCTCCGCCGCGCCGCCGCGGGCGCCCTCCCCGGCGTGCGCCTGGAGCGCGGCGCCGAGGTGATGCTCGACGTCCCCGCGCCCGACTTCTCCGACCCGCGCCTGCGGCTGGCCGGAACGCCCTTCGTGCTGGTGGAGTTCCCCTGGATGTCGGTGCCCCCGGGCGCGGCACAGGTGCTCGCGGGGGTCCGCGCGGCGGGATGGCACCCGGTGCTCGCGCACCCGGAGCGCTACCCCGAGGCCTCGCTGGGCGCCGCGGCGGAGTGGCGGCGGGCCGGCGCCGCGCTGCAGGTGAACGCCGGCTCGCTGCTGGGGCGCTTCGGCGAGGGGCCGCGGCGGGTGGCGTGGGGGCTGTTGGAACGCGGCTGGGCGGACTACCTTTGCAGCGACTTCCACGCGCGCGGCCGCTGCGCCACGGCAGAGGCGGCCGCGGCGCTCGCGCGCGCCGGCGGCGGCCTGCAGGTCCACCGCCTCACGCACGAGAACCCCGCCCGCCTCCTGGCCGGGCAGCCCCCGCTCCCCGTGCCGGCGCTCCGCCGGCGCCCGTCGCTCTGGCGCCGCATCCTGGGCCGCGGCTGAGCGCTTTCTCCGGACTCCCAGGCGTCGACTCGCACGATGGATGCAGAGCAGGCCGCGACTCCCGTCCACCACCCGCGCGTCGTCCCCAAGCCGTGGGGGCGCGAGGTGTGGTACGCCCACGAGGAGCGCTACGCCGGGAAGATCATCGAGGTCAACGCCGGCTGCGCGCTCTCGCTGCAGAAGCACGAGCGCAAGCAGGAGACGATGTACCTGCACTCCGGCCGCGTGCGCTACCACTTCAACGGCCGCGACTTCGAGATGGGCCCGGGCGACTGCATCACCATCCGCCCCGGCGACGTGCACCGCGTGGAGGCGCTGGAAGACGCGGTGATCCTCGAGGTGAGCACCCCGGAGCTCGACGACGTGATCCGGCTGGAGGACCGCTACGGCCGGGCGGGGTGACGCCGCGCGCGCCGCGTCCACGGGTTGTCGCCGCGGACGCGGAAAGTTAGCTTTCCCTCCCGGCGGCGTGTCGGTAACCCACGCGCGCCCCTTTCGTTTGGGCTCCCGGCGCGAGCCCGCGTCCGGTGAAAACGCGCGTCTGGGATCACTCCGGCGCCCCGGGCCGCGTGCCGCTCGCCGCCGGGGCCTTCGCTGCCCCGCAGCCGACGTCTCTCCCCGTACGATCCTGTGCAGATGGCCGCAAGCGGACGATCGAGGGTCCAGGAAGTCGAAGACGGTCTCCGCGCTACCCCCCGCCGCTGGCTGGTGACCGGCGCCGCGGGGTTCATCGGCTCGAACCTGGTGGAGCGGCTGCTGGAGCTGGGGCAGCAGGTGGTGGGGCTCGACAACTTCGCCACCGGGCGCGAGGCGAACCTGGCCGGCTTCGCCGACGCGGAGGGCTTCCGCTTCGTGGAGGGCGACATCTGCGACCGCGACGCCTGCCTCGACGCCCTGGCCGGCGCCGACGTGGTGCTGCACCAGGCCGCGCTGGGCTCCGTTCCCCGCTCCATCGCCGACCCGCTCGCCACCCACCGCGCCAACGTCGACGGCTTCCTCACCCTGCTGCTGGCGGCGCGCGACGCCAGGGTGGGGCGCTTCGTGTACGCCGCCTCGAGCTCCACCTACGGCGACCACCCCGCGCTGCCGAAGGTGGAGGACCAGATCGGCCGCCCGCTCTCGCCCTACGCCGTCACCAAGCAGGTGGGCGAGCTCTACGCGGGGGTCTTCCACCGCGTGTACGGGATGGAGACCCTCGGGCTGCGCTACTTCAACGTCTTCGGCCGCCGGCAGGACCCGCAGGGCCCGTACGCCGCGGTGATCCCCCGCTGGGTGGGGAACCTGCTCGACGGGCGCCCCTGCCGCATCAACGGCGACGGCGAGAACAGCCGCGACTTCACCTGCATCGACAACGTGCTCGACGCCAACCTGCTGGCGGCCGCGGTCGAGGACCCGGGCGCGCTGGGGCAGGTCTACAACGTGGCGTACGGGGAGCGCACCACCCTCAACCAGCTCTTCGCGCTCATCCGTGAGGTGGTGGCCCGGCACCGCCCCGAGGCCGCCGGCGCGGAGCCGGAGCACGGCCCCGCCGCCCCCGGCGACGTGCGGCACTCGCTGGCCGACCTCGGCCGGTCGCGCCGCTGGCTGGGGTACGAGCCCGCCCACGACGTGCGCGGCGGGCTGGAAGAGGCGGTGGCGTGGTACGCCGCCGCGTACGCGGCGGCCGCCCCCGCGGCCGGGTAGGCGCGCGCCGCATGCTGCAGGGGGGGAAGCCGGAGCGGCTCTTCGCGTCGTACCTGCGCCGGCTGGTCGAGCGCTCCGAGACCATCCTCGACGTGGGCACCTCGTGCCGCTTCGCCAAGGAGCTGCGTCCGTACGAGCACCTCTTCGCGGGGAAGCGGTACGTCGCGGCCGGCTACGAGCCGGAGCTGACCTACGGCGCGTACAACTGCGACTGCCACCAGGACGTGGAGCGCATGACCTTCGCCGACGGCAGCTTCGACGCGGTGATCTGCCTGGAGGTGCTGGAGCACGTGCGCGACCCCTTCCGCGCGGCGGCCGAGATCGAGCGCGTGCTCGCGCCGGGGGGCACCCTGCTGCTGACCGTGCCCTTCCTCACCCAGTACCACGGCAAGGGGGGCGCGTCGCAGAGCCACGGGTCGTACCCGGACTTCTGGCGCTTCACCTTCCAGGGGCTGCAGCGGCTCTTCGACGGCTTCGCCAGCGTCGAGATCGCGCCGCTCGACGGCCCCATCGAGTTCCGGCTGAAGCAGTTCTACCTCACGCGCTTCCTCGGGCTGCGCCCGGTGCGCCGGCTGGTCGACGCCATCGACCGGCCGCGCGTGGGGAAGGCCACCACCCGCCACCTCGTGTTCGCCACCCGGCCCGGGTGAGCCCGTCCGGCGCGGCGGCCGCCGCGCGCCCGCGCCAACGAATTCTGGAGATCCGATGAGCCTGCATGCCCGGGTGGTGAAGAAGCTGGTCCGCACGATGAAGAAGGAGGCGATGACCCGGCTGGACGTGGTCTCGCGCGACATGGAGCCGGCGTTCACCTCTCTCTTCGCCGACTGCCACCACCTCACCATGACCTCGCCGGAGCGGATGTACGCGCTCTACAAGGCGGTCGAGTACCTGGTGCGCAACCGCGTTCCCGGCGACCTGGTGGAGTGCGGGGTGTGGAAGGGCGGAAGCTCGATGATGATGGCGCTGGCGCTCGCCCACTTCGGCGACACCACGCGCACCCTCTACCTCTACGACACCTTCGCCGGGATGCCTGCGCCCGGAGAGGCCGACGTGGACGCCGAGGGGCGCGAGTCGGCCTCCACCTGGGAGCGCATGCAGCGCGACGGGCACAACGAGTGGTGCTATTCGCCGCTCGACGAGGTGAAGGCCAACCTGGCGCGCACCGGCTACCCCGCGGACCGGGTGGTGTACGTGCAGGGAAAGGTGGAGGACACCATCCCCGGCACCCGCCCGGAGCGGATCGCGCTCCTCCGGCTCGACACCGACTGGTACGCCTCCACCCGCCACGAGCTGGAGCACCTCTATCCCGCGCTGGTGCCCGGCGGCGTGCTGGTGCTCGACGACTACGGCGCCTGGCAGGGCGCGCGGCACGCCACCGACGAGTACTTCGCCGGGCGCGGCCTTCCCCTCCTCCTCAACCGGATCGACGAGACCGGCCGCATCGCCGTCAAATGCCATCCGTGAGCCGGGCCGAAGTGGAGCCGCCGGCCCGCGGCGGGGCGCCTTACCGCCGCTACGACTTCAAGACGGCTCTGCTGGACGAGCTGATCGCACGCTGCGGCGACCGCGACCTGGAGCTCCTGGACCTGGGCTCGGGGACCTCGAAGGACTTCGTCGAGGTCCTGCGCCGGTACCCGCGCGTCCGGTACACGGGGGTGGAGTACCGGGCGCAGAGCCTGGCGCAGGCGCGCCGGCTGCTCGACGGCCATCCGGGGGTGGAGCTCGTCAGCGGGTTCGGCGAAGCGGTGCAGGCCGCCTGGGCCGGCCGCTTCGACCTCACCCTCTCGCTCAGCGTGCTGGAGCACGTGAAGCGCCTGCGCGGGTTCCTGCGCAGCAGCGTGCGCGTCACCCGCCCGGGCGGGTGGATCGTGCACCGCTACGACCTGGGCCACGCGCTGCACTCCGTGAGCCGCTACGAGCGCTTCAAGGTCTTCCTCTGCAAGACCGTTCCCGCGGCGATGCCGGCGCGGCACTTCACCACGCACCCCGACCTGCGCGAGGTGGTCCGGATCCTGGAGGAGGCCGGCGCCGAGGTCAGGGAGGTGAGGTACGCGCAGCTCCCCGGGCTCAAGGAGATGATGAACCGGATCGACTGGGACGCGCCGGAGAGCCCCGCGCTGGCGCGGTCGCTCGTAGAGCTGGACGGGCGCCTGGCCCGGCACCTGGACGGGCGCGTGGACGCGCGGGAGATGGAGACGCTCTTCCCCGTGATCACCGTCGCGGCGGTCAGGAAGGCGTGACCGGAGCCGGCGAGGGCAGTCCGGGCTCCGGCGGACCGCTGCGCGTGCTGCTGATCGGCAAGGACGCCACCCTCGGCGACGAGGGGGCCGGGGTGGCGGGCGACGCGCGCGCGCGGCACGTGGGGTACGCCCGGGCGCTGCGCGCGCGCCGCCCCGGGAGCGAGATCCGCTGCGTCTACTACCGCCCCGCCGCGCGCGGCGGCGGCGACGAGGCCCCGGCCGAGGGGCTGCGCCTGTACCCGACCCGCTCGCGGCACCGGGCGGCCTTCCTGGCGGACCTCCCGCGCACGCTGCGCCGCGCGCTGGCGGGCGGCTGGCGCCCGCACCTGGTGTCGGTGCAGACCCCGTGGGAGGAAGGGGTGGCCGGGTGGGCGCTCGCCCGCGCGCTCGGCGCGCGCTTCGTGCCGCAGCTGCACTTCGACCTCTTCTCGCCGGCGTGGCTGCGCGAGCACCCGCTGAACCGCTGGCGGCGCCTGGTCGCCGGGCGCGTGGTGCGCGGGGGCGACGCGGTGCGCGTGGTGTCGGCCGGGCTGCGCGACGCGGTTACGCGCGAGCTGGGGGTCGCGGCGGAGCGGGTCTGCGTGGTGCCCGTGGGCGTGCGCTTCACCCCCGCGGCAGGGGCGCGCGAGGCGCAGCGGGCCGCGCTCGGTGTGGCGCCCGGCGCCCGGGTGGTCCTCTTCGTGGGGCGCTTCCACGCGGCGAAGGACCTTCCGCTCTGGGTCGAAGCCGCGGCCCGCGTCGCGGCCGGGGTGCCGGAGGCGAGGTTCGTGCTCGCGGGCGACGGCCCCGAAGCCGCCGGGGTGCGCGCGGCCGCCGCCGCGGCGGGGATCGCGGAGCGGGTGGCCTTCCTGGGCGCCGTGGGCCACGAGCGGCTCCCCGCGCTGTACGCGGCCGCCGACGTGTTCGTGCTGAGCTCCGCCCACGAGGGGTTCGGCCGCGTGATCGTGGAGGCGGGGCTCGCCGGCGTGCCCACGGTGGCGACGGACTGCCCCGGCCCCCGCGAGCTGCTGGAAGGGGGAGCGGGCGTGCTGGTGCCGCGCGGCGACGCCGCGGCGCTCGCCGCGGCGGTGGCGGGGCTGCTGCGCGACGAGCCCGCGCGCCGGGCGATGGGCGAGGCGGCGCGCGCGCGCATGCGGGAGACCTTCGGCGCCGACGCGCTCACCGGGCGCCTGCTGGCCTGCTGGGAGGCCGCGCTCGCCGCGGGGGAGCCATGAGAGAGGCGTTCGACACCATCGATGGGGGCACGATGCGGGGAATCCTGAAGGCGGGACAGGTCAGGGAGGGAAGCTTCTACACCGCCGAGCCCGGCGCCGGCCCCACCCTGTGGGACGGGCTGGCCGGCGCGGACCCGCTGCACGCGGCGGTCTCGGCGATCGACGAGGCCGCCGAGGCCGCGAAGAGCGCCGCGGTGGTCGACTTCCTCGCCCGGGAGCTCCCGGAGGGCGTGGTCGCCGACCTCGGCTGCGGCTACGGCCGGATCGCGAAGTACCTGCTCCCGCGCCGGAGCTTCGCGGGGTACGTGGGGGTGGACGGCTCGGCCACCATGCTCACCCTCTTCGACCAGCGCTACCAAGCCCGGCCCGCGGAGCAGCGGACCCCCCTCCTCCTGCTCAAGTCGGGGATCGACCGGCTGCCCATCGAAGACGCCTCGCTCGACGCGGTGTTCTCCTGCGCCGTGCTCCTGCACAACCCCAAGCCGGGGACCCGCGCCGCGATCGCGGAGCTGCTCCGCGTCCTGAAGCCGGGCGGGAAGGTGGTGATCGTGGACTCCTTCCCCAGCCGCTCGTCGCTGCAGGGGCTCTTCGGGACCGGGTACCACCTGGTCTACCGCCTGCGGGGCCGCGCGCAGAGCCTCGGACCGGTGCGCTACTTCACCCGGGGCGAGATCGCGCGGATGTTCGCCGGGTTCGGCGACGTCCGCGTCTTCCCCGAGGGGCTGGTGACCATCCCCAAGAGCTACCCGTTCCTGGGCGCGCGCCTGAACGCGGCGTACCGCAGGGCGGTCTACGCGCCGGTGGACCGCGTGCTCCGGCGGGTCCTGCCGGAGGGCGCGGGCCGCGTGTCGCCGCAGTTCTACAACGTGGTCGCCCGGAAGTAGCCGCCGTTCCCGCTCCGTCCCGGGGGCGCCGCCCGCCGGTTGACTCGCATCCGCGCCGTCCGTAGCTTTCGTGCCTCATGACCGGGGCGCACGGGCCGCTGTCCTTCGCCCCGTGCGCCTCGCAACGTGCCGGCGGGAAGGCGCGGCGGCCGTCACCCCGGCGTGACGGCACCGGCCTCTTCCGCCGGTCCGCTTCCTGGCCCGCGCTCTTCCGCCCGCATGAAGCTTCTGCTGGTGACCGGGATCTTCCCGCCGGACCCGGGAGGGCCCGCGGGGTACATCCCGCGGGTGGCGGCCGAGCTGGCGCGGCGCGGCCACGCCGTGCGCGTGGTCTGCCTCAGCGACACCCTGGAGCACGACGACTCCGCCTACCCGTTCGAGGTCCGGCGGATCGCGCGCCGCACCTTCCTTCCCGCGCGGATGCTGCGCACCGCGGGGGCGATCCGCCGCTGGGCGCGCGACGCCGACGCGGTGCTGGTGAACGGGCTCGCCCTGGAGGCGCTGCTCGCCACGGGGCGCGGCGGCGTGCCCCGGGTGCACAAGGTGGTGGGCGACACGGCGTGGGAGCGCGCGCGCAACCGCGGCTGGTTCACGGGCACGCTCGACGAGTACCAGCGGGGGGGGAAGGGCCGGTTCCTGCGCCTGCTCGACTGGATGCGGACGCTGCCGCTGCGCAGCGCCGCGCGCGTGGTGGTGCCGAGCGAGTACCTCCGCGGGATCGTGGCGGGGTGGGAGATCCCGCCGGAGCGGACCGCCCTGGTGTACAACGCGGTGGAGGAGGCGCTGGGGGGCGGGCCGGGGGAGCCGGCCGGCCGCGACCCGGCGCCCACCGTGGTCACCGTCTGCCGCCTGGTCCCCTGGAAGGGGGTCGACGGGCTGATCCGGGTGGCGGCCTCGCTCCCCGGCGTGCGTCTGGTGGTGGTGGGCGACGGGCCGCTGCGGGGCACGCTCGAGGCGCTGGCGGAGGAGCGGGCGGTGGCGGGGCGCGTCCGCTTCACCGGGACGCTGCCGGCGCGCGAGGTGCGGCGCGAGCTCGCGCGGGCCGACGTGTTCGTGCTGAACTCCTCGTACGAGGGGCTTCCCCACGTGGTGCTGGAGGCGATGGCGGAGCGCACCCCCGTGGTCGCCACCGCGGCCGGGGGCACCGGGGAGCTGGTGCGGCACGGCGAGACCGGGCTGCTGGTGCCGGTGGGCGACGACGACGCGCTGCGCGGCGCGATCCGGCGGCTGCTGGACGACCCCCCGCTGCGGGAGGCGCTCGCCGAGGGCGCGCTGCGGCGGATGCGGGCCGAGTTCTCGCTGGGCGCGATGGTGGAGAGCACCGAGCGCATCCTCCGCGAATCCGCGTCGCCCTCCTGAGCGACGGCCGAGAAGCGCCGAGCCCGCCGGAACCCCGCGGCGCCGTCCCGGGGCCCGGCCACGGCGAACCCCGTCTTTCGAGGCAGGCGGCCGCCGCGCGCGGCCGCGGGCATCTGCGCGCCACCCTGTTCATCCGTACGCCTGACGAATGCGGCTGCTGCTGTTCAATCTCACGATGGACGCGGACCACCCGATCCTGGGGTTCACGACGCGGTGGGCCGCGGCCATCGCGGCGCGCGCCGAGTCCGTCGACGTGCTGACCCTGAGCACCGGGCGGCTGGAGCTGCCGCCCAACGTGCGCGTCTTCTCCGTCGGCAGGGAGCGCGGCTACGGCCATCCCCGGATGGCGGTGGAGTTCTACCGGCACCTCTTCCGCCTCACCGCCGGCGGGCGGATCGACGGGTGCTTCTCGCACATGGCGCAGCGCTTCTCCGCGCTGGCGGGGCCGGTGCTGCGGGCCCGGGGCGTTCCCCTGGTCACCTGGTACGCGCATCCCTCCCTCACCTGGAGCCTGCGCGCCGCGCACCTGGTGTCCCACCGGATGGTGACCAGCCTTCCCGCCGCCTACCCCTACCGCCACGACAAGCTCTCCGTGATCGGGCAGGGGATCGACGTCGGACTGTTCGCGCCCGCGCCCCGGGCGGCACCCCCCGCGCCCGTGGTCCTCTGCGCCGGCCGGCTTTCGCCGGTGAAGGACCACCCGACCCTGATCCGCGCGCTGGCGCTCGCCCGCGACCGGCTCCCGGCGGAGCTGCGCGTGGTGATCGTGGGCGATGCGGCCGGGTCCGACGCCGCCTACCCCGGGCGGCTCCGCCGGCTGGCGGCGGAGCTCGGCGTGGGCGACCGCGTCGACTTCCGGCCCGGCGTGCCGATGCGGGAGCTGGTGGAGTGCTACCGGGGCGCGGCGCTGTGCGTGAACCTCACGCCGGCCGGGTTCGGCGACAAGGTGGCCTGGGAGGCGATGAGCTGCGGGGTGCCGACGCTGGTCGCCAACACCGACTTCGCCGAGACGCTCGGGAGGTACGCGGAGCCGCTGCTGTTCACCCACGGCAGCGCCGAGAGCCTCGCGGACGGGCTCGTCCGGCTGATGTCGCTCCCCGCGGCGGAGCGCGGCGAGATCGGCGCCTACCTGCGCGGCCAGGTCGTCGCCCTGCACGGCCTCCCCCAGCTCGGCGCGAAGATCCTCGCGGTGCTCGAGGAGTGCGGCGCGGGCCGCCGCGGCCGGCGCGCGGCGGCGGCGCTCGCGGAGCGCGGGGGGCGCGCATGAGCGCGGAGGGGAGCCGGCGGAGGCCGGGCCGCCTCACGGGGAGCGGCGCGATCATGACCGTGTCGCAGTACGTGTCGGTGGGGGTGGGGTTCCTCACCGCCGTGGCCGCGTCGCGGCTGCTGGGGGCCACGAGCTACGGCGTGGCCGCCCTGGTGCTCAGCTTCCCCTCGCTGCTCTGGTCGTTCGTCAGCGTCAAGCCCGGCACGGTGGTCACCCGCTACCTCGCGCAGTTCCGCGCGGGCGGCCAAGTGGACGACATCGCCGGGATCTGCCGGATGGGGTACCTGGTGGACCTGGCCACCGCGCTGCTGGTGCTGGCCCTCTGTGGCGCGTCGAGCGCGTGGGTGGCGGCGCGGGTGTACCGGCTGCCGGGGGTCGAGTGGCTGATGGTGCTCTACGGCGCCTCGTTCATCTCCCTCTCCTTCGTGGGCACCAGCAAGGCGGTGCTGGCCACCTGGCAGCACTTCCGCACCTGGGCGGCGCTGGAGCTGTTCGAGCGCGGGCTCATCCTGGCGCTCGTGGTGGGGCTGCTCCTGAGGCGCCCCACCGTGGCCGGCTTCGTGGTGGCCACCGCGGTGGGGCAGGCGGCCACCGGCCTGGTGTCGCTGGTGGCGGCCGGCGTGGTGCTGCACCGCGCCGGGATCCGCGGGTGGTGGCGGCGCCGCCTGCCGCTGCCCCCCGGGGTGCGCCGCGAGGCGTTCTCCTTCTTCGGCTGGAACTACGTGCTGGTGTCGCTCGCGGGCGTCCTGGCCCAGGTGCCGCTGATCGCGCTGGGGCGCTTCCGCGGGCCCACCGAGGCGGGGTACTACCGCCTGGCGCTGACCCTGGTCACGGTCGGCTCGTACACCGAGATGTCGCTGGCGCGGGTGTACTACCCGCTCCTCTGCGAGCAGTGGGCGGGGGGCGCGCGGGCGGCCGTCCGCCGGCGGCTGCGCGGGTGGACCGTGCGGCTCGGCCTTCCCCTGGGCGGCGCGCTCGCCCTCGGCACGCTCCTCCTCCCCTTCCTGGTGCCGCCGGTGTTCGGGGCGGAGTTCCGGCCGGCCGTTCCCGGCGTCCAGCTGATGATGATCGGCGCCGTGGTCGGCACGGTGTTCTTCTGGCAGAGCTCGCTCTTCAACGCCGCCGGGCGCTTCGCGCTGCTCACCAAGGTCAACGCCGTCTACACCGCCGCGGTGGTGGGCGTCATCCTCCTGGTCGCCTCGCCGCTCGGGTTCGTGGGGGCCGCGGCCGTCACCGCGGCGGGGAAGGTGGCCTGCACGCTCGTGCTGCTGGCGATGACCCCGGGGAAGGACGACGACCGCCGCGCGGCGGCCGCGCCGCTTCCCCTCGCCGGCGGCGGCGAGGGGCTGCGCGCACCCGGCGATCCCACGACGGCGGCGGCGGTGCTGCGATGAGGCTGGCGGACCCCGCGCAGCAGGCGCCGGCCGCGCGCGCGCCCGCCCCGGAGGGGCGGCGGGTGGTGCACGTGATCACCATGATCGCGCGGGGCGGCGCCGAGAACCACCTGATGGACCTGGTGCGCTACCAGGTGGCCCACGGGTGCCGCGTGAGCGTGGCGTTCCTCAAGGGCGATCCGTACTGGGCCGCCGAACTGCGGCGGCTGGGCGTGGCCGTGGTGCCGCTGGGGCTGCGCTTCTACGGCGACCCCCTGCCGCTGGTGCGCCTGCGCCGGCTGCTGTCGGCGGCCGCGCCGGAGCTGGTGCACGCGCACCTTCCGCCGGCCGAGCTGTACGTGCGCGCGGCGCTCGCCGGCGGAGGCCCGGGCGGGGTGCCACTGGTGATCAGCAAGCACAACGACAGCCCGTTCCGCCGGGGAGATCCCCGCCTGGTGCTCCCGGTGGCGCGCTGGGTGGGGCGGCGGGCCGACGCGGTGGTCGCGATCTCCGAGTCGGTGCGCCGGCGCGTGCTGCGCGACGGGCTGGCCGCGTCGCCGTCGCGCGTGGTGACGGTGCCGTACGGGCTCGACGCCGCGCCCTTCCTGGAGCGCGACGAGGCCGCGGTGCGCCGGCTGCGCGCCGAGTGGGGCGCGGGCGAGGGGACCGTGCTCTTCGGCACCGTGGCCCGGATGGTCCCGCAGAAGTCGCTGCACACCCTGCTGGAGGGCTTCGCCCGGCTGCGCGCCTCGCGCCCCGCCGCCGACCTCCGCCTGGTGCTCGCCGGCACCGGGCCGCTGGAGCGCGCGCTGCGCGGCCGCGCGGAGGCGCTCGGGATCGCGGAGCGCTGCGTGTGGGCCGGCTTCCGCGAAGACATCGTGCGCGTGATGCAGGCGCTCGACGTGTTCGTGCTGACCTCGCTCTGGGAGGGCTTCGGCCTGGTGCTGCTGGAGGCGATGGCCGCCGCGCGCCCGGTGGCCGCGTCGGCCGCCAGCGCCATCCCCGAGATCGTGGTGGACGGGTGCACCGGCCGCCTCTTCGCGCCGGGCGACCCGGAGGGGCTCCGCGCCGCGCTCGACGAGCTGCTCGACCCGGCCCGGCGCCGCGCGTACGGCGCCGCGGGAAGGGAGCGCGCGCGCTCGTTCTCGGTCGAGCGGATGGGCGCGGCGACGGCCGACCTCTACGAGCGGGTGCTGGCCGGGCGTGCGGCGGTCCGCGGGCCCGCCGGGCGGGGCCGCCCATGACCTTCGTCCTCGCGCTGCTCGCGGCGGTGGCGCTCCCGGCGTGGGCCTCGCTGGTGATCGTGGTCCCCCTGCTGATGACGCTGTCCTTCTCCGGTACCCTCCTCCCCCTCCAGTCGACGGGCGGCAACGACCTCCAGGCCTACGACGTGGTGACCATCGTCGCGGCCTTCAAGCTCGCCTCGGCGGTGCTCCTGCGCGGCGGCACGCTCGTGCTCCACCGGGTGCACGCCGCCCTCCTGCTCTTCCTGGGCGTGCTCACCGCCGCCACCATCCTCGCGCAGCTGCGCTTCGGCACCGCCTTCTTCCGCGCCGAGCTGACGCCCCTCCTGCGCTTCGCCATGCAGGCCGTGGCGCTCGCCTTCTTCCTTCCCCAGGCGCTGCAGGAGCGCCAGTTCCCCCTGCTCCGGCGCACCCTGGACGTGCTCGGCTACCTGATGGCGCTGCCGATCTTCGTCGGGATCCTGTTCCTGGGGACCGGCCTCAACGTCGGCGAGGTGCACGGCGTGCGGACCTTCGGCTTCGTCGGCGACCAGGTGGGGTTCGTGCTGGCCCTGTACGTCCTCTGGCACCTGATCGCCCGCAACTACCTGCGCGCGATGTTCTTCGCGCTCGCGATCCTGGCCACCGGCACGCGCGGGGCCCTGCTCGCGGTGCTCGTGGGGGTGCTCGTGGTCGCGATCCAGCGCAGGCGCCTGGGCGGCCGGCGCGTGCGGCTGCGGACCGTGGTGGGCGTTCCGCTGGCGCTGCTGGCCGTGATGTTCGCCACCGACCTGGGGGGAACGCGCACGCGCCTGACGGGCCGCTCGGTGGGGCGCGGCTCCAACGTGCATCAGCGGCTGCTGACCCAGCGGCTGGGGGTGGAGCTGTTCGCGGAGAATCCGCTGGTGGGCGTCGGCTACACCGGCTACCGCCTCCGGGTGATCGAGCAGGGGGCCATCGCGCGCTTCGTGCGCGAGCTGGGTTTCTACGTTCCCAACGTCACCTCGAACGCGGGAAACCAGATCGTGCAGACCGCCGCCGACGCGGGGGTCCCGGGGCTGGCCGCGCTCGGCCTGCTCTTCTTCCAGCTGCTGCGCGCCCTCCAGGCGGCGGCCCGGGAGGCCGATCCCGCCACCGCGGAGCTCCTCTTCGCCGCCTACTTCTGGCTGTGGGGGCTGATCGTGGGGAACCAGGGCGCGGCCTGGCTCCTCCCCGGCTCGTTCATCAGCTACCTGCTCTGGGTCTGCGCCGCGGTGGCGGTGGTCACGCTGCGGGCGCGCCGGGTCCCCGCGGCTGCCCCCGCGGCGCCGCGGCCCTCGCTCCAGCCGGCGGGCGCCGGGTGAGGCGCGCGGGCTCCCCGCGGCGCGGCCCGCGCCGCCCGTGCCGGATTGCGCCTCTCGTGGAGAGGTGGTAAACTCTTGGGCATACGAACGATGGCTCCCGCCCGCCCCGCCGCGGGCGGACGCCCGCACCGGCACCATCTCCGCAGCTTCGCTCGTCTGCGGCAGTACTCCGACCCACTCATTCAAGCTCGAGTTACGATGGCAGTGACAAGGACCCTCGGTGCCCGGCTGCGGCGCGCCGTGCTGGCCGCCGTGGCCGCGTGCGCCCTGTGCGGCGTGGGCGCCGCGCGCGCGCAGGAGACGGGGATGCCCACCGAGGCGCAGGTGGTGGAACGCCTGCGCGCCTCGGGGCTCACCCGCGAGCAGGTGCGCACGCGGCTGCAGCAGATGGGGCGCGACCCGGCGCTGGCCGACCGCTACTTCGACCTGATCGACCGCGGCACCGCGGCCCCCGACCGCCCGGCGGGCTCCGGCGTGCTCGACGCGCTGCGCGGGATCGGGGTGCTGCTGCGCGACAGCGCGCGGGCGCCCGCGCGCGCCGACACCGTGGTCCCCCTGCAGCCCCTTCCCGACAGCGCCACGCCGGGCGAGCTCCCCATCTTCGGGCGCAGCCTCTTCCGCATCGCCACCAGCCAGTTCCAGGCGGTGGGGACCGGCCCGGTGGACCCCGGCTACCGCCTGGGCCCGGGCGACCAGCTGGTGGCGGTGCTCACCGGCGACGTGGAGCTCTCCTACACCCTGGACGTGAACCGCGAGGGGATGATCGTGATCCCCGACGTGGGGCAGGTCTACGTGGCCGGCCTCACCCTGCGCGACCTCGAGGACCGGCTGTACGAGCGGCTGGGCACGGTGTACTCGGGGGTGGGGCGCGGCCCCGGCGCCACCACCCGCTTCACCCTCTCCATGGGGCAGCTGCGCACCAACCAGGTCTTCCTGGTGGGCGAGGTGGAGCGCCCCGGGGCGTACCAGGTGAGCTCGGTCTCGACGGTGTTCAACGCGCTCTACCAAGCGCGCGGCCCCAACGACAACGGGAGCTTCCGCCGCATCGAGGTGCGCCGCGGCGGCGCGACCATCCGCACCGTCGACGTCTACGACTACCTGCTGCGGGGCGACAGCCGCGACGACATCCGCCTGGAGCAGGGCGACGTGATCTTCGTGCCGCTGGCCGGGGTGCAGGTGGGGATCAGGGGCGCCGTGCGGCGCTCCGCCGTCTTCGAGCTGAAGGAGGGCGAGGGGCTGCGCGACCTGCTCTCCTACGCCGGCGGGCTGCAGGCCGAGGCCTCGCTGGCCCGGGTGCAGATCGACCGGGTGCTCCCCCCCGAGCAGCGGCGCCCGGGGGTGGAGCGCACCCTGGTGGACGTGGACGTGCGCGCGCTGCTGGCGGGCGGGGCCGCCCCGCGCCTCTTCGACCGCGACGTGGTGTCGGTGTTCACGGTCGCCGCCGAGCGCCGCAACCGGGTGGTGGTGGTCGGGCAGGTGCGCCGCCCCGGGATGTACGAGTGGCAGCCGGGGCAGACGCTCTGGGGGGTGATCGACCGCTCCGAGGGGCTGGCCGAGGACGCCTACACCGCCCGCGCGCACGTCTACCGCTACGACCCCGCCGACGGGAGCCGCAGCCTGCTGCGCATCCCGCTCTACGCCGCCACCCCCGGCGTGCGGCAGGACATCCAGCTCGCCGACCGCGACTCGATCGTGGTGTTCAGCCGCGCCCAGCTGCGCAACCCGCAGATGGTGTCCATCGCCGGCTTCGTGAAGCGCACGGGGACGTACTCGCTGGCCGAGGGGATGACGGCGCGCGACCTGGTGCTGGCCGCCGGCGGGTTCCTGACCGGCGCCGACCAGACGGTGGCCGAGCTGGCGCGCCTCCCCGACCCCTCGCGCCGCGGGAACGTGACCTCGCAGGTCTCCTACATCCCCCTGGGCGACCGCGCCGGCGGGGCGCAGGCCGTGCGCCCCGCGGGCGACGGCAGCAGCTCGGCCGGCCGCGCCGCCGAGCGCGGGGCGGGGGAGTGGGTGCCCGGCCCGGGCGAGGTGCAGCTCCAGGACGGCGACGTGCTCTTCATCCGCCGCGCCCCCGGCTTCGAGGCGCACCGCTTCGTATCGGTGGGCGGCGAGGTGCTGACGCCGGGCGACTACGCGCTGGGTTCGCGCCAGGAACGGCTGCTCGACGTGGTGCGCCGCGCCGGCGGCACCACTCCCGAGGCCTACCTCCCCGGGCTGCGCGTCTCCCGCGCGGGGCAGCTGGTGGGCACCGACTACGAGCGGGCGGTGAGCCGCCCCCGGAGCCGGTACAACATCCTGCTGGAGCCGGGCGACAGCGTCTTCGTGCCCACCTACGACGCCACGGTGCTCGTGACCGGCGCGGTCAACTTCTCCAGCCGGGTGCTGTACGACCCGCGGCTCACCCTCTTCGACTACGTGAACCGCTCCGGCGGCTTCGCGCCGAGGGCCGACCGCGGCCGGGTGAGCGTGCAGTACCCCGGCGGCGAGCGCTACGCCGTGCGGAACCGCCTGCTCTTCTCCACCGCGCCGGGCGTGCGGCCGGGGAGCACCATCTTCGTGCCCACGCAGCCCGAGGGCGAGAAGACCGACTGGGGCGAGATCGTCACCCGCGCGGTCTCGATCATCACGACCGCGGTCACGCTGTGGATCGCCATCGACCGGCTCTCGCAGTAGCGCCGGAACCCTGGAGGAGAGCGTGAGCCAGGCAGAACCCAGGGCGCAGGGCGCCCCCGCCCCCGCGGCCGCCGCGCCGCCCCCGGCCCCGCGCGAGGTCACCCTGCTCGACCTCGCCAACGTGGTGCTCCGGTACCGGCGCTCGATCGTGCTGGTCCCGCTGCTCTTCATGGCGCTCGGTGTGTTCCTGACGATGCGCACCCCGCGCACCTACCGGGCGGACGGTGCCTTCGCGCTGCAGGACGGCGGCGGCGCCAACCCGCGCGCGCGCGTGTCGGGGCTGGCGGCGCAGTTCGGGGTCTCGGTGCCGGGCGCCGGCACCGACGTGCCCCAGCTCTACGCCGACCTCCTGCTCTCGCGGCGCTTCATGACGCAGATCGCGGAGACGCGCTACGCGTTCACGGAAGGCGGAAAGCGCTACGGCGGCACGCCGGCGCAGCTCTTCGAGATCGACGCGGGGAGCCCGCAGGTCACGCGGCGCAAGACCATCCAGCGGCTGCGGGGGGCGGTGAGCGCCGAGGTGAACCCCATGACCGGGGTGGTGGGGTTCGGCGTCTCCACCCCCTGGCCCGCGCTCTCGGAGCAGATCGGGAAGCAGCTCCTGGACATGGTCGCGCAGTTCAACCTCTCCACCCGGCAGTCGCAGGCGGCGGCGGAGCGCCGCTTCACCGAGGGCCGGCTGAACGAGGCGCGGCGCGAGCTGCGCGCCGCCGAGAACGCGCTGCAGGACTTCCTGCAGTCCAACCGCCGCTTCGACAACGCGCCGCAGCTGGTGATGCGGCGCGAGCGGCTGCAGCGCGACATCGGGGAGCGCCAGGCGGTCTACTCGCTGCTCTCGCAGGCGTACGAGCAGGCGCGCATCGACGAGGTGCGCGACACCCCGGTGTTCACCGTGATCGAGGCCCCGGCGGGCTCGGCGCGGCCGGAGCCGCGGGGCACGGTCACGCGCGGGCTGCTCATGCTGCTGCTGGGGCTGATGGTGGCGGTGGGGATCGCCTTCTGGCGCGAGATGCTGCGCACCGCGCGCGAGCGGCAGGCGCCCGAGCTGGGCGAGTTCCTGCGGCTGCGCGACGAGAGCCTGGGCCCGCTCTCCCGTCGCCGCCGCGCGGGCGCGTCCGACATGCGGGCCGGGTAGGGCGCGGGGGGCCGTGATCGGCGGGTCCGTCGATCGCGGTGCGCGTTCGGCCGACGGGATGAAGCCACACGGAGTCGACGGAGGAACGGACAGGCGACTCTCCGTGGGCTCCGTTGGTGTCGTGCGAGGGTCTTCGGTGCCGGTCTCGAGGGTCGCACAGTCGTCCGCCGCCGGTCGTACCGGGTTTGACGCATCCGGCTGCGGACCCGCGCGGCCGCGGGCGTGGCAATTCGAGGTTCTTCGTCGATTTAGTTGCAACCTGACCGCACCGGACACTTCCTTGCGCGTCGACGTGGGTTCCGACGATTGCGTCAGCGCCGGACTCGTCGACGAGTGGCTGCAGGCTCGGAATGAGCTGAGTATCGAAATTTTTTT
>JBJMPM010000250.1:0-6247 GCA_045803205.1 Longimicrobiaceae bacterium
TCCGACGGTGGAATCGCTTTCCGCGCGCGTTTCCGGCTCGGAACCCGGGGTCCAGGACGACCGGGCGATCGCCATCCGTCCGTCCGGTTCGCAGCCCCCGCTCTTCCTGGTGCACGAGGGAGCGGGGTCCATCGCGTACGCACAGGTGCTGCACCCCCACATCGACGCCGAGATCCCGGTGTACGCGCTCCCGGCGCCGTCGCCGTCGGAGCCGCCGCTGCGCACCGTCGAGGGGATGGCCGCGCGCCTGGTGCGGATGATCCGCGCGGTGCAGCCCTCGGGGCCGTACCGGCTGGCGGGATGGTCGTTCGGGGGCGTCCTCTCCTACGAGGTCGCCGCGCAGCTGATCGGCCGCGACGAGGTCGTCGAGTTCGTGGGGATGTTCGACACCGGCTGCCCCGCCGGCTACACCGCGGCCGACGACCTCGCCACCGAATCGCGGGACGCGAGGTTCGAGCACGCGCTCATCCTCAACGCGCTCCGCACCGCCGACACCACGGCGGACGGCGGGGGCGCCGAGTCCGACGAGGAGATCGCGGCGGCCGGGGACGAGGACCTGGAGACGTTCGTCCGGAAGTGCCGCGACGAGGGGCTCCTTCCGCACCACGTCACCGTGGCGCAGGCCCGGGCGGTGCGCGACCGGCTGCGCGGCCACCAGGCCGCCCTGGGCGAGTACGCGCCGCAGCCGATCCCGGTCCTGCTCCACCAGTTCCCCGCCGGAGACAGCCGCCTCACCGACCCGACGCGCGGCTGGGGCGCCTTCCACCCCAGGGGCAGGCTGCGGGTGACGCCCGTGCCGGGGACGCACCTGTCCATGATGCGGGCGCCGAACGCGGCCACCCTCGGCCAGGCGCTGTCGCGCGCGGTCGAGGAGGCGCGGAAAGGCCAGGCGCCGCCCTCCGCCGGGGGTTCGCCCGTCGTGACGCTCCAGGGCGGGGCGGCCGGCGCCGCGCCCCTCTTCTGCGTGCCGGGCGCGGGGAGCGGCGTCACCAGCTTCGTCGACCTGATGTCGGCGCTGGACCCGTCCGTGCCGGTCCTCGGGCTCCAGCCGCGCGGGACGGACGGGGAGGCGCCGCCCCACGCCACCGTCCAGGCGGCCGCGGAGCACTACCTCCGCGCGCTCCGCGAGGCCTGCCCCGCGGGGCCCGTCCACCTGCTGGGCCACTCCTTCGGCGGGTGGGTGGCGTTCGAGATGGCGCTGCGGCTCCACGAGGCCGGGCGCCCCGTCGCGTCGCTCACCATCCTGGACAGCGAGGTGCCGGACGATTCCGAGGCCGTGGTCCGCGAGTACGGCGGCGGGGAGGCCTTCCTCAAGCTGGTGGAGGTCCTGGAGCTGGTCGCGGAGCGGTCCCTCGGGATCGGCCCCGCGGAGGTCGCCTCGCGCGACGAAGCCGGGTGGCTGAAGCTCCTGCACGGGAAGATGGTCGGGCTCGGCCTCCTGCATCCACGCGCAACGCCCGAGGTGCTGGCCGGACCGCTGCGGACCTTCGCGCGGTGCCTGCGCACCCCCTACCGCCCCCTGGGCGTCTATCCCGGCCGGCTCCGGCTGGTGCTGGTCGACGATCCCCGAATGGACGAGGCGGCCAACCGCGCGCACTTCGCCGAGGTCGAGCGGGGATGGAGGGAGTGGGCGCCCGGGCTGGTGTTCTCGGTCGGCGCGGGGAACCACGTCACCGCGCTGAAGCCGCCCCACGTGGCGGCGCTGGCCGCGCTCCTCGCCGAGGATCGCGGCGCGCGCGAGGGGTGACGCACAGCCGCCGTGCGGCAGGATGATACCGCTTTTCAAGAATCAGAGCGGATTGCGCAACGCTCTGGAGCCGACGGGTTGGAAACCCGCCGCTGGAACGGCACGAAGTCCGCCTTCGCGGCGCCTTCGCGGACTATGCCGCGGCCCTGGCGTGTCCCCGACCGGCGGCGCTGCATCTGCATTCACACGCTCCGTCGCAGGCCTCGCCTCCGCCGCGGCCACCTCCCTCTCCCGGCACGGGAGAGGGCTTGCGCTCTCAGGCGCAGGGAGAGGGCGCCGCGGCTGCGGATGCACGACGAACTCCGGACCGGAGAGAAAACCGCTCTAGCCATGCATGGGGACGTCGTTCTGAGGACGGCCACGCAGAGCTTGCGGCGCGCGAAGTAGCCGGCAGTCCGGAGGATCCATGACCGCGATGCGACATGACCGGCCGTGTCGCTGCCGAAGTGATAGATCCTTCAGTCGCCGCCTGGCTTTCTCGATGACGCGAATTCCTCGCAGCGGCTCCCTCAGGACGACGTCTTTCTTCGCGCATCCAATCTCAAGAGGTGGTATGATATAACGCCACCTTGCACGCACACCGCTTCCCAGGCAGATGTCCTCGAACGTGCTGAACCTTTCGAACGCCGAGCTCCTGGCGCTCCTCGAGCTGGCCGAGGCCACCGCGCCCGTGGAGGCCGCGGCGACGCTGTCGCCGATCGAGCCGGTGGAGCGGAGCGGAGCGCTGCCGCTCTCCTTCGCGCAGTGGCGGCTCTGGTTCCTGGATCAGCTCGGGATCCCGGGCGCGGTCTACCACATCCCGACCCGGCTGCGGCTGAGGGGCGAGCTGGACCGGAACGCGCTGGTCCGCGCGCTGGCCCGGGTCGTCGCGCGGCACGAGGCGCTGCGCACCACCTTCGCGGAGGTGGACGGCGAGCAGGTGCAGCGGATCGCGCCGGCGGAGGAGAGCCCCTTCCAGCTCGCCGAGCACGACCTCCGCGGCCAGGCGGAGGCCGGGGCGGAGCTTCGCCGGCTGCTGGAGGAGGAGGCGCGCGCGCCGTTCGACCTGGCGCGCGGGCCGCTGATCCGCGGGCTCCTGATCCGCCTGGCGGACGATGACCAGGTGCTGCACATCACCATGCACCACATCGTCTCCGACGGGTGGAGCATGGGGGTGTTCACCCGTGAGCTGAGCACGCTCTACGCCGCCTTCCGCGAAGGCGGGCCGGATCCGCTTCCCGCGCTGCCGATCCAGTACGCGGACTACGCGGTGTGGCAGCGGCGCTGGGTGGACGGCGAGGTGCTGAAGGCGCAGGCGGAGTACTGGAAGGAGACGCTGGCCGGCGCGCCGGAGCTGCTGGAGCTGCCCACCGACCGGGCGCGGCCGGCGCGGCAGGACTTCACCGGCGGCGAGATCTGGATCGAGCTGGACGCGGAGCTGACGGCGGGGCTGAAGGCGCTGGGCCAGCGGCACGGGGTCACGCTGTACATGACGTTCCTGGCCGCGTGGGCGGTGGTGCTGGGCCGTCTCTCGGGCCAGGAGGACGTGGTGATCGGCACCCCGGTGGCGGGGCGCGGGCGCCGGGAGATCGAGGGGCTGATCGGCTTCTTCGTGAACACCCTGGCGATCCGGGTCGACCTCTCCGGCTCGCCCACGGTGGCGGAGCTGCTGCGGCGGGTGAAGGCGCGGGCGCTCGCGGCGCAGGACCACCAGGACATCCCGTTCGAGCAGGTGGTGGAGCTGCTGCAGCCGGTGCGCAGCCTGGCGCACACGCCGCTCTTCCAGGTGATGTTCAACTGGCTGAACATGCCCGAGCGCGACCTGCAGCTCTCCGGGCTGGCGCTGGCCCCCGCGGGGGCGGCGCCGGGACCGGGGCCGGGACCGGTGCCGCGGCCGGCAGCGGCCGCGCAGCCGGGCGCGCCCTCGGAGGCGTCGGCGCAGCCGGGCGCGGCCTCGAATGCGTCGGCGCAGTTCGACCTGGCGCTCTCCCTCTCCGAGCGGGGCGGGCGGATCGCCGGCCCCCTGGAGTACGCGACGGCGCTCTTCGAGCCGGAGACGATCGAGCGCCACCTGGCCTACCTGCGGCGGGTGCTCGCGCAGATGGTGGCGGACGAGCGCCGGAGCGTGGCGCGGCTGGAGCTGATGTCCCCCGCGGAGCGCGCGCAGGTCGTGGAGGGGTGGAACGCGACCGAGCTCCCCTGCCCGGAGGGCGTGTGCGTGCACGAGCGCTTCGAGCGGCGGGCGGAGGAGACGCCCGAGGCGACGGCGGTGGTCTTCGCGGGCGGCGAGCTCACCTACGCGCAGCTGAACGCCCGCGCCAACCGGCTGGCGCACCGGCTCCGCGCCCTGGGCGTGGGCCCGGACGCGCGCGTGGCGATCTGCGCCGAGCGCACCCCGGAGATGGTGGCGGGGCTCCTCGCCGTGCTCAAGGCGGGCGGGGCGTACGTCCCGCTCGACCCGGCGTACCCGGAGGAGCGGCTGCGCTGGCTGCTCGCGGACAGCGCGCCCGTGGCGGTGCTGGCGCACGGCTCGCTCGCCGCGCGCTTCGCGGGCGCGGGCGTGCCGGTGCTCGAGCTGGACGCCGGCTCGCCCGCCTGGGCGGCCGGGCCGGAGACGAACCCCGGGCGCGGGGCGCTCCTGCCGGAGCACCTGGCGTACGTGATCTACACCTCGGGCTCCACCGGGCGGCCCAAGGGGGTGATGGTCACCCACCGCGCCGTCGGGCGGCAGGCCGCCGCCGTCCAGGCGGGCTTCGGCCTCCGGCCGGATGATCGGTCGCTGCAGTTCGCCTCCATCGCCTTCGACGCCTCGGTGGAGGAGATCTTCGGCGCGCTCCTCACGGGGGCGGCGCTGGTGCTGCGCGACGAGGCGTGGCTGGAGGGCGCGCACGCCTTCTGGAGCCGGTGCGCGCGCCACCGCGTCACCGTCGCCGACCTCCCGACCCGCTTCTGGCAGCTCCTGCTGGACGAGCCCTCGGCCGCCATCCCGCCGTGCGTGCGCCTGCTGGCCATCGGCGGCGAGGCGGTGGAGCCGGCGGCGCTGGAGGCCTGGTTCCGCCGCGCCGGGCACCGGCCGCCGCTGCTGAACACCTACGGCCCCACCGAGACGACGGTCAACGCGACGCTCCGCGAGATCGCCGGCGATCCCGCCACCTGGCGCTCCATCGGCCGGCCGGTGGCGAACACGCGCGTCTACCTCCTGGACGCGCGGGGCGGGCCGGTGCCGGTGGGGGTGGCGGGAGAGCTGTACATCGGCGGCGGGCAGGTGGCGCGCGGCTACCTGGGCCGCCCGGGGCTGAGCGCCGAGCGGTTCGTGCCGGACCCGTTCGCCCGTGAGCCCGGGGCACGCCTGTACCGGACGGGCGACCTGGGGCGGTGGCTCCCGGAGGGGTCGATCGAGTTCCTGGGCCGCACCGACTTCCAGGTGAAGATCCGCGGCTTCCGCATCGAGCTGGGCGAGATCGAGGCGCGGCTGGCCGAGCACGCGGCCGTGCGCGACGCGGTGGTGCTGGCGCGCGAGGACGCGCCCGGCGAGAAGCGGCTGGTCGCGTACGTGGTGGCCGACGAGGGACTGGACGTGGAATCGCTGCGGGCGCACCTGGCCGAGCGGCTGCCGTCGTACATGGTGCCGGCGGCCTTCGTGCGGCTGGATGCGTTCCCGGCCACCGCCGGCGGGAAGGTGGACCGCAGGGCGCTCCCGGCGCCGGAGGGCGACGCGCTCGCCGCGCGCGGCTACGAGGCGCCGGAGGGCGAGACCGAACAGGCGCTGGCCGACATCTGGGCCGAGGTGCTGCGCGTGGAGCGGGTGGGCCGCCAGGACAGCTTCTTCGAGCTGGGCGGGCACTCGCTCCTGGCGGTGCGGGTGATCTCGCGGGTGCGGCAGCGGCTGGCGGTGGAGGTTGCGCTGGGCGACCTGTTCAACCGGCCCGTGCTGGCCGACTTCGCGCGGGGGCTGGAGACCGCGTCTCGCGCCGAGCTCCCGCCGATCGAGCCGGTGGAGCGGGGGGCGGATCTCCCACTCTCGTTCGCGCAGCAGCGGCTCTGGTTCATCGAACGGCTGGAGGGCGTGGGCGCGGCGTTCCACATCCCCGTGCGCCAGCGGCTGCGCGGCGAGCTGGACCGGGCCGCGCTGCGGCGGGCGCTGGACCGGATCGTGGCGCGGCACGAGGCGCTGCGCACCACCTTCGCCGAGGTGGACGGCGCACCGGTGCAGCGGATCGCGCCGGCGGAGGAGAGCTCCTTCCAGCTCACCGAGCACGACCTCCGCGGTGACCCGGGGGGCGGGGCGGAGCTGCGCCGTCTGATCGCCGAAGAGTCGGACGCGCCGTTCGACCTGGAGCACGGGCCGCTGATCCGCGGGCGGCTGGTTCAGATCGGCGACGACGACCACGTGCTGCTCATCACCATGCACCACATCGTCTCCGACGGGTGGAGCATGGGCGTGCTCACCCGCGAGCTGGGCGCCCTCTACGGCGCCTTCCGCGAGGGGCGGCCCGATCCGCTCCCGCCGCTCGCGGTGCA